>CAYWXT010000089.1:0-19456 GCA_964462125.1 uncultured Pirellulaceae bacterium | reverse complement strand
CGTGACGGTCGCGGCTGAGGATGCTGGCCAGATCGAAGCGGAAGCCGTCGATGTGGTAGTTGTGGACCCAGTGGCGGAGGCAGTGAAAGATCATCTCACGGACCACCGGATGATTGCCGTTGATGGTGTTCCCGCAACCGCTGTAGTTGGCGTAGTGCTGGCCGCCGCTGAGGATGTAATAGATCGGGTTCTCCAGCCCCTTGAACGACAGGGTGGGCCCTTGCTCGTTGCCCTCGCAGGTGTGGTTGAACACGACGTCCAGGATGACTTCGATCCCCGCGGCGTGCAGCGCCTTGACCATCTCCTTGAATTCACGCACCTGCGCCCCCGGGGTGCGGTCGTGGGCGTAGCCGCGGTGGGGCGAGAAGAAGGCCATCGGGTCGTAGCCCCAATAGTTGGGGCGTTCCATCTTTTTGCCGTAAATGTCGCGGATCGGGAACTCGTTGACCGGCATCAACTCCACCGCCGTGATCCCCAAGTCCTTCAAGTAGGGGATCTTCTCGATTACGCCGAGATAGGTCCCCGGCGCCTTGACCTTCGCCGTCCGACTCTTGGTGAACCCGCGGACGTGCATCTCATAGATCACCGATTCGCTGACGTCCCGGCGGAGGTGACGGTCTCCGTCCCAATCGAACGAATCATCGACGACGACACACTTCGGCGGCCGGACCACCCCGTCGCTGCTCTTTTGGAACTCTCCGGCCAAAGCGTGGGCGTAGGGGTCGATCAGTCGAGCCGAGGAGTCGAAGCGTTGCCCGATCGCCGGCTCCCAGGGACCGCTCGCCTGGAAATGGTACAACTGTCCCGCCTCGAGCCCAGGGACATGCAGACTCCAGACGTCTCCCCAGCGATCGGTGTCGCGGTCGAATTCGATGATGTCAGCCGGCTCGCGATCGTTGACGCGGTTGTAAAGCAGCAACCGCATCTCGGTCGCCGAGCGACTGAAGACCGAAAACTGAACGCCGTTCTCCTGAAGCCTGGCGCCGTAGGGCGTTTGGTAAGCGAACTGCAGGTCAGGACAAGGCTGGCGCATAAGCATGTTGGGGTCTCTCCTTGAAATTCCATTTCGTCGCGGACGCATTCCCAAGTTGGTCCCTGCGTTCCGGAACGTCCGTTGGTGGGAAGGATAGGTCGTCGAACCAAACCTACCACCGCCTCCGGTGCGTGCCGCATGTTCAGGGCGCGGGTGTCGAGAAAAGCAATGCCGAGACGACCAACGCGACGGTTGGCGATTCGGTAGCGGAGAAACCTCCCAAGGGGGTCAGCGAAACGGTGCGGATTAAGGAGCGTCGGACGAGGGGAGACACCTCTGGTACCGGCCGATTCCCAACACGGATCGGGAGGCGACGTCGCCCAGATCGGTGACGGAAGAGTTTACCGAACCAACGGCCGAGAAAGAACACGGACGCCGTGATCCCCGCCTTGGGGCCGGCAGACCGCCCCAAGGCCTGCTGTAGCGGCGCGTGCCCCCCCAGACAATGTCGCCGCACTCCCCGCGAACCTTGTTCCCGGCACTTCGCCAGTGCCGTCCGTTGGCCACTCCCCCCGCCTGTTCGCTCGGACGCGGGGGCGTCATCATTGGGGACGCGTTTCGGCAGAGCGACTGCGCCCAGCCGGAATGCCCCCGCCCCGTCTCCCTTTGCACGCCGAATCTTCCTTTTAGACGCCGAGTTTCGTATCTCCCGATGGCCACCCGCTACAAAGACGCCGGCGTCGATCTCGACGTCTACGCCGAATCGATGAGCCGTCTTCCCCGACTGATGGGGCGTACCTTCAGCCCGCGGGTGCTGCGGAACGAGGGAGGGTTCGCCGGACTCTTTCGGCTCGACTTCGCTGGTCAGTTGTTCGCACGCAACTACGCCGAGCCGGTGTTGGTCAGCGGCACCGACGGGGTGGGGACGAAGCTGAAAATCGCTCAGCAGATCGGTCGGCACGCCACCGTCGGAATCGACTTGGTGGCGATGTGTGTCAACGACGTGCTCTGCACCGGCGCCGAACCCCTCTTTTTTCTCGACTACGTTGCCATGGGACGCGACGACCCGGAGCGGCTGGAACAGTTGGTAGGGGGGATCAGTGAGGGCTGCATCGCCGCCGACATGGCCTTGCTCGGTGGTGAAACCGCGATCATGCCCGAGATGTACGGTCACGACGATTACGATCTGGCCGGATTCGCCGTGGGCGTCGTGGAACAGAAACGGCTGATCGATGGCCGGCTGATCGCTGAGGGGGACGTGGTGCTCGGAATGGCCTCCAGCGGATTGCACAGCAACGGGTTTTCTCTGGTCCGCAAAGTCATCAACGACGCGGGACTGAACTGGCAAGACACCCCGGCTGCCTTGGGGGGGATGACACTCGCCGATCTCTGTCTGACCCCGACGCAGATCTACACGGCGGCAGTCCGCGCGATCCAATCCCACTACCGCGTCAAGCAGGTGCTCCACGGCCTGGCGCACGTCACCGGAGGAGGGATCGGAGAAAACCTAGCCCGCATCCTCCCACCCCACCTCGACGCGCAGCTTGATCCCGGCGCGTGGGAGCTCCCCGAGATCTTCCGCTGGCTGCAGCAGACCGGAGAGATCGAAACCTCCGAGATGCGTCGGGTGTTCAATCTCGGTATCGGGATGATTGCGGTCGTCAGCCCCTTTTACGCCTCCAGCATCGCGTCTCAGATCCGCGAGTTGGGCATTGGATGCGCCCCGATCGGCCGAATCGTCGGCGGTGAGGGCAAAGTTTGCTATTGAATCGGCACTCGACTTGAACCTTCCTGTTAGACTTGACGAATAGAAGAGGAAACGCAGTTGCCGTGTCAACACAGCTTCCCTAGTATCCGCAAAACCATCCCCATGCGGGGCGTCTAGGCAACTTCGCCAGCCGGTCAGGACGCTTTGCCGTGACTCGTCACTCCGCCGAATACAGGAAAACATTATGGAACGCCATCCGACTGTCCACTGGCCACTCGGTCGGTTGCACCGCATGAATCCTTTCGCAAACCGGACACGCCGCGCCGCCGGGCGCCGAGCGACAGTCGTGACACTGTTCGGGGCGACGCTGCTGTTCGCCGCTTCGCTCGCCGCCCCACCCACGGCGCTCGGTGACCCACCGGCCGACGCGGAACCACTGGCCCAGAGCCCGCAGGACGGCCAGATCGCGCGGGTGATCGCCCAGCTAATGCCGCAGAACCATATTTCCGGCAAGGGACTCGATGACGAGATCAGTCGCCGGGCGCTCGATCTGTACCTTGAGACACTCGACCCTCAGAAGCTGTACTTTTTCCAAAGCGACATCGACGAATTCCAGCGTGATTCCAGCCGCGTCGACGAGATGGTGGAAGCTGGAGAGTTGGGCTTGGCGTACCGCATTTTCGAACGCTTCACCCAGCGGGTTGACGAGCGGGTCGCGGTCGCCCTGGAGCTGCTCGACGGCGAGTTTGACTTCACCCGGGACGAAACGATCGTCATCGATCCGGAGGTGGCGAGCTATGCGACCGACGCCGAGGAGGCCCGCGACCGGTGGCGAAAGCAGATCAAGTACGCCCTGCTCGACTTGAAGGAGGGCGACACCGAGGAGGACGATGCGGTCGATCGGCTGCGGCGGCGGTACCAGCGGTACTCGCGGCGCTGGAACCAGACCAAGTCGGATGACCTGCTGGAGATGTACCTCACCGCGGTGACGATGAGCTTCGATCCCCACTCGACCTATATGTCGCCCGATTCGCTCAAAGATTTCGCGATCAGCATGCGGCTGAATCTCGACGGGATCGGGGCCGCACTGCGGGAAAAGGACGGCACGATCGTGGTCAGCAGCGTCATCCCCGGCGGGGCGGCTTCGAAACATGGCAAGCTCAAGCCGGACGACGTGATTGTCAGCGTCGGCCAAGGCGAGGATGAGTCGATGGTCGACGTGCTCGAAATGCCCCTCAAGGAGGTCGTCAAGCTGATTCGCGGCAAGGCGGGGACGACGGTCCGGCTTGGCGTCAAACCGGGCGGAGTCGGTAATCTGGAGACCTACACGATCGTTCGAGCCCGTGTGGAGTTGGAAGAGTCCGCGGCCCGCGGGAAGGTGATCGAACACGAACGCCCCGATGGTTCTGCGGTGATGAAAATCGGCTACATCAATCTGCCAAGCTTCTACCTCGACATGGAGAAGGCCAAGCAGAAGGCGGTCGATTTCCGCAGTTCGACCCGCGACGTTCGCCGACTGCTCGAGGAATTCAAGTCCGAGGGGGTCGATGGCGTCGTGCTCGACCTGAGTAAGAACGGTGGCGGGAGCCTGACCGAGGCGATCAGCCTGACCGGCTTGTTTATCGATCATGGCCCGGTCGTCCAAGTCAAAAGTTCCGACGGCACCATCCAGCAGCACGCCGACAATAGCGACACCACCGTCTGGGATGGACCCTTGGTCGTCATGACCAGTAAGTTCAGTGCTAGCGCAAGCGAGATTTTCGCCGGCGCGGTCAAGGACTACGGACGCGGGATCGTCGTCGGTGACCCGGCGACCCACGGAAAAGGAACCGTGCAGACCTTGATGGACCTGGGAGAACAGCTGTTTCGAAACAACCGTGAGAACTACGGGGCACTGAAGGTCACGTTGCAGCAGTTCTACCTTCCCGACGGTGACAGCACCCAACTTGATGGTGTCGCGGCCGATGTGGTGTTGCCAAGCATCACCGCCAAGATGGACATCTCCGAAGGCGACTTGAAATACGCCTTGGAACACGACCGGGTGCCCGCGGCCGAGCATGACCGTTACCAGATGGTCCCCCAACCGGTTGTCGAAAGGCTTCGGGAAAACTCGGCCAAGCGTGTCGAACAGGATGAAGACTTCGTCGAACTGCTCCGTCGCATCGAGCTGTACGAGGACCAGAAAGAACGGGCGGTCGTTTCCCTCGACCAGGAAGAGTTCGCCAAACGGCGGGCGGAGCTGAATGCCCGCCAGGAAGAGGAGGTCGAGGAACTGTCGACCGAATTGACCGACGAGGAGGTCTTCAGCGATACCTACTACAACCGAGAGGTGCTGAACATCGCCCACGAGTATGTCGACGCATTGCGGCGACAAAACTTGGCCGTCGTCAAATGAACCCGGTATTCGTTAAATGAGCTCAGTATCGGTCAAAGAAGTTGAATGCCGATCCAAGCCCGCGGGACCCCCGCGGGCTTTTTTTACATCTCTGTTACATAAGACCGCTTGCTCGTAGACATTGCAGTCACATCCGTTGCGTATTCTCAGGGAAGTTGTGATCCCGGCGTGGTTCAGTCCGGGACGAAGGAACCTCCCAGTAGGAACGCTCACCGATGGCGACAGTCGCAGAAACCCCTCAAAAAAGCCGTCCACAGCTCCAGTTTCCCGAACCGGGTGGTGCTGGCGATCCGCGGCGCGATGGCGGCAATCCACAGCGAACCAAGATTGATGTATCGAAGCCGACGGCGGTGGAGCGGAGGCGGCGCGACAACCTCAGTTGGTGGGCGATCGGGTGGCTCGGATTTGCCCATCTGGTCTGCCTTGCCGCCCCATTCACCTTCACCTGGACCGGGCTCGCCGTCATGCTCACCCTGCATTGGGTCACCGGCAGCCTCGGCATTTGCTTGGGCTATCACCGGATGCTGACCCATACCGGGATGAAGGCCCGTGGTTGGGTGCGCTACCTTTTCGCGACGATCGGGACACTTGCCGGCGAAGGGTCCCCGCTCGATTGGGTTGCCGACCACCGCAAGCATCATGCGTACAGCGACCAAGACGGTGACCCCCATTCACCGCGTGAAGGTGGCTGGTGGAGCCATATTTTTTGGCTGGCATACACCACGCATGGCAAGCAGCGAACGGCGTTTTTGAAGCGTTGGGTGCCGGACCTGTACAAAGATCGTGGCATGCGGTTTCTGGATGTCATGTTCCTGCCCCTTCACATCGCGGTCGGCGCCACGCTGTTCGGCGTCGGCTATGCCTTCGGCGGGCTGCATTTCGGGCTCTCGCTACTGGTGTGGGGAATGTTTCTGCGCCTGGTCGGAGTGCTGCACACCACGTGGATGGTCAACAGCGCTTCGCACATCTGGGGCTACCGGAATTACGAAACCACCGACGACAGCCGCAACAACTGGTTCGTCGCCCTCATCGCTTACGGGGAAGGCTGGCATAACAACCATCATGCCTATCCCCGAATGGCGAAGCACGGGCACAAATGGTGGGAGTTCGACGTCACCTGGATCGCAATCCGCTGCCTGAAAGCCTGCGGCCTGGTTTGGGACGTCGTCGACTATCGTGACGGCGCGGAGAAAAGGGCCAAGGCTCAAGCCGCCGCGACGCCTGAGTGACGGCGCGACTCGGGGTCACCCGCTCCCCGGTTCGCTCGATTTCGATCCATCAAGCGTTGGAGCTCCCCGATGGGAGTTAATCAGTCCGAGGGATTTTTCGTAACGGTGTGCGGCGCTCGCCGCCCGGCGTTTGGCGGGAAAGCGGGAGAGGCTCTCAGCCGACAACCCGGAACTGGCGGGGGGGGGCGGCGAAATCCGTCGGCGTTTGCGTCTTGGCTGCCTTGCTCTCCGCTGACTGTTTGCGTTCTGAATCTACCCAACGTTCCAACTCAGCCAGCGCGGTTCGCTGCTGCGCGGCCGTGGCCGGTTGGTTCGAATCTGGGCGCCGACTGCTGAGTCCACCGAGCAACAAAACGGTGTCCCGGGCCTCCGCGTGGTGGACGCCCCAGCGGACGGCTCGCTGGTGGTCGGCGATGAGTCGCAGCGCGGCGCATTGCTTGACCCCGTCGAGCACTTGGTGGGAGAGGTTCAGAAAGCTCGGCTTGGCGGATTCGATGGTGGTGACGATAGCCTGTTCCGCGAAGCGTTCGATGAGTTCCCCGTAGCGGGCCAGTTCCTCGGGGGATTCGGTTCCTTCGAGCGCCAGGACGCACCAGAGGCGACCTGTGCCGCGCATCGAACGTGCGGTCCGCAAGGCTTCGGTGACCCGGTTCGGCGAGCCACCGGCATCGACCAGGACATTGGCGTGCTGGTCATGGGGAATCTGCTGCAGGCGGCCAGGGACCGAGGTGAGCGAGCCGAGTGCTTCGGCGATCGACGGCAAGGGCTGGCCAATCAGGATCCCGAAGGTAGCCGCGGCGGCATGGTTGGCGGCCATCGCGCCGCCGCACAGGGAAGTTTCCATGACGGCCGTCGTGTCGCCCTGGCTTAAGTACGAGGAGGTCATCCCGTCGGTCTGTTCGATCACTTTGACGGTGACTTCGGCCGCCCGGCGGACGCCGTAGGTGACGACCGAGGCGCCACTGTCACGCAGCATGCGGACGGTGCGGGGGGCATCCGCGGAGGCGACGGCGGCACCGTTGGCGACAAGCAGCTCGAGGGCGCACTGTAGGGCGGACGGGCCGAAATCGCGGTGCCGGTCCGTCATCCCGGTGACAACCAGGACGTCCAGTCTGATCGAGTCATGGTCGCCGTGTCGAAGCTGCGCGTCGGTCAATTCACAAATTGCGACCTCACAGCCAGCGTCGACCGCATCACCCAGCCAGCGAACCATCGATTCCCCGGCCGGTATCGGCTCGGCCGGCGTCGACTGCACGATCCCGTCGCAGCCTCCCAGGTCGGTTTGGTAGGCGGTGCGGACGCCGAGCGAGCGGACCAGGGTCGCGATCAGCAACGCGGTGGTGCTCTTGCCTGCCGATCCGACAACACCGACCGTCAACAGCTTGCGGTCGGGACGGTTGAGTACTGCGGACCAGATGGAAGCGCTGGCCGATGCGACGTCGCCAACGACGCATTGCGGCAGGGGACAGGGCAACAGCTGCTCGGTCACGATCCCGGCCGCCCCGCGCGCCATCGCGTCGGCAACCAATCGCACTGGGTCGTCTTGCCCCACCCGATTCAAAACCAACTGACCAGCCTCGGCCGTCTCCGCCGACTCGGCGACCGAGGTGAAGCGAATGTCCCCTTGGCCGATAAACCTGGCCGTGGGGAGCGTTTGCCGCAGCGACCACGGCCGGGAATCGGCCGGGGGCGGCACGCAGGGCGCCAACGGCGATGCCGCGGGCGGCTCGGGGCCCGGGGACGCCGCCTCCGCAGGTTGTGGGCGTGTTCGGATGAGTTTCGATGCCGGAGTGGGATCGATCGAACGACGCATGGCGGCCTCCTTGCCAAGTCGAAAAAAGTAGCATTCCGGTGAATCCTCCACCGGGGTGAGCATCCCTGTCACCTCACTGATGCTGAATTGTTCCGACTTTGCCGATCGGGTCAAGGGAGAAATGTCGCCGAGCCCAAGGGGGGCGGGATGGGACCGGTGTGGAAGGGGCCTGCTTCAACTGGGGATGTCATGCCCCGTTGTGGCGTGTCATAGCCCGTTGCCGCGGTTTTCGATAGGCTCAACGCGGGTTTGATGACCGTCCCGAAAACCGGCCGGTTTCCCGTTCTCGCGAGACATCTGTCCGGCCATGTTGTTCACCGATGCACTGATCCTGATCGCGGGCGTGTTGCTCTTGCTGGGGATCGCGTCGAGCAAGTTTTCGGCGCGGGTCGGCGTTCCCGTGCTGGTGATGTTTTTGGTCCTGGGCATGTTGGCCGGGTCCGAGGGGATCGGCGGGATCGAGTTCGAGAATTATTCGCTGGCCCACGGGATCGGGACCGTGGCGCTGGCGTTCATCTTGTTCGACGGCGGCTTGCGGACGCCGTATCGCGCGTTGCAGGTCGCCTGGCGACCGGCCGCGGTGCTCGCGACGTTGGGCGTCGTCGTGACCGCGATGATCACCGGCCTGGCGGCAACATGGATATTGGGCCTGGCGCCGCTGGAAGGCCTGCTGTTGGGCGGCATCGTTGGTTCGACCGATGCCGCGGCGGTGTTTGCCGTATTGCGGACCGGCGGTGTCCGCGTCCGGCGTCGCTTGGCCGACACGTTGGAGGTCGAGAGCGGCTCGAACGACCCGATGGCGATCTTCCTGACCCTGGGGCTGATCCAGGTGTTGACCGGCGAGATTTCTCTAGGGTTCGGAATGTTGGGGCTGTTTTTGAACCAAATGTTCGTTGGCGCGATGGTGGGTTGGGCGGTCGGGCGAGTGGGTGTGTGGGTCATCAACACGATCCATCTCAACTCCGCTGGTTTGTATCCATTGTTGGCGACCGCCTTCGCGTTCTTGTCATTCGGTTTCGCCGCCGAATTTCGCGGTAGCGGGTTCCTGGCGGTTTACCTAACGGGGATCGTGATCGGCAATCACCGCCCCGTGTTCCACCGGGGGCTGCTGCTGTTTCACGATGCCGCCGCTTGGCTGGGCCAGATCTTGATGTTCACCGTGTTGGGGTTGCTGAGCTTTCCCAGCCGGCTGTTCGATATCGCCGCTCCCGGCTTGGCGATCGCCGCGGTCCTGATGTTCGTCGCCCGTCCGGTCGCGGTCTGGCTATCGCTTCTCGGGTTTCATTTCCTGTGGCGGGAACGGGTCTTCTTGAGTTGGGGCGGGCTCAAGGGAGCGGTGCCGATCACGCTGGCGACGTTTCCCTTCCTGGAAGATTTGGCGTTCGCGCCGCTGATGTTCGATGTGGTCTTTTTCGTTGTGTTGATCTCGGCCCTGGTGCAGGGATGGACGCTGCCGTTGGCGGCCCGACGACTCGGTTTGGAGTTGCCTCGCAAGGCCGAGTCACCCGTCACGCTCGAACTCAGCTCGTTGCAACATGTCGAAGGGGACATTGTCGATTACTTCGTCGATCGTGATACCCACGCCGCCGACCAGCTCGTTCGGGATCTGGCGTTGCCGGAGGAAGTGATTGTGGCGTTGATCGTCCGCAACCGGCAGATCCTGGTCCCCAAGGGGGCGTCCCGGATTCTTTCGGGTGACCATGTCGTGGTGGTCCTCCGCCCCAACGTCCGGCCGCTGGTCGATCGTGTGTTCGCCCGCCGGGAGGCGCCGCAGGTGAGCCTGCCGGTCGACCTGGAGTTTCCGCTCAAGGGGAGCATCACGGTGGGGGATCTGGAGCGTTCCTACGGCGTCCAGTTAGCAACGGAGCCAGGCACCACCTTGGATGCCGCCCTGCGCCAGCGACTCGGCGCCGGCGGGCTCCGCGAGGGGGCCTCGGTTCGCTGCGGTCAAATCGAACTGCGGGTCCGCCAACTCACCGGCGATGGCACGATCGACACCGTCGGAATGGTGATCCTTCCCGGCCCGCCCCCCTAGTGGTTTGCCTCCCGCAAAACGCTCCGTCCGCCAAGGGTGCCGCCGCGGCCGGATGTGGCGGACGGAACCGACAGAACGCCAGTACCTCATTGGTGAATATGTCCCCAAAGCGAAACGATGAGTAAACCGACCTCCGCCGAATCCCCCGCTGAACTCGACCCGAATTCTTGGGTCGATCGCTACGGAGACGATCTCTATCGATACGCTCTCTCGCGGCTCCGCAGTGAGGAGGCTGCCGAGGAGGTTGTACAGCAGACGTTCGTGGCGGCATGGAAGCACGTCGATCAATACGCCGGTCGAGGTTCCGTGCGGGGCTGGATGTTGGGAATTTTGAAGCGGAAAATTGTCGACTTGATCCGCCAGCGAAATCGCACCACCTCACTTACCGCGGGCGAAGGGGAGGACCGTTCCGACGATTTTTTTGATGCCGATGGGAACTGGAACCCGGAAGTGCGGTCGACACTCAAACAGTCGCTCGACTCACTCGAACAGGCCGAGTTTTGGGAAATCCTCCACGCCTGTCTGGAAACGCTCCCCACCCGGCAAGCCGATGCGTTTGCGCTGCGGGAAATGGACGAGCAGAGTACCGGCGACATCTGTAAGGTTCTCGGCGTCTCGCCGTCCAACTTGTGGGTTTTGCTGCATCGTGCCCGATTGCGGCTTTCTCAATGCATGAAAACTCGATGGCACCAGGAAAGCCGCTAATCGGAAATCGGTCTCCCATGCTCTCCTGCAAAGAAGTCTCGAAGCTCGTCTCCCAGTCACTCGACCAACCCCTTCCCCGGTCGAAGCGGATGGGGGTCTGGATGCACCTGAGGATGTGTGGGCTATGCCGCCGATACCGGAAGTCATTGGTTTACCTCCGAGCGACCGTGCGGCAGCGCAGCCGGGAGATCGAAGCGGGCGCCGCCGATGCGAATGTCCGACTTCCAGATGCGGCCCGCGAACGGATCAAGCGATGGCTCCGGCAACTTTCCTCCGACTCGAAACGCTGAACGTGGATCAGCACCAACGTCGATCAGCGCCAGTGCCTTTCCGATTGCCGGGCGATCGCCAGCGATGGGTGTCCGGCCATTGCCCCCACGTTTTTTTCGCATTGTCGCAACGAAAAACGTGTAAGGGATCGTCGCTGGGGGCGTCCCCCTCACACCCGCTGGGGAATCGAGCGGCCCAAGCCGCTGGTATGCTTACATGACGGTTCTTTCATGCGGCCACGTAGACCGAAATCCGAACCGATCAGTGCCCCACAGGAAGCCCTCCTAAAACAGGAAATCTCGTGATCTTGGATGGAACAGAGAACTTGAATTCACGGCCAGTCCTGGAACCGCTCCCCCAAACCAGCCCTGCGGATGAGTTCAACCAGGAACTCGTGCGGAACGTTCGGCCTGCGGATTGGGTCAATCCGGAGCCGAGTGGCCGCTACAACTTGGTCGTCATCGGGGCTGGGACGGCCGGATTGGTCACCGCGGCCGGGGCGGCTGGGATGGGGGCGAAGGTTGCCTTGGTCGAGCGGCATTTGATGGGGGGCGACTGTTTGAACGTCGGTTGTGTCCCTTCCAAAGCGGTGATTGGTGCCGCCCGGGCCGCTGCTGCGGTACGCCGTGCCGGTGACTTCGGCGTTCAGGTACCGCCGGGGACGGAGGTCGATTTTCCCGCCGCGATGCGCCGCATGCGGCAACTTCGGGCCCGAATCAGTCCCAACGATTCGGCACGCCGCTTCCGCGAATTCGGCGTCGATGTGTTCCTTGGCGAGGCAAAGTTCACCGCGTCCGACACGGTCGACGTGGAGGGGCGGCAGCTCAAATTCAATCGCGCGGTGATCGCGACCGGCGGCCGCGCCGCGGCTCCACCCATTTCGGGACTGGACGAGGTCGATTACTTGACCAATGAATCGGTCTTCTCATTGACGGAGCGTCCCGCTCGGCTCGGGGTGATCGGTGCCGGCCCCATTGGAAGTGAGCTGGCCCAGGCCTTCGCACGCTTGGGCTCCCACGTTCTGTTGGTCGAGGCCGCCAACGGAATCCTGCCACGCGAGGACCGAGACGCAGCCGACATCGTCCAGCAAGCGCTCGCTCGGGATGGTGTCCAGGTGTTGTGTTGCGGTAAGGAACTTGCGATCCAGAAGCGAGACGGGGCCACGCGACTGACGGTCGAGGTGGAAGGACGGGAATACGACGAACCGATCGACCAGCTGTTGGTCGCCGTCGGCCGAGCCCCGAATGTCGAGAGCCTGAATCTGGAAACCGTGGGGGTGAACTATGGAAAAAAGGGGGTTGAGGTCAACGAGCGGATGCAGACGACCAATCCGCGGATCTACGCCGCCGGTGACGTCTGTTCTCCGTACCAGTTCACCCATGCCGCCGATTTCATGGCCCGCATCGTGATTCAGAACGCCCTGTTCATGGGGCGAAAAAAGTCGTCGTCGCTGGTTATCCCTTGGTGCACCTACACGTCGCCCGAACTTGCCCATGTCGGGATCTCCGAGCAGCAGGCAGAGGAGCAGGGACTCGAGCTCGATACCTACGTCCAGTCGTTTCAGGAGATTGATCGGGCCATGCTGGAAGGGCATGAAGAGGGCTTCGTGAAAGTTCACACCCAACGCGGAACCGACAAAATCATCGGCGCCACCATCGTCGGCGAACATGCTGGTGATCTGATCTCCGAAATCACGCTGGCGATGACCCACGGGCTTGGTTTAAGCAAGATCGGCAGTACGATCCATCCCTACCCGACCGAGGCCGAAGCGATCCGTAAACTCGGCGACCAATACAATCGCACTCGGATGACCCCCCTGGTCAAGTCTCTGTTCAGAAAATGGTTAACATGGACTCGTTGAAGGAGAGCGAATCTGTTCCACCACGTGCACGATACACCGTTCGATTTCCCCAAGGCGCGGTAGCTGGCGTCCGTCTGACGCTGCTGGCACCGCCCCTGTTCAGTCTCCAACCGGTCCCAAGGAAGAATGGTTCCCATGAAAGATGTCTCGAGCCTCGATCGGCATGAAACAGAAGCCAGTGTGTACCAGCGATACGCCGCCGCGGCCCATGCGGTTGAACCGGCGTTGTGTTGTCCGATTGAATATGCCGCCGATTTCCTTTCGGTGATCCCAGACGAGATCATTGAGCGAGATTACGGCTGTGGCGATCCCACTCCGTTCGTCCGCGCCGGGGACACCGTGCTCGACCTGGGCAGCGGCGGCGGCAAGCTGTGCTATATCGCGGCGCAGCTGGCTGGTCCCGACGGACGCGTGATTGGCGTCGATTGCAACCAGGAAATGCTCGCGCTGGCTCGCAAGTACCTCCCGACCGTGGCGGAACGACTCGGATACTCCAACGTTGAGTTCCGCTACGGCATGATCCAAGATCTCCGGCTGGACCTCGAACGGCTGGGCACGGAACTGTCACACCGCCCGATTTCGGATCCGGCCAGCTATCTGGCGCTTCGAAATGCGGAGGAACGGTTGCGCCGCGAACATCCGTTGGTAAACGACGATTCGGTGGACTGTGTCCTTTCCAACTGCGTGCTGAATCTGGTCCGGCAACAAGATCGACGGCAGCTCTTCAGCGAGATTTTTCGGGTGTTGCGCCGTGGAGGCCGGGCAGCAATCAGCGACATTGTCAGCGACGAGTTGGTGCCCGAGGAGCTACAGCGCGACCCCAAGTTATGGTCGGGCTGCATCGCCGGTGCCTTCCGCGAAGACGAGTTCCTGAAAGCCTTCGAAGAGGCGGGATTTCATGGAATTCAGATCGTCAAGCGGCAACGCGACCCATGGCAAACTGTCGAAGGGATCGAGTTTCGATCGGTGACCGTCGTCGCTCACAAGGGAAAACAGGGCCCCTGCTTGGAACGCAACCAAGCAGTTGTCTATCGAGGTCCATTCAAAGCCGTCGAAGATGACGACGGGCATCGCTACTGCCGCGGTGAACGGATGGCGGTCTGTGACAAAACGTTCCAACTGCTCCAACGAGAACCCTACACCGACATGTTCGAGGCGATCGAACCGCGGCAGTCGATTCCCCTGGAGGGGGCAGAGCCGTTCAATTGCCGGCGCAACGCTCGAAGGCCGGCCCGGATCACCAAAGGAAACGACTATGCCGAAACCACCGACGCGATCGGCCCCTGCTGCAGCGGTGACGACGGTTGTTGTTGAGTATCGGCGATCATCCCTTGAAAAAAAGGAGTAACCTCGAGTGCCATTGACATTACTGAGACAAGGCAGTCCTTTCTCGCATCCTGACCGGCAGCGAAAGATTCTGGAGGAGGAGAGCGATTCGCGCCATTTCTCGTTTAGCGAGGCGCTCCGCGAGCACGATCTGCAACCGCTGCAAGCCGCCGGAATCGAGGTCTTGCAGATCAACGTCGGCAAGCTCTGCAACCAAACCTGCCAGCACTGTCACGTCGATGCCGGCCCGGATCGGCGCGAGAGCATGTCGCGCGAGACCGCCGAGGCGGTCGTCGATGTGCTCGCTCGATCCGACATCCCCACGCTCGACATCACCGGTGGGGCGCCCGAGATGAACCCCCATTTCCGCTGGCTCGTTGAGCAGGCGCGGGCATTGGGGCGACGGGTCATCGATCGTTGCAATCTCACCATCCTGATGGCCCCCGGATTCAAGGACTTGCCGGAATTCCTGGCAGAGAAAAATGTTGAAATCGTGGCCTCCCTCCCGTGCTACCTGGAAGAGAACTGTGATGCTCAGCGTGGCAACGGCGTGTTTCAGAAATCGATCCAGGCTCTGCGGCGGCTGAATGACCTCGGCTACGGGACGCACGACAGCGAGCGAGTGCTGACGCTGGTCTACAATCCCGTTGGTCCGGCTCTGCCGCCGTCGCAGCGGCAACTCGAAGCGGATTATCGCCGCGAGCTTTGGGATCGCTATGGGATTGAATTCTCGCAACTGTTCACCATCACCAACCTTCCCATCAGCCGGTTTCTGGAAGACCTCATCCGTCATGAACAATACGACGAATACCTGCAGACATTGATCGGTGCCTTCAATCCCGCTGCGGTCGAAGGGGTGATGTGCCGCACGACACTCTCGGTCGATTGGCAAGGCCGGCTGTTCGATTGTGACTTCAACCAAATGCTTGAGGTGGGACTCGCTTCCGAGGCTCCGCAACACATCCGGGAATTCGACCTGTCACCGTTGGCAAAACGCCGCATCATGACCGGACGGCACTGCTTCGGATGCACGGCCGGTGCGGGGTCAGGATGCCACGGCGCCGTGGTGGATCACCCCACCTAGTGCGTTGCTCCTCCCTGCCGTTCTCGCAGCAGCCGCATACCGTTGAAGATCACCAGCAGGGACGTCCCCATGTCGGCCGCGATCGCGCCCCAGAGTGTGGCGAGGCCGAAAAAGGTGAGGATCACAAACGCTGCTTTCACGGCCAATGCGAAAGCAATGTTCTGTTGGATGACTCCGACGGTGCGGCGGGAGAGGCGGACCGTCCACGGCAGCTTGGACAGGTCGTTGGACATCAAGGCGATGTCTGCGGTTTCGATCGCAGCGTCGCTTCCAGCAACCCCCATCGCAATGCCCACGGTCGCGGTCGCCAAGGCGGGGGCGTCGTTCACCCCGTCGCCCACCATTGCGGCCGAACCGAACCGTTCCACCAACGCTTCCACGGCGTCCACCTTTTCAGCCGGTAGCAGTTCGGCACGAATCTCATCGACTCCCACGGATCTGCCAATCGCGGTTCCCGTTGCCCGGCTGTCGCCGGTCAACATTTCAAGATGCTCGACGCCCAGTGCCCTCAATTCGTTCAGCGCCGACCGTGAGGTGTGGCGCACGGTGTCCGCCAAGCCCAACAGGCCGCAGACGTGCCGAGCACTGCCGACGACAACCACCGTTTGCCCTTGAGCAGCCAGCTCCGCAATCCGCTCTCGCCTCTCCGCAGTCTCTTGACCACGCTCAGCCATCAACCGAGCGGATCCGAGCCAGTAGGTTTCCCCGTTCCAGCTTCCCGACGCTCCCTCACCGGGGATCTCCTGGTAATCCGCCGCGGGCCGAATACTTACGCCAAGCTGACGGGCATGGTCAAGGATCGCCTTGGCCAACGGATGATCGCTACGTGCTTCCAGCGCCGTGACGCGTTCGAGAAGTTCGGTTTCGGTGTGTCCGTTGAGTGAGATGACGGTGTGGACCCGCGGTTTGCCTTCGGTCAGGGTCCCGGTCTTGTCGAAAGCGAACGCGCGGACATGACTGATCGCTTCGAGAAAAACGCCCCCTTTGATCAAAACCCCTTGCCGTGCGGCGGCGGTCAACGCGGCGACAACACTCACGGGGGTCGAGATCACGAGTGCACAAGGGCAGGCGATGACCAGAAGGACCAGGCTTCGGTAGAACCAGACACTCCACGTTTGCCCAAGGGCCAACGGGGGCACCAGGAAGACCAACAGGGCAACGCCCATCACCGCTGGCGTATAAATACGGGCAAACCGGTCGACCCACCGCTCGCTCGGCGAACGACGCGACTGCGCCTCGTCGATCATCCGCGCGATGTGGGCCAGGGTCGTCTCGTCCGCTGGCTTCGTGGTCTCGATCTCCAACGCCCCGTTGCCGTTGACGGTCCCGGCAAACACCGTGTCGCCACTCTGCTTCTCCACCGGCATGCTTTCACCGGTGATCGGCGACTGGTTCACATCACTCCTTCCCGCCATGACGACCCCGTCGAGCGGAATGCGATTGCCGGGGTTGACGACTATCCGCGATCCGGCGGCGACCTCCTCAATCGGAAGTTCCTTTTCTGTTCCCTCCCGGTCGCGAACCCGCGCCGTCGGCGGTGCCAAGTCCATCAATGCCGAAATCGCCCGGTGAGCACGGCGGATGCTCCAAGATTCCAAGGCGTTGGAGAGGGCAAAGAGGAACGCGACCGAGGCACCCTCCAAGTATTCCCCAATCACAATCGCCCCGAGGACCGCGACGGTCATCAACAGGTTCATGTCTGGGCGCAACCCGCGGGCCGCTCGCCAAGCCTTGGGTGCCACCAGACGAAGGCCGCAGACAATGGCCAACCCGTAGAGCCCTCGGATGGTGATCTCAAGGATGGGCCCGGCGAATGTCTCCAGGGCAACCCCCAACCGGACCAGCAGCCCCAGCAGCAGGAACCCGCCGCTGAGTGACGTCCACAGCAGACCCTGCCTCCATGCCGAGGTGGAAACAGTGGAGGCGGTGCCCGATTGTCCCGTCCACCGCTCCGCCTGCATCCCCGTGGCGGACACGGCGGCAAGCACCGCGTCGACGTCCACCGGCTGGTCGCCAGCGGCCACCGTCATCCGGCCGCTAAGCACGTCAAACGAAAGCCGGTCCTCCCCGCCGACAACCGGCCCCACCGACCGTCGCAATACGGCGACCTCCTCGGCGCAGTCCATGCCCATGATTTGAAAGTGAAGCGACCGGTCGTGATCCATTCAAGAAAACTTTTGCGTGCGGTGAGCGAGTCGAGTCACACCTTCCGCAGCTGTTCATCGATCCGGCTCTGCAAGTCGGCGCTGTGACTGACGAGCCGGCCGTGCTTGTTGCACAGTGTCTCCAAGGTTCGTTTGAACGCTTGGACTGCGGCGGGATGTGCCTCTGTTGTGATCGTTTCCCGGAAATTCCGAAAGGCGCCGTTGAGCTCGTCGATCTCGTGCTGAGCTCCCCCGGCATCCCGAAGGGCGGTCCCCATCTCGGCGACCAGAAAGGCCAAGCCCAGATGCCCGTAGGTGTCGCCGGGGATTCCCTCGTCACTGATCATCGTGTTTTTCCAGACCGATTCCAATTCCCCGTCACCGCTCAGACCCTGCGGTGGCGCTGCCTTCGCTTCCTTCATCTCGGACTTCATGCGGGCGTTGAACTCGGCCCATTCGGCTTGCTCGCGTTCCCACTCCTCCGGTGTTGCCCACAACGAAAAGGCGAACTCATCATCGAGTTCCAATTGGTGCCCGTCGAATTGAATAAACGAGGGGCCGAACATGCCGGTGGCCAGCATCTCGCAGATGGGACAGTCGCAGTCGATGAGATGTCCCTCGTCACGGGAAACCAAGGGAATCCGAATGCGCTCGCAGTGGATAACTTCCGACGGCGACGGACCACCTTCGAACGGCTCACTCAACCACTGTAACAAGAAACGCTCCATCGCCGCGGCTAAGTCTTGTTCCAATGCGGGCTCGTCCAGCCGTTGTTTGTGTTCGATCAACCATCGCCATCCTGCACCGATCGTCTCCCGACACGCATCGAAATAGAGGATCACCTCGTGCCGGCCCAGCGGAGCGTTCGCATACGTGGACAACTCCGTCGGAATCGGCACCGGATCCTGGCCGGCAACGACGCGAAATTGCTGACCGTCGGCCAAGTCGCTGATCCAGTCCTTGGCGATGTGCAGGCATTCGCGGGGAATACCGCCGCCAAGATCGTGCCGGGGCGTCATCAGCCAATCGCGGTGAACGGCGCAGGTCCATTCGTGACGCCCGCACGGCTCCCCTTCCCAATCCTTACCGATCCATTCCTCGCCCCGACGAACCACCTGCACCATGCGCTCCGCTAAGAATTGGGGCATCGCCGATCCCCAGAGCAACTCGCGGTGGGGATCGGGGACCGCGTCGGGAACCCGAGAGCGATCAAACACGCTCAGGTCATTGTGCTCGCACAATTCCCACCACGGCGGCAAAACCGTGACCTCGCTCTCTGGGTCGCCCTCCCGGCGCGGCGTTCCGCGTAATCGCAATGGCGGAACCCTCCCCCCGGTGACCAGTCGCTTCCCGACCAAATCGAGCACCAGCCACGCGCTGGCCGACGCAGTCGCCTCCCTTGCGGCGTCCAACGCGAGCTCGCGAATGGGCAGTCCGTCAGCGAATTCACAGTTCTCAGCGTCGAACCGATACCGCGGCCAGACCAGCGCAATATCGTTCCAGTCCGCCGGGTCCTCGGCAGAACAACCCCGCAGCGTTCCGGTATCGACCTCGTTCAGCGGCGCGAGCAACCGCACCCCCTCGCGATCAATCACAACCGCGATAACCTGTTCCGAGAATGACGCAGGACTTCGTTTCTCTGGCATCGTAACGCCCCTTCGATCGTGGAGAAAAGGATGGGTCCCGGGAGGCAACCTCGCTCGCCCCGGAAACGTGAACTAAAGGCCAGTATACGGGCGTGCTTGGCCTCTGTCCACTAGGGGGGGGGGCGGTTTCCCCGTCAACGAAGCCTTGCCCCCGATGCCGCCCCAGCGAGCATCCGCTCCCGGACACGAAAATGCCGGACGAGCTTGTGTGGAATTCAGTATCGCCGCACTGTTACACTTTCGCCATGACTGACGTGACGAAGATTC
>CAYWXT010000088.1:0-19624 GCA_964462125.1 uncultured Pirellulaceae bacterium | reverse complement strand
TTCAGTGGGGAATTCTAATTGTCGCTAATGGGGAATTCCAATTGTCGCCGAACAGTCCCGGCATCGCCACAATCCGGCTCGGCGAGCCGGATGTACTCCGAAACGGATGTTGAAGCGGTGAAGAGTCCAAGCGTTGACAACACGCGTCGGCAGCGGAAAACGTCCCAGCACCGCCACGATCCGGCTCGGCGAGACGGATGTACTCCGAAACGGATGTTGGAGCGGCGAAGAGTCCAAGCGTTGCCAACACGTGTCGGCAGCGGAGAACGTCCCGGCATCGCCATGGCGCGGCGCAGCACCACGACGGCATTCACTGGCTCGGTACCGCGTTGATCGTCCAGTAAATCTCCTCTTGGAACCTCTCCCCGTCGGCAGCGGCCAAGTCGAGCAGCAGGTGCACTTGATGCACCGGTTGCAAATCCGGCACGACCAACTTGACCGATTTCCCGTCGTCACTCAATTCGACCCCGGTGACGTTCACCGGTTCCTTGCCCTGCTCGCCCGTGGTCGGCGAGTAGAAATCGCTGCCGTAGGAGGCTTGCCAGAGGTAGTCCCAGTGTTCGGCGACGTACGAGTCGAGCTTCCGGGCTGATTCGGGATCGAGTTCGAAGTTGAAATCCAATCGCAGACCGTCCCGTTCGACCTGGCAGTCGCTAACCATCTTGATGGGCTTGCCTGTGTAGAAGACGCGCTGGATGCCTTGATCAAGCATTCCGGCTCGGCCGCCCCCGTTCCATCCGTCCAACCCAGTCGCGTAGACCTGGCCGTCGGCCGGATTCACCCGCGCCCGCATGATGCCGGTGCGGAAATCAAACGGCAGCTTGATGATCGCCGCTTGAGTCGTGTCATCAACTTCCTGGGTCATCAGATAATACATCCAGCCCTTGCCGAAACTGGTGTGCAGCAGCCGCCCTGACAGAGGCCCCCAGCGGGGATCGTCGGCGAACAGTTGCCCGCCTGAGGAATTGTCGAATTCCTGAGGCATCCGCACCAACGGTTCGTCATAAGTCTCCGGTGGCGTCACCTCATCGATATCAATCTCCCCACCGCCGGGAGCCCACATGCCCGGCAACGAATAGGTTTGCACCCAGCCGTAAAACCCGCCGGGCTTGAGCATGTTGATCTTTGACGCCGGCGTCCATTGGCCCTGGTTGTCACTGGCCAATATGCGATCGCCCGGCATCGTCCCCATCCCATTGGGCGTGCGGAATCCGGTCGAATAGACTTCGCAATGTTTGCCATCCGGCGAGATTTTGAAGACGGCTCCGGGCAGCTCAACGTCGGCTCCGTGTCCACTCTTTGCGTAATAAAAATTCCCTTCACTATCGACTTGCAGATCGAAATTGAAGGCGTGGAAGTTGACCGAGACGTCGGGATCTGCATTGAAACTTTCATAAAAATCCGCCTCGCCATTGCCGTTCAGATCATGCAGCCGCGTCAGCCGGTCCTTGCAGGTCACATAGATCTGGCCATCAACGACCTTGACGCCGAACGGCTCGTACAGCCCGCTGGCGAACCGCTTCCACCTCAGCGACAACAGGTCATCATCGATCCCGGAAACGATCCAGACGTCACCGCCATAGGTCGTGACGACCATCCGCCCGTCGGGGAAGAAATCGAGGGCGGAGGTGCGGAACCAGGTATTCCAAGGCGTCTCGTCCGGGATGGTGATCGTGTCAAGCCGATAGGCTCCCGGTTCCAAACCGGTGTAGCCGACTGTCTCCATCACCTGCGGCCAAAGACCCGAGCCGCCGCGAACCATGGCTTGGGGGTCGATCAATTCGGGCTCTCCCTTTTCCCCATCCCCGGCGAGGTCGTGCGAGAAACCGGAGAGTGTCTCCTGATTCGTTCCGGCTTGGCGGACGATCTCGATCAGCCGGCTGTCGTCCGACGCGGGCAGCTGCAAAACGATCCGGCGATCATCATCGATGGTCCAGGTCATTCCTTTGGTGTCACCCCGAACCACCGCCGCGACGAACGCCTCGATCGCGCCATCCCGGTTTCGACGAGCCAGGCTGATCGGCTGTGATGCGGAAGCCGGTTGCCGCGGCGACGCATCTTGCCCGCTCGCCTCCGGGCCTTGTGCCACGGACAAAACCAGCGGTTTTCCTGGGCCGATACGCAGCGTGTGGGAAACGGCGTGGTTCCCTTGACTGTCGGAGAAACGCTGCACGGGAGCGGGTGATTCCAGTACCGACCGGCCGTCGATGGCATAACTCAAAACCACACGGTCTCCATACCGGTAATGGCCCCGATAGTCCATCCATCGCGACGGCATCGGTCCCCGCGGGGGGAGCTCGTCGGTCGGATAGTCGAGCGACCCGTCGTGTCCCCACTGCCAAACATCCAACCCACGGATCGGGGTCCCGGCCGGCGCCGCCGTCCCTTCGCCACGGCCGCGAACATGCTGGGTCTCGTCCAGATCGAGAAATCCACCGTACCAAATGCCAGCATGATCCATGGTGTGCAGGTCGTAGGAAAGCGACACATCCCCGAGGCGAATTGTCAGCGCACTGTTGACGCGGCGTTCTAACTGCGAGGCCAGGGCAGGGCCGAAATCCCGCTCGACGCTGGGGACCGAATCACCCAGGTCGGAACCCGTCGGCAGGCTGGCGAGATACTCATCGTCAACCTCGGCATAATCCGGGTTGCTCCCCTTCATGAACTCCTGGCGAATGTAATGAACGACCTGGTAGCGTTCCTTCGGCGTCAGGTGCGACATCGGCGCCATCAGCCCTTTCCCGCGTGAAAGCGTCATGAACATCTGGTAGGGATCAGCACCGAATTTCAGCTCTTGCGTGCCAAAGGCGCGAGCGGTGGGGAGCGAAGGGTTGTTGCCGTCCACACCGTGGCAACTGTAACAGTAACCGTGATAGATCTTTTCCCCCGTCTCGAAGTCCCGCGTCCGCAACCGCTTCAAGATCCCGGCATGGTCGAGGTTCTCCGTGTCGTCCTCAACCAGCAGCTCTTCGGGACTCGGTTTTAACTCCGCCGCCCGCTCCGGACCTCCCTTGGCCACCGCGATCACGTAGCTGGCAAGGTCGCAGAACTCGCGGAGCTCAGGCAGGACGCCGATCAAACCGTCCGGCATCATCGACGTCTCGGCCGGAGTCATCGTTTCGATCTCGTCCTTCGCGATGGCGATTTCGTTCTCCAGGTCGGACGCATCGCGCAGGACAAGCGATTCGGGTTCGTCCTTGGCTACCATCCCGCGGACAACGCGACCGTCGACGGTCAGCACCGAAACGGTTTCGAAGCCCTCGCGGATTTTCCGGGAGGGAAACAGCAATGATTCGATCAGGTGTCGCTCGGTGGACTCCGGGCCCACTTCGGCCAAGTCAGGTCCCAGCGGTGACGCCGGCTCGCCGCTGGTGTGGCACTTCACGCAGCCTGCCGCCGACTTATAGAAAACGAGTGCCCCCCGCGCCGGATCGCCACGCATCTCGACCTGACGCACCAGCTCTTCCAAATCGGTTTGCTTCAACAGCGCCTCCATCGGCTCCGGGTGCCGGAGCGTCTCCGCGGCCGAAGGCTGAGGGGCAATGAAAACGACAGCAGCGAAAACGGTCCCCACGGCGAGCTTGAACGGGGACAGAAAGCGAACGTGAATCATGGAGAGGTGGGACTCGAAGGTGGGGAATGCAGACCATAGACGAACGGCGGGCCGTCTTTCCTTGTCTCCTATCTTAACGCGAGTGGTCGTTGGGCGGGCGCACGTCCACTTCGCCGAAACGGGCGTTGAGCCCGTTTGTGTCAGTCGCCCCGTTTTAGCCTTTGCAAATCTTTGCGCTCCGGCCTTGCCTTGTAGAATTCATCCAGGGGATAGCAGCCGCTGACCATGGCGTTGCGGGGCGCGGTGGTGCAATCGCTGAAGGTCCGGCAGACCTTCTTGCGCTTGGTCGCCCGGCCGGCCAGCACGTCGGCCGGCAGTTCCGGGTAGGAGAGTACCATTCGGCCCAGCCCGACCGAATCGACCCAGCCCCTGGCGACCGCCGCTTGGGCCACGTTGGGGAGCCAATCCTGCAAGTACGTGTAGCCGGACCCGACGAAGGTCAACTGCGGGTGTTGCTGTTTCAGCTCCGACGTCGCTCGCATTTGGCGGGCGACCCCGACCAGCGGATCTTCCGGCGGCTGATAGCCGTCGCTGGGTGGAAAGTAGGCCGGTCGCTGGATGTGGGGGTTGTAGTAGGGACTTCCCGCGGTGGTGCAGACCATCGAAATGCCGAGTTGCTTCAAGAGCTCCATGAACCGGGAGGGCTCGTCAAGCTTGATCCCCTGACCGCTGCCGTCACCACCAAAGATCAGTCGCGGGTCTCCGGCCGGTTCCGGGATCCCGGTCCCATCGGGCCCCACGGTAAAGGGAAGAAAATCGAAGACGCTGACGCGAACGCCGATTCTCAGGTTCCCCGTTGCGGCCCGAATCCCGGCGACGATCTCCCTCAGAAACCGCGTCCGGTTCTCAAAGCTCCCCCCATAACGCCCAGGACGATCGATGCCGCTGAGCAGTTCGTGTCCGAGATATCCGTGGCAATGCTTGATGTCGACGAACTGAAAACCGATCCGCTCGGCCCGTTCAGCGGCGGCGATGAAGTCGTCGATGAGTCGTGCGATGTCATCATCACTTAAGATGGCCGAGTCATCCTGGATCCCGAACCGTGCGTCGAGTGCCGGGTTGCGCTGCGCCGTTTTCGGTTCGGGCCGCAGCTGCTCGTTGGGCCGGGCAAAGCGTCCCGAATGGGTGAGCTGTAACCCGACAACCAAACCGTCGGACGTCCCAAAGCATTCCTCATGCGCCTCGACCAGCTCCTGTCGCAAGGAGGCCAGATCCGCCAGGTTTTCTTCGCGGAGAACCAGCTGGTTCGGGTTGGCGCGACCGTCTTGACGAACCGCGACGGCTTCACCGCCCCACATCAACTTGGCCCCACTGATGCCGAAGTTCCGCCAGCGCCGGCGAGTCAGCTCGGTCGGTTTCCCATCCTCGGTGCCGTCCCAGCCTTCCATCGGCAAGATGCAAAACCGGTTGCCCACAGTCATACCGTCCACGTTCAGCGGTGCGGCCAGTGGCGAGGCGGAACCATGTGCCACGTCTTGGTCGACCGGCAGCTCAAGCCCCAACTCCTCCAGACGGCCGCAGAAATCCGCGAACGTCTTGAGACTTGCAATTCTTGGATACCGCACCGACTTCAACTCCCCAGCCACCGGTCGAGGTCACCAGCGATCCGCTGCAATACCGGTATATCGGCGACGGGCCGCGTCGGCGAGCGGCGATGGGTTTCGTCGGTCGTGATCAGGCCGCGGAGTTTCAAAAACATCGCCGCGGAATGTTTGTATGCCGGAACCGGTTCGCGAAATGTAAACGCCCCCAGGTATTGCAACAGGTCATTCAGCTCGTAAAAGTCGGGATCCCCTTTCGCCCATAGAGCGTCCCGCTTGGCGAACGCCTCCGGAGCGAAGGTGCTCAGGCCGAGCAGATAGTCGCTGCCATACATCACCATGTCGATCGCCAGGTCATTCCCGGTCAGCACTATGAAATCGGGGCGAAACTCGTCCCGCAGTCGCAATCGCTGCCACTCGAGCTCGCGCCGCAGCGAGGAGTGTTTGGCCCCGGCACACTTGGCCTGCCGGAGCAGTCCCGCGTAAACGTCGAGAGAATAAATCTTGCCGAACGGGGCGAACATCGTCCCCAACTCGAACGCCAGAAACCGGTCGCAATCGGACGTCAGCGCCTCGTAAGCCGCAACGATTTCGTCGTCCGCCAACTCGGTCAACCCGAACGACTGGAACAGGATCGGTGTGCCGTCGTGCGAGCTCACCTGGTCAATCCCCGCCCGGTAACGATCACGATCGAGCGGATCCCCAGTGCGGTCCCCCACAAACACGCCTGCGACGAACGATCGCCCCGACGCGATCACCTGGGTGCGGCGGAGCACCTCTAAACGTGTCGCGTCATCGATCAGGTGAGCGTAGCCGGTGTCCATATTGACCGCCGGAGTCAATCCCGCCTGCAACGTCCGCGAGAGGTGGGCTTCGAAACCAGGCCAATCGACCTCGCCTCCCTCAAGCATCGGCAGCAGAATCGCCGAGATTCCGGTAATCGTTCGCCGCGGGCGGATCAGCGGGACAGGGTCGATACGGGTTGCCGCCGTGGCCATGACGCTGCTCATCAATTCAGGCTCCGAAAATGAAAAGGTGCTGGGATGGTACTTGTCTGCCCCGCGGTTGTCTTGGAAAATCAGGCGTATTAGCAATTTGCAAATTGGGCCAAACGAGAGAATGCATGAACACTCCGCTGACACGACGGGCGCTCCGGGAGGAACTTCCGCCGTGGGGTGTGTTGCTGCTCGAAAGCCATCACGACCCGTCGTTCACGATGGAGTGGAGGACTCACCCCTTTGTCAAGATCGTGTATGTGCTCAAGGGGCGGGGAAGATTCCTGTTTGAAGAGAAAAGCGACGACTTTTCGGCAGGTGACGTGATCGTCGTCCCGCCCCAGCGGCGGAATCGGATCGTGGATGATCCCGGAGCTGCTTCCAGTCTCTACATATGCTGCGTCTCCCGGTCGCGGCTGGACTTTGACGAGCGTCTGCTTCGGCGGCTTCGCCCCGGCCCCCTGCCCCACGATGGCCATTTCTCAAATCGGGTCGCAGCGCTGATGCGACGAATGGTCCATGCGCAGTCGCAGCGCACCGCAACCCGCCCGACCGCGATGGTCGCCGATGCCCTGCGAATGATCCAACTCGTCGACGAGCGGACGGGACACAAGTCCACCCGAGTCGCAGCGCGCGGCACGCCCGAGCGGCAGGCGGTGGCGGAATACGTCGATCGCTTACAGAGCGACTTCTTCGAAGCCACCACCGTCGATGCGGCTGCTACCAGCCTGGGACTACCCCGGCGGACCTTCACGCGATTGTTTTCCGAACAGACCGGTGAGAGCTGGCTGCGGCAGGTCCGTCGCCTGGCGATCGAACACGCCAAGGAGCGCCTGCGGACGACCGACCTGCCGATCGTTTCGGTTGCGTTCGAGTGCGGCTTCAATGACCTGTCGACCTTCTATCGACAATTCAAATCGTTGTGTGGCATTTCGCCCGGAGAATACCGCAAACGTTATTGGTAATCGCTCGGCTTTTTTCCCTTCACAAAATCACCAAAGCCGAACGGTGTCGGTTCAAAGTCACCGACCAACGACACATCGGCATCCGCCGTGATGCTCTCCTCTAGCCCCACACACCAATAGGTTGCGTTGACCAACATCCGCCTCACCCCCTCGCTGAGCAAATCCGTTGCGGCGCCCATCGTGGTGGTGAACACGCGGCCCCCTTTGTAGCTCCGTGTCCAAGCGATCGGCATCGTCGGATCGTTCCGCTCGTCGGTGACCGGCGCGTCGTCGGGGTCCATCCCGCTAAGGATGGCGCCACGGACGATCGTGTGGGAATCACCGGGCAACGGCAGACGAACTTGGTAGACATCCGTGGGGCCCCAAATGTCCCCTTCGCCGATCCCGCGGGTGATCGGGTGATCGGGGTCGACCACAATGCCACGGGTCGATTCGCTGCCGTGCTTGCCGTGATGGGCGATCCAGGTTTCCCCAAGCACCTGCCGACCGAACCCGCCTTCATAATCCTCCGCTTCGCTGTTCCACCCATAGCGTCCAAACTCCGCCCCGGCGGGAATGTTGAACGCATGGGTCGCTGTCCGCATGCCAAGGACCGGCTTGCCCGACTCGACGTAGTCGACGATGTGTTGCATCTGGACATCGGCCAGATTGCGGAAGCGAGTGGCGATGATCATCAAGTCGGCGGATTCTAGCGCCTTCAATCCAGGAATGTTGCTGACGTTCTCCGGGTCGATCTCACCTGTCTCCGGATCGATCGCAAACAGCACGGTGCAGTCAAAGCCGTGATGCCGAGCCAGGATCTTGGCCAATTGGGGAAGTGCCTCTTCGCTGCGATACTCCTCGTCGCCCGAGACCAGCACCACGTGCTTGTCCGATCCCGGTTTCCCATCGCTCCCCTCGAACACGATCCAACGATCATCCCCCCAGCTCGGCGATCCACTGCCGATCAAGAACAGCACGGCGAGAGAGATGCCCGGCCAGGGGTGAAAACTGCCGACGTTGGTCGACGCACACATCAAACGTCTCATTTCATTCGTCCTCGAGGTGGAGCAACTCGCGAGCTCACTCGCCCGCCGCCACGGCTTGCTCGTAAATCGGGTGATCGGCATTGCCGCCAGCTCGCAAGTAAGCGACCAGATCGGCAATTTCATCTTTGCTCAGCGTATCGAGCAACCCGTCCGGCATCATGCTGGTGGGAGCCGGTTGGGTCTCCAAAATCGAATCCCGATCGACGGCGGTGAGCTCCGACGGATCGAGCATGTTGGTCATCACACTGAGCCGATTCCCGCTCATGTTCACCACCCGACCGACGACCACACGGCCATCGTCGGTCAGGAACTGGGTCGCTCCATACTGATCCGAGATGGCCTTGTTCGGCTCAATGATCGACTCCAACAAATCGTGTGGGTTGAACCGGCCACCGGCCCCGGTCAGATCGGGACCAAGGATTCCTCCCTGGACCCCCATCCGATGGCATTTATAGCACTGAGCGACAGCGAACATTTCACGGCCCCGTTCAAAGTCAAACTGGCGGTCGCTCTCGGCGACCACCTCGTCCAATTCGTCGACCGTCCATTCTTTGACAAACGGTCGCGACTCCGACTCGGGGTCCGATTCCGATTCTTGCGGGGGATGGATGATCTCCGCCAGCTCGTCCTGGATCTTCTCGGGAACGCGTTCCAATGCGGACGCCTTGATGTTCTCCAAAAACCCGCCGAATGACATGCCTCCGCGTGCCGATTGCAGCGCGTTGAAGGCGGCGAAGTAGCGGCGATAGCGATCCAGATTCCAGCCCTTCTCGGCAACCCGAAGCGCCATCAGATAATGGAGCTGGTCCTCCTGGCTGGGCGCCTGTTCGAGGACATTCAAGATCTTGTCAACCGCCTTGGGTACCTTGAGATAAACGAGAACCTGAGCCAATTCCCGATCGACTTCGTTGTGCCCGGTGGGGAACGCCGGCCGGATGTGGGTCAGGATCGCTTGACGCTGCTCCGCGGTCGGATCATTCAATCGCATCGCAACCAACCCCACAGCCCGCAACCAATCGATCTGCTGGGCCGGGGAAAGCTCTGACCAATCGATCTCCGTCAGGGCATCGAACGCTGCGTCCCGATCCGACGGTTCGCCATGCCGGGCAATCGCGACGATCCCCAGAATTCGGGCTTGCGGATCTTGCAACGACAGTACGCGGTCACGCCACTGATCGAGAGGACGCTGTTCAAGTGCGATCCGAGATGCGAACCGAATTGTCCGATCGGAATGCCCCAAGTGCTTGACCGCCAAATCGATCGCTCCCTCCGGCTCCTGGACGTGAGAGGCCTCGATTTGCTGCCGAAGCTCGCGCAGCTGTTGGGCCTCCTGATCAGCTCCTTCGGCATCCTCGGCTTTTGACGTTTCATCTGCGGCGAGCTCGCCACTGTCGAGATCACCCGTGTAACGAATCCGATACAGACCACTTTGGGTCCGGCGTCCGCCAACGGTGAAGTACATCGCGCCATCATCGGGATGGATCACCAAGTCGGTGATCGGCAGCGGCGCCGCGGTGGCAAAGGTTTCATAGGTCCCGGAATAGCTGCTCCCGTCCGGCGTCAAATGCACCGCATACAAATTGCCGTAGCTCCAGTCAGCGATGAACAACGCGTTTTTGTACTTGGCTGGAAACTTGGCCCCGTAACCGAATGCGATCCCGGTCGGCGAACCGGGACCGATATTCACCGCGGCGCCAAACGAGTCGGGGTAGTAGGCCGGCCACTTTCCGGTCCCGTTGCGCCAGCCGAACTCGGCGCCGCTGATCACATGGTTGATCCGTGTTGGCCGGTACCACGGCGTGCCGACGTCCCACTCCATGTCGGCGTCGTAGGTGAACAACTCCCCCTCGCGATTGAAAGCGATGTCGTAGTGGTTCCGGAACCCAGTGGCGATCAGTTCCACGTCACTGCCGTCCGGGTCCATCGAGAGGACGAACCCGCCGGGAGCCATGCGTTCGGCATTGTGACCCCGGGCGTCGGGCAGTCGTCCCAACAAATGATCCTCGTCCCAAATCTGCGGAACGCGGCTGCGAGCGATATCCGAGGGCAGATTGGTGTTGTTCCCCGCGCACATCACGATCCGCTCCCCGTCCGGTGTCAGAATCATCGCGTGCGGACCATGCTCGCTGCCCCCGTTGAGCGGCAGGATGTGCTCCTTCTTGTCGTATTGGTCGTCGCCGTTGGTGTCGGTCAATCGCCAGACACCACACGGCTGGCCCCCGGCGTTGACGTTGGCGTAGAGCGAACCGAAGGCATGCAGCAGCCCTTGAGCTCCCGCCAGGTCAATCTCCAGCGGTTCGACCTCGACCTCTGGACCCGAGACGTCGATCCGAAACAGGCCGCCGTACTGGTCACAGGCAATCAACCGGCCTTGCGGATCGACCGTCAGGGAGACCCAGGAACCTTGCGTTTCCGCAGGAACCTCATGGACCAGGTCAACGGTAAACCCGTCCGCGGTGCTGAACTGTTCCGGCGAGGTCACGCCGAGTCCGGCAGCCCTGGACGGTTGGCCGCTCAAAAAAGCTGCCGGAACGTTGGCCAGGAGGGCGAACGCCACAAGGCGTCCGAGGGGGAGAGAGCGTCGAGTCATGGACGGTGATTTCCTGGATTTCAGTGAAAAAACGCTGGTGGTCAAAAAATTTACCCGAAACGGATCTGCTGTGAGTGTCCTTGCCGCCTGGCCGCAGGACGACCCAAAGGCCTTGGGAGCGGAACCTTGCACGCCCATGATAACCGCTTAGCGGCACTTGCTCCAACGTACGGATCGCCGCCCCCCAAACGACATTTCCTCCCCCCGCCGATCCCGGCGGTTCCGGGGGAATTCAACGCGTTTGGCAAGGCGCGAGTGACCCCCGATCACCGTGGGCGATTTGCTATCCTGCAGTTCCGCTGATCACCACCCGTCGTCGATGCCTTCCACGAGTTTTGTCATGGCCTTGCCCCAAGACCCGGCGCACCTCCAGCGCGCGGTCGGTTGGAACCGCGACGTCGCGACCGACCCGACCAACCGCGAACACCTGCGCAACTACATTACCCTGCAGTTGGCCGCCGCCGGATTGCTCCCCCCCGACGAAAACGTTACCGCAGAGTCGTTGGGCAACTTCTCCTCGCAGTTTCTGGAAAGCCTGAGAGAGAAAACTCGCTTGCTCGCCGCACACCGGGCTCCGGTCGATGCGCGGATCGAAGCGTTCCTGAATGACTATTGCAGCGACCTGCTGGACAGCGGCCATCTGCGATTGCCCAGCCGTACGCTGACCTTGGACCGCCACGGAATGGCCCGGGAGCTGAGCTTGCCGGTCCAAGGCCAAAAGTTCGAGACCGATCTGGTTCAGTCCTACCGCTGTCACAACGGAGTGCTGAATAATCCGCACGCGGATCGGCGAACGACCGCCGGGACGTTTCATGTCGTCGATGGCGGGCTGCCGATCCCCGGCGACAAACGGATCGTCCCTAAACGCGTCTTCGTGAATCTGTTTCGGGCAGCGATGAATCCGCCGGAGTCGCTGCTGCAGCTCCCTTACACCTCGGACTCGTCCCACCAGACCGAAACCTGGGTCTCCCTGTTGCTGCGGCCGATGGTCTGTCCCGATGTGCCGGGGTACGGCACGGCGAAAACGATGGAAACTCGGTTCTTCGCCCCTGGGTCTCTGGTCAGTAACCTCGACTTCGTGGAATCGATCTTCGGCAACGCGGGCGATCCCTTCATCGCAGCCAACGATGCCGGACTCGATGCGCGCTGTTGGAGTGGCCACACCGGCTGCGTGATCCTGGCAACCCACCTCACGCAACTGACGAAGAAAGAACTGGGGCTGCCCCATTGGGACGACGCGACCGAGCGGCAGCGGCGGGACGCAATGTGCTGGAAGGACGAATCAGAACGTTACAACGACGGTTCCGCCTTCAAACTTACCTGCCGCAGCACCTCCGGCGTGATGGTCACCCTGATTGCCGACAATTACTACGGCTACTGCAAAAAAGAGGTAAAGACCCAGATCAGCTATGCCGCGAACTTGATGGGCAACGCCGAAGAGGAACACGCCGGCGGCGCCTTGGCGTTTGCCTCCTATTCCCTCGGCGAAGAGTTTCAGGTCAATAGCCGGCGCTACAACGGACAAACGTTCGCGGACGTGGCGGCCAAGTACCGCTCGTTCATCGACGTTCGCCCGGAAGGCTATGGCATCGATCGCCAATACCCCGACGTGATCTACATTCCCGAAGATGCCCTTGTCACGCTGGACGAACGGTGCGTGAAATGGACCCGGGATGGCCAGCAGCAGCGAATCCCGTTGTCACCTCGGCAGATCTACATCGCCCCGAGCGGCTACAAGATTCGCTTGGAAAAACACCCCGCCGCCCCGTCGTGGCGGCTGGTCGGGACCGTCGGCGAAGGCGTCTTCTGCCACAAACCGTGCACCGTCAGCGGGGGTGGCAAGAGCGAGATCAGCAAGGGCCTAAGCGATTACATGCTCTACGGGCCGATCTTCGTCAAAGACCCCGAGGCCGACTTTGCGAAGCTGGAAGAAATCTTCTCTCGCTCGTACAAAGACCGCTGGTCGGCGAGCTATCGCAACCGTCCCGATTACCGGGATTACCCCAGTCGCAGTGTGCTCGATCCGAGTCGGAGCCTGGGTAGCGTGATCCAGCTGCTCACCCCGTCGCCGGAATTCAACGAGGAATACAACGCTTGGCTGAAGTCGATCCCGGAACATGTCTATGCCCTGGTTCTGATCATCAAACGTTTCGTCCGTTCGGGAATGGAAGAGGATTGGAGGAAGTATTTCAATGTCGACATCGTCAACGGTTCGCCCGGACACGAATTGAAATTCGGCGGCCGGTCCCTGGTCGGTACCTACCTGCGGGTTGGGATGGACGGCCCGAATTGGCGCACCTTTAAACTCCGCCAAGATTTCATCGCGGCCGCCAAGGTTCAACGCGAGGACGACATCAGCTGCAGCACCGTCGTGCCAGCCTCCGCCGTCGGTCCCGTCGGAGCAGGGGTCGCCGCGGCCGAAAGCTACAAATTCGTCGAGAACTGCGAGTACCGGCTGTTTCAACGGCCCGATGACGCCATCTTTCGCGGCCTGGACAAGCAAACCGAATGGGACCTGTCCCGCCCCGGGAATTTTATCAGCAACTTCGAACCGCTGACGACGCAGCACGCCCGCGAAATCGTCGCCGATGCGATTGAGTTCGATAAGTTCAGCGGGCCGATGGAGAAGTTGCTGTCCCGCGCCGCCGAACAAACCGACGGCTACGTCGTTAGCACCGCTCACCCCCGCATCGTGGATGGCGCCCCGACCAAAAACCCCCGCTACCTGCAGGATCGCCCCGACATGGTCAACCACCGCGACACCTACGTCGCGATGCGGGGAATGCAGCTGCACCGCAAGCTCGAAGCCGGCGCCCCGATCAACGCGCCGGTCGGCGCTGTGCTCAGCGGCCGCCGCAACAACCCGCCCGATCCCGTCGCCGGGTTCCGTTCCTTGGCTGTCTACTCCCCGCTTCACTATCAGGAACTCCCCGAACTCCTGATGGATTACATCTCTTCGTTGACCGGCAAGAGCCCGAGCACGACCGGCGCCGGCAGCGAAGGGGCGCTGACCAAAGGCCCCTTCAACGCGCTTTCACCGGCGGTCGATCTGAATGCCTGCGTCGTGTCGATGATCCTGACCGGACTGGGCGGCTTCAGTACCCCCGCTGGCCACATCGGTGCCCGCTTCGCCGTCGGTCACGACATCTCGATGTTGATTCCCGAAGTCTGGTGCCGGATGGGCCCCGAGGAACGCGACCCGGACCGACTGATCCAAGAGGGGATGTTGGAAAAGGTGGACGACTTCCAATCGGGTGGCCAGCTGATTCCCGCCAGCCGCCTCGGGTACCGGATCACCGAGAAGTTCGTCCGCATCTACTTGGCGCGCGTGTTTGACAATCCGTCCAAGGTGTTGACCGACGAGATTCTCCAGCCGGAACTGCAGGACCCCGGGGCGTTCGCCGATGGCGTGCTGTTCATCGCCGAAGCCCAGCAGCGGATCGCCCAACAGTACTTCGAGGACCACGGCTACGAACTTGCCTGCCCGCCATTGAAAGCAGTGCTGAGCATCATGGCCCGAGGGGAGTTCGAAGGGAAAACGATCGATGACCCGGCGATCCGCCAAATGTTCACGCGCGATTCATTGCTCGCCAGCGACTGGTACCGGAGACGATTGGAAACCCGGCGACGCCGCGAAATCGACCATTGGCGATCCTTGGAGCGGCGTCTGGAGGCATTCCTGTATGATCCCGCCCAGCGGCAACTCGGCGCTGAACTCAAAATCCCCGGTCGTCTGCGACACGCCCAACAGGAACTGGCCCGGGTCTCCTCGCACCATTACCTTCCCGAACTCGTCGGCACCCTCGGCGCCGACCCCCTGCAGCCCGCCTTGAACGATCCCGTCATGATCGATCGCCTCGCCGACACGTCGGCCAAGTAGCGCGAGCGGGGTCCATAGCGCGAGCGGGGTCCACGGCCTTGTGGAAAGGTCCGTTCGGAGCCAAACCGCTATCGCGGCCGGTAACGATCCCGGAGGGATCGATGACAGAGTTTCAGAAATGATCCTCTTTCTTGACGCAACCAGGACTTACCCTTAGCATGACTCCTCTTGGGGGCATGATTCGCTGCCACGGTGCAGCTCCCTGTCGAGGCCAACTCCGGTGTCGGATAATCGGGGCTAGTATGAGATCGATCCTGGTTCTGCTCGGGTTTCTTGCTCTGACCGATCATGCGTTCGCCGACGCTCGCCCCAACTTGCTACTCTTTCTCGCCGACGACATGACCTACCGCGACCTGGGATGCTATGGCAACCCGGACGTCAAAACACCATTCCTTGACGGATTGGCTTCGGAGGGGCTTCGACTGACGCGCTGCTACAATCCGGCGCCAACGTGTTCGCCGTTACGGCAAAGTCTTTACACAGGGCTCTACCCCGTTCGCAATGGTGCCCACCCCAATCACAGCCGCGTCTACGATCACGTGCGATCAATGCCGCATTATCTTCGCTCGCTCGGCTATCGCACGGGCATTGTGGGCAAGCGACACGAAGCACCGGCTTCCGCCTTCCCCTTCGAGATGCTGGGGGGGAAGCATCACGACGGGGGCCAAAGTCCCGACGGAGAAGATCTTCCCCTGAAAAACGTTCACAGCTTTTTGACGCGCAACCCGGAGCAGCCCTGGTGCTTGGTGATCGCTTCGAATCAACCCCACGTGCCTTGGAATCGCGGTGATGTTTCGGTCTATGATCCAGCCGATCTGACGGTGCCGCCTCATTTCGTCGACACGCCGGAGTTGCGGGAAGGGTTGTCCCGTTATTACGCCGAGGTCACTTATATGGACGCTCAAGTCGGCCAAATGCTGGGCCGATTGGAGCAACTCGGGCTCGACGACAGCACCGTTGTCCTCTGGCTCAGCGAGCAAGGGGCCCAGCTGCCGTTCGGGAAGTGGACTTGTTACGACACAGGCATCCACTCCGCGGCGATCCTTCGTTGGCCCGGCGAGGTGAACGGCGGAACGACGTCCGATGCGTTGATCAGTTATGTCGATATCGTGCCAACGTTCGTCGAGTTGGCCGGCGGGGATTCCGCAGCCCTCGATCTGGACGGCACCTCGTTCGGACCCTTGCTGCGAGGCACCTCCGACACGCACAACGATGTGGTTTTCAGCATGAGCACGACGCGCGGCATCTATGATGGCCCGGAGGCTTTCGGCATTCGTTCGGCGACCGACGGACAGTGGCTCTACATTCGCAACCTCCATTCCGAAAACGACTTTCAAAATATGGTGACGCAACGCAATCGTATTTTCGCCTCTTGGAAAACTGTGGACACTCCTTTCGCACGCTCTCGCGTCAATCGTTACATCAAACGACCTTCCGAAGAGCTCTTCGATCTGCGGAACGACCCCTGGTGTCTGGACAATCGAGCCGGTGACGGTGCGGTAGCGGAGATCCAAACAAGGCTTTCGCGGCGTCTCGATGAATGGATGAAACAGCAGGGAGACCGCGGCGATGCGACCGAGCGCAATGCCGAGACGAGGCAACCCAAAGAACGACCATGGGCAAATCGCGACGGCTATTCCCTGGCGGCCCCCGGTCCTTGACCTTCTTCCACACCTCATCGTCCGTGATGAAGCACCATGAAACCAATTGCAGCGCACTTGATCCTTTTTGGCATGACCGGCTTGCTTTGCGTACCGCAAGTGGCCGTTGCCGCGGACAAGCCGAACGTCCTATTGATTTTGGTCGACGATTTGAAGCCCGCACTCGGTTGTTATGGCGATAGGGACGCAAAGACGCCTAACATGGACGTCCTGGCGGCGCGGGGAATGCGGTTTGACTTCGCCTACTCGAACCAGGCGGTCTGCGCCCCGTCGCGGTTTACGCTGATGTTGGGCTCCCACGCGACCTCAACGGGTCTTTACGGACTGGGCAGCCAGCTGCGCGATCGGGTTCCCGACGCGGTGACGCTGCCCCAGTATTTCTCAAAGCACGGCTACCGCACCGAGTCGCTCGGCAAGGTTTTTCACATCGGCCACGGCAACCAGGGAGATCCCGGGTCGTTCGATGTGCCGCATTTCAAGGACAAGGTGATCGAATACCTCGATCCGGAAAGCACCGACGGCGGCGAATTGACACGCGAGGAGGCGCTTTTTACGAACCAGCAACTGGGCCAGATCCGATCGCTCCCCCGAGGTGCCGCGTTCGAATCGCCGCGGGCCCACGATACCGACTACGCCGACGGGCGTGTGGCCGCGGAAACGATCAAGCGACTGCAAGCCGCGAAGGAACGTCGCGAGAAGGATGAGACGCCCTTCTTTATCACTGCCGGCTTCGTTCGGCCGCACCTGCCGTTTTCCGCCCCGCAGAAGTACTGGGATCTCTACGATCCTGCTGCCCTGCCGATGCCGGTGAATGAGTCGTTCCCCGAGAACGCTCCGGCGGTCGCATTGAAGCGAGGGGGTGAGATCACCGCGTACAAGCCGGTTCCCGAAGACGGCAACATCGGCGATGAGTTGAAACGAGAACTCATTCACGGCTACTATGCCAGCACCAGTTTCGTCGACGCGCAGATCGGAAAAGTCATCGACGAACTCGACCGACTCGGGCTCGATGAGAACACGATCATCGTGCTGTGGGGCGACCACGGTTTTCACCTCGGCGACCTTGGCGTCTGGACAAAGCATACGAATTACGAGCAGGCGAACCGCATTCCTCTGCTTGTCATCGCCCCCGGCGTCACCGAAGCGAATTCATCGACGAAGCAACTTGCCGAAACGGTCGATTTGTTTCCGACACTCGCCGAACTCGCCGGCTTGCCCGCTCCGCAAGGCCCGCAGGCAATCGATGGCGTCAGTCTTTTGCCGGTGCTGGATGATCCAGACGCGCGCGTGCGCGATCACGCCTATCACGCCTATCCCAGGGGCAAACTCGGACGCGCCATCCGCACCGAACGCTACCGCTTCGTCGAGTGGAAGAATCCCGATGCGTCCGAAGAGACGGCGGAGTACGAACTGTACGATTACCAAAACGATCCCCATGAGACGGAGAACATGGCGGCGAAACGACCCGAGGTTGTTGCCGAGTTGAAGGCGAAACTGGACGCATACCCGGAGGCCGTCTCACGGCGTGCGAAAAGGAATGCCGGGGCTGCGAAGGACGCGGCGACGTCGTCTGCGCCAGAGTACGATTCGCCGCAGATCGCCAGACAATCGATTGACGTGTACGCGGAGGTCAGATCACCAAGACCTAATGGCGTTGTCCTTGCCCAAGGTGGGATCGAGCACGGCTATGCACTCCATTTCGTCGAAGGGAAGGCCGCCTTCGACGTTCGCGTCCGCGGCAAGGTTACTCGCGTTATCGCTAGGAAGACGGTCAAGGGACGCGTCACGCTAAAAGCCACACTCGATCGGGAGACGATCAGCCTCGCGGTGAATGACCATCCGGCGATCACCGACGCCTCCCCGGGACTGATTCCGGTGCAGCCAAAAGACGAGCTTTCCGTGGGGCTGGACCGGCGCTCGCAGGCGGGTGATTACCGGCCGCCGAATCCGTTTCAGGGCACGATCGTCAATTCACGCATCGATGCCGGTGGCGAGCCGCCCGCGGTCGCAACGGTGATGAGCCGCGACGAGATCGAGGCCGGTATTGAATCACATGACCACGCGGTGTTTGTGAAGGAGGGCTGGATCCGCGATCCTCACGTCGTTCGTGCCCCAGATGGCTGGTACTATCTCACCGGCACCACCCCGAATCCCGGCGAACCGCGCGAGCGTACCGATCCGTACAACACGGGCCTCGGTGACGAGTCGATTGTGGGCTCGAAAGCGCGAGTCTGGCGGAGCCGTGATCTGGTCGACTGGGAATCACTCGGGGCACCTTACACGCTCAAGGACGGGATCTGGTTTCAGCGGCAGCCAGACGCTTTTGAAGGGACGCCAAAACAGAATTGGTTTCTCTGGGCGCCCGAACTGCACTGGATCGACCAGCCGGGGGGCGATCAGCGGTGGGCTCTCGTCCATACAAGTCCTTCGCCGGTGGCGGGAGCCAATCTCTCGCTCAGTTCGGGAGACGCGCTCACCGGCCCCTGGGAGAATCCTTTGGGAGAGCAGATCGGCAAGCGTCACGATCCGTCGCTCTTCCAGGATGATGACGGTACCTGGTGGATGGTCTGGAGCGCCACCTCCATCGCTCCGCTGAAGTCGGACTTTTCCGGCTTTGCCGGCGAGCCCATCCACATCCGGCCCGCCGGGGAAGCCGCCAAAATGGGACACGAAGGCTGTCTGATCCAAAAGATTCACGGAAAGTACGTGCTCTTCGGCACAGGCTGGTCCACCGGTCAGATGCGCCGGGGAAGTTACAACCTTTACTACGCCACCGCGGACTCTCTGAGCGGTCCTTGGAGCGAACGGAAATTCGCCGGTCGCTTCCTGGGCCACGGCACGCCGTTTCAGGACAAACAAGGTCGTTGGTGGTGTACGGCGTTTTACAATGCCAACGTTCCGCCGATCAGCCGTAGAAAGATCGCAACGCGTGACCTGAGTGACACCGCCCAAACCATCAATCAGCGGGGAACAACATTGGTTCCCCTGGATGTCCGTCTGCTGGACAGCGGTGAACTTTCCATCCGCGCCAAGGATCCTGCCTACGCCACCCCTGGCCCGGACGAGGCCCAGCGATTCGATTCGATTCGTTAAGCTCTCGTCAACGCGGTGGGAAGGCCGTTGCTTTTTGTCGGGTCTGCGGAGGAACAGCCGCCGCAGTGGACCCATCAGTAGTGCGGGAAGCACGACCAGGTCGCCGACGACGTCCAACCGAGGCACGGCATCGATCACCTCCGCGGAGCGTCGCCTAAAACACGCCCAACTCGCCGGCCCGTTCCCGGTCGGCTTGAGCACCTGGTTAGGAGCCGCGCGGAAATAACTTACCGAATTGGTGTTGAAATGAGGCCGCTG
>CAYWXT010000087.1:0-19735 GCA_964462125.1 uncultured Pirellulaceae bacterium | reverse complement strand
CGAGACCAGCTAGCCGCTGGCGAAGCCCGCGAGGTGCAGCGCGCCGCCCATACCCTCAAGGGCTCCTCGCGGTTGTTCGCCGCCGCAGCGTTGGAACAGGCCGCCGAGGGAATGGAATTGCTCGCGAAGCAGGGCAACCTGGCGGCGGCCCAATCGCAATTGCCAAAACTGGAACAGGAAGTCGAACGGATGCTCGCTGAGCTCCGTAAGCACACGAACGATCCGGGGGGGACGCTTGAACAGAATGACTGAACGCTCCGCACCGCGGAGATCCCGGCATTGGCGTCTCTGAGTGGGAATCTCGTGGTCGGAATCTCGGGGACAGGGGCGAGGTGCAGAATCGACCTCGGTTGCAATTCGGACTAGAATTTGCACAGCGGGCTATCACACTGATCGCCGCACCCACAGTTTGGGGCTTCGACTATCACGATGTCTTTTTCCTTGTACGCCAGCTGTCGATCGCTCACCGATTTTTTTGAACGCTTCGAATCATTTGTCAGCGCGCTCGATTCCAAGGTGCGGGTCTCGCTAGGCTCGATCGGCGAGACCTCCGCGCGAATCGTCGTGGCCCCGGGTGAGCTGGAGTCCCAAAAGCGGTATCGGGTCTACAAGGACGAAGCCCTGCGGGTTGGGGGGGCTTTGATGACGGTGATATCGGTAGAACAAGACGGTCGGGCGATCGAATTCCGGTTGTCCGACTGGAACCGCGGCTTCATACCGCTTGACTTTGACCGCAGGATGGTCCAGCGAACGTGGCTTTCCCGGTTGGCCCATTGCTTCGAGCTCCGCGGCCAAATGCCGGACGAAGGCGACACAGCGTCAGGGCTCGGCCCAGATCGTGACCGGGCGTACATGGAAGCGATTCGGCAATTCGAGGAGGCGACCGCCTCGGTGGCTGAGACGAATGAACAGAGTGTCGCGGCGGCCCGAGCCTTTTTTGCCGACGCGACCAAGGAGCTGGCGCGCCAACATGCGACGATGCGGTCTGGGTTTGAGACGGAGCAGCAGGAGCGCCGTCAGCGTTTCGAGCGATACCTCGCCGAATCGGAAAAGATGGACATCCGCGAGCACGCCGTGGTGCGCCGGCAGTTGCTGGCGAATCTGGACAATTTGGCACGCCGGGAGGGGGAACATCGCCCCTCCGATGCGGTCGGTCGGATTCGGCGGCGGATCACATTGAGCTGTGGCATGATGTGGCTGGTGGGAGGCGGACTGATCGGCTTGGGGCTGATGGGGCAGCCCCTGGCACTATCGCTGCCGCCGACCGATCTCCTTCCCGACCCCTGGGCCAATGTCTTCACACCCACCGCGGCGTGGGCGAGTGGGTGGATGCCGGAGATCTTGTTCGCCTCCGGGATGCTTCTGGTTCTTGTCGCTTCGTTGTTCTGGCTGCGACATTTGGCTCGCGTTCTCAAGCGGTCAGAAGTGCACGACGACGCCTCGACTCGATTCCGGCAAGACCTGTTGCGGATGAGCTGGCTCGCGGAATTGTATCTCGAAGCGGCGGACAAACAGCACGTCGGGGAAGCGATGGAGACAGCCCTCCCGCAGGTGCTGTTGGAACGATTCTCCCGCTCATTGTTCAACGGTGATGTTTCACTTGACCGGTGGGCTGGGTTGGGCGACGCCTCCTTGGCTGCCGACGTCTTGGCCGCCGACGATGCTTTGGCAAACAATGATTTGGCGAACGATGATTTGGCCGACGATGATTTGGCCGACGATGATTTGGCCGACGATGATTTGGCTGACGTTGCCTTGGATGATGATGCCTTGGCCGACGACGCCTCTTCCGATGACATGGGTAATGGGGAGTCCCCAGACGGATCGGCAGCGAGAACCACCGCCTCGGGTCATGAGGCCAGCCGTCCGGTGCCGTTGTCCTCCGGCACCGATGGACTGGCCGTTGGGGCCCCGCTTGGCCGCTCGCGCTGAATTGTCGGTCGTGGTGCGGATTCAGGGATGATGCTCGAGGAGCGGCGAATTGAATCGAGCTGACCTCCGCCGCGCGGTGCCTGTGTTGGGCGGATTGCTATGGAACAGCGTCCGGGACCTGCTTCCGATCGTGTTGGTGATCGGTTTGTTTCAGCTCCTCGTTTTTCGCCAGCCACTGGAGAACGCGGCCCAACTGCTACTCGGGTTGGGGTTCGTCATTTCCGGTTTGATGCTGTTCGTGATGGGGCTTGAGATGGCCCTGTTTCCCTTGGGGGAGAGCATGGCGCAGGCGTTCGCGAAGAAGGGGCATGTTCCCTGGCTGGTGGCGTTCGCATTCGCGCTGGGCTTTGGGACGACATTTGCCGAGCCCGCCTTGACCGCAATCGCAAGCAAGGCCGCGGAATTGAAGCTTGGCGATGGGGGTTCAGGCGTTGATCCGCCGGCCTACGACCACTTTGCACTCGCCCTTCGCACGACGGTCAGTGTCGCGGTCGGATTGGCACTTGTGTTGGGGGTTTTTCGGATCCTGCGGGGCTGGCCAGTCCATCATCTGATCATGGCAGGCTATTTACTGGTGATGTTGCTGACCCCGTTCGTCCCGGCGCCAATGATTGGCGTTGCCTATGACGCGGGGGGCGTAACGACTTCTACGATCACGGTCCCGCTGGCGACGGCGCTGGGGGTGGGCTTGGCGTCGAGTATCCGCGGCCGCAACCCGATGCTTGATGGCTTCGGGCTGATTGCATTGGCCTCCCTGACACCGATCCTGTTCGTGTTGATCTTGGGGATCCTTTGGCCATGAGTATCTTGTCAGCGTCGGTCGAGGGACTCGTTTCGACCTTCCACGACGTGTTGCCGATCCTGGCGATCATCGTCTTCTTTCAGCTGTTCGTGCTCCGCCAGCCGATCCCACGGCTCGCCCGCGTGGTTTGGGGGTTCGCCTTGGTCATTGCCGGCTTGGGCCTGTTTCTGATGGGTCTGGAGCTGGCCTTGTTTCCACTGGGCGAGGCGATGGCCGAACAATTGGCCGGGGCGCCCGTGGCAGTTGAGCCGAGTGGCGGCGCCGACTCGGGAGAGCTGGTTCAGGAGCCGCCGTGGTACTGCTACTATTGGACTTATCTCTTCGCGTTCGCGATTGGGATGAGCACGACGATTGCTGAACCAGCACTGATTGCTGTGGCGATGAAGGCGGAGGAGGTATCCGGGGGTGCGATCCGATCCTGGGGGCTGCGGATTGCAGTTGCCTTAGGTGTCGGGACTGCTGTCGCATTGGGGGCGTTGCGAATCATTGTCGGAACGCCGTTACCCTATTTCATCCTGGTCGGGTACTTGATCGTGATCGTGCAAACGTATTTTGCGCCGAAGGAGATCGTCCCCTTGGCGTATGACTCCGGCGGCGTCACGACTTCGACCGTGACGGTTCCGCTCGTCGCCGCGTTGGGGCTGGGACTCGCGACGCAAATCCCCGGTCGCGATGCACTGATGGACGGTTTTGGTTTGATCGCCTTCGCATCGCTTTTGCCGATCATGACCGTGATGGGTTACGCCCAGCTCGCGCGGTGGTGGAACCGACGGCAAGAGAGGCGGAACGATCGGAACTCGCAGCCAGCAGCCAGCACACCTTGAATGATTGGGAGATCTTATGCATTTCAAGTTGATCATCGCTTTTGTGGATGACGACAAAACGTCCGCCGTCATGAAAGCCGCACGGGACGCGGGGGCGACCGGCGCCACGATCATCGGAAATGCTCGTGGGGAAGGACTACAACCGGCGAAGTCGTTCTTCGGCTTGTCGCTGGAAGCGCAGCGGGATGTGTTGTTGTTCCTGGTCGAAGGTCACCTCAGCCGGCAAATTCTGGAGACGGTTTGTCACGTCGCGGAGTTCGACAGCCAACCGGGAACGGGGATCGCCATCCAGCTCGACGTGGAGGACGCGGTGGGGGTCAGTCACCAGATTGAGCAACTCACCAAGATCGTGGAGGACAAGTTATGAGCGATCGGACAGCGAACCGCAGCGACCGGGTGACCGTTCGCGTTGAAGACGTGATGAAGCGCGAATTCGACCTGGTGGATGGAAAAATCACCGTCAAGGATGCGCTGCTCGGAATGAAGTATCCGGAAGCCCGCGCGCTGATCGTCGATAAACGAACCGAGGACGACGAATACGGAATCGTCTTGATCTCCGATGTGGCCAAAAAGGTCTTGGCCGCCGACCGCTCGCCCGCACGAGTCAACCTCTACGAGATCATGTCCAAACCGGTGCTGAGTGTTGCTCCCACGATGAACATACGCTACTGCGCCCGGCTGCTGGAAGGTTTCTCCATCATGCGCGCCCCGGTGGTCCGCGACGGCAAGGTGATCGGCATCGTCAGTTACCACGACCTGGTTCTCCGCGGACTGATGCAATTGATTCAAGCCGATGCCGCGAAGGAATGACGAGATGACTGCCCGAAGTCTCGGTGCCTTCGGTTACGAAATCCGGGGATGGGGCACCGGCGACCGGGACCTTACTGGGTCGGAGAGAGGGGGATGTCGCGGTCTAGGTAACGCCAGTTCTTGAGGTAAGTGATCAGGTCGCGCATCTGGTCGACGTTGATGACCGATTCGAATCCGTCGGGCATCAGGGAGACGCCAGGAGCTTGCAGTTGCTCGATCTGCTCCCGCGGCACCGACACCCGCTCGCCTTCTTGTTGCGCGAGGGTCACGGCATCGGCGGTTTCGTCGACCAGCAGGCCCTCCAAAATCCGGCCATCATCGGTGAGAACGGAGTAGCGGAGGTAAGCGGCATCGATCGCGGCGTTGGGATCGAGGATCGCCTCCAACAGGGACTCGGGGGTCTTGGTGCGGCTGTCGCTGATATCGGGACCAACGTTGGTTCCGATTTCGTCGATGCGATGACATGCCGAGCAATGCTGTTTGAACAGCTGTTTCCCCGCTTCAGTGTCTCCGTCGACCCGTGCGGCGGTGGCGTAGGCTTGCAGGACTTCCTGGCGATTGGCGTCGGGGGCGAGCAGGTCGCGGGCCCGCTGGCGAATCTCGTCGTCGCGGTGGCTGCGAAGACGGTTGGCCGTCGCCGGATCGAGAATCGTTTTGGCGAAGTCTCCTTGCTCGATCCGGGTCAGCAACCAGCCGGTGCGATCGGGACTTTGAAGACAGGCGTCGACGACCGATTTGCGGAGCGGGTGGGTCATCGATCCAAGATGGGACTCGAGATATTCCAACGTCCAGGCCCCATCAGCGCGGACCAGCACGGGGATCACCGCAGCACGGATCTGGGGTGGGTGCTCCGCTGCCAAGAGCTCCCGGTAAGACTCGGGAGCTTGCCCCGCCAATGCAGCCAACTCGATTGCGACCAAGCGAGTCCGCAGTTTGGTTTCGTCATCGGCGGCCGCCGCGATCGTGGTGTCCAGCGCGGACTCCAGCGATCTCTGCACCGAAGAGGGAAGCTTCGCGAGCTGTTCGGCGACCGATGACTTCCCGTCGCGGACGCCTTGGGCCCATGCCCGCAACAACAACGGCAGATCGGGTGTACCACCGGGTTGAGAGGCCTCCCGCAACCGCGGCATCAGCGTTTCAGCAGCTGAGGAAGGGTCGCGGCGAGCAAACCGGCGGATCAGATGTGCGGCCAAATCGGACTCCCCCGCTTCGAAACTTGGACGGGAAAGCCACGGCTGGAGGAACTTCACGACCGAATCGGAATGGATCGAGCCGATTGTTCGCCGCATCCAGGGATCTTGCGCATCCCGCTCCGCAACGGCTAACAATGCCCCAGACGCTTCCTCGCCAAGGTCAGCGACTGCGGCGAGGGTTCGAGCCAATTGTCGACGGACAAGCGGATCGGGGTCATCGGCAAGCGGCGTGAGTTCGAAGATGACCTCCCCCGCAGGCTCGGCCAATTGAACCGCCAACGCCCGCACACGCGGTTCGGAGTCGACCAGCAATTCGCTCCACAGCTCGCCGGTCAGTCGATCGAAGCGGCGCAGCAACTGGGCCACGCGGGCGCGGGTGGCGGGATTGTCCGCATCGCGGAGCAACTCCCGCAGCCGGTCGATCGACGGTTCGAGCCCCTGTTCCAGGAAATATTGGGACGCGAGTTCTCGTTCCAGGGGTGTCGTGGATTGCAACGCCGCGAGGGCGTCGGCGGCCGACGTGATCGGGGTCCAGGAGGTCTCTGCCCCGGGCGTATGAACGCGAAAGAGACGACCCAGCCCGGCCCCGTCCCAGGTATCCCCGCGATCCTTCAGTTCCTGGGGAACCCAATCGGGGTGCTCGATCACGGCGCGAGCCATGTCGACCACGAACAGCTCCCCGTGCGGGCCAATGGTCAGGTCGACCGGGCGGAACCAAACGTCGGTCGAAGCAAGAAACTCCTCCTCGTGCGGTTCCCGTTCTGATTTCCAGATGCTCTGCTCACGGACCAGGGATTGTCGTTGAACGAGTGATCCGGTCGGCTCGCAGACAAACAGCCATTCGCCGCTGGCGGAACGGACACCGGGAGCGATTGTGCCGCAGGCGGCGCTGAACTGACCGGCGTGAAGGTTGCTGGTGGTCCAAGCGTCCGCGATCGGCACGACGCGCGAGCGATCCGCCGCAGCGGCAATGTCGGTGATCGCATCACGAGGCGACAGCAGCGGGTCACGGTCGATCGCATCGAGTCCCAGCGGGGGAAACATCGCCGGGTTGCGGTTGCTGCAGCCGACCCGGCGGCCATAGTCGTCGATGGTCAACCCGAATTGGCTGTTCCCCGCCACCGCAGTCCAAAGGCCGCCTTCGGGGTCGAAACAGAAGTCGCGGGTCCGCAGGTCAAGCGGCTCGGAACGAGCATCGAACGGTCCATCAGCCGCGACAATGCTTCCGCCGCGAAGTCCATTGGCGACATAAATCAGTCCGTCAGGGCCGAGGGTGGGATGATTGGCGCGGAGCTGTTCATTCTCCGTCGCGAAGCCCTCGAACCAGACCTCGCGTCGATCGGCAACTCCGTCGCCATCGGTATCGGCAAAATAGGCGATCGACCCGGCCAGGGTGATGAAGGCTCCATCGCGATAGGGCTGGACTCCGGTGGCAAACAGCAGCCCATCGGCGAACGTGGTCGTCGAATCAAATCGCCCGTCGCCGTTGTCGTCGGTGAGGATCCTGACACGCCCGGCCGGCTCAGCCCCGTCACGAGGTCCGGTGGGGTAGTCCGGCATCTCGACGACCCATAGCCGCCCCCGTTGGTCGAACCGGACGGCGACTGGATCTTGCACCAATGGCTCCGCCGCGACCAACGTCACCTCGTACCCCTCCCGGACGTGAAGCGTGGCGGCAACCTGCTCCGGAGCGTGCACTTTCGCGGCGCCGGAATCTTGGCTGCGTGCTGCGCCGGGATGGACGAGGAGCAGGAGGAGCGCAAACGCTGCGTGGGAAAACCAATTCATCACTTTCGACACCGCAGATTGGGAGGGAGGACGGACGGAAGGACGGGCGGAAAGTTTGGTGGGAGCTCACTTGTTCGCGTCTGCCATCGTACCCAATGCAGACCGGTTTCGGGTGCTCGGATCGACCCCTTGGCGGTCCAACGCGTGTGGTCTGCTCACGCCCTCGATCGGAATCGTTGGAAACGGCTGCTCGCGGCAAGCAGGCCCGCGACCGCAATCGTCAGCCAAGCGATGGTGACGAAAGTCAAGGTGGTCAGGATCGCGCCGGCGACACCGATCATCGCCAGCCACGTGCCCGGATGACGGAGCCACCATTCGACGTATCGTCGCAGCGGCCACAGCAGGACCAATAATCCAGCGACCATGCCGAGTGAGAGCAGGCTGACCATCAATGAATGCAGATCCCGGGAAGCCGGCTTTGACGGCGGCACGTCGACCGAGGCCACCTCCGGATCAAGCCGGGTGACCGAAGCCAACTGGTAACGGCTGAACCGCTCCGGATCGAATCGGGACGAGGGGAGTTGCTCGGGATCGTTCAAGTACCGGGTGACCAACACGCCCATTCGCTGATCCAGTTCGCTCCAGGATGGGGAGGCATCGGGACGATCGGAATCATCGTCTGGTCCAGCGGCTTGACTTTCCCCTCCTTCGCTGGCGGCGTTCTCCTCCGATTCTTCGCTAGCAGTCTCGGGGTCCCCATCGGTGGGATCGGATAAATCCAACCAGTCGACGGCGTGGCCGTCGAGCCTCGCCAGCTTGGCGTAGCGTGCGGACCACGGTTCGAGCCAAGCAGCGACCTCACTCGATGGGTATTCGGCCAACAGATCGATCGAGCGTTCCACCGCGGCGGTCACCGATTCCGCCAGCGCGAGCCGGCGGCGGCGGTATTGAGGCCGAATCAACGCCTCTCGCCGGGCCGCGACCAAGTCTCGCGGCGCGGTAAGCGGTGATTGGCGAACTTCGTGGACGGCGAGCCAGCGTTGTTCGATCGGGATGTCGAGCAGTTCCGGGAGCCGATCGGTCTGGAGTCGATGCGAGGGGGCGAGGCGAAGCAACAACTCAACCGGCTGGCTCAAGCGGCTGATCGCCAACGGAATTGTCAACAGGCGTTGATCTGTCTCTTTTGGCGCCGGTTGGAGTGGAATCGCGGTGACCGCTTGGTCGGCGGACCAGGAGCCCAGCACCTCGGCGCTCTCGGGGAGGCGCACGGTGACCGAATCGAGGCCACCGGGGACCAGATCCCAACGACACAGGGCGAGCGGGCCACTGGGCTGGGGGAAGATCTGAATATCAGCCGTGGTCGCCGCGGCATCGACACTGATGCGGGGCAGGGAAACGAGTTCGATCGACCAGTTCGGGGCGAGGGTCAGGTAGGTCGTTCGGGACCCGTCGGCAGAATCCTCCTCGGGCCAGCCCCGGAGCGAGGCCCCCGCGGTGACGGAGCTGGTCCGCCAACGGACCCGTTCGTTGGTCAGTTGGTCGGGAACGGAGACGAAGACGCGAGGGTTCCGCGCGTGTAGCACTCGGACCTGGGGAACACTGACTCGCCCAGCACCCTGGTCTTCCAGCTGTCCCCGCAGGGTGATCATGCCGTCGTCGATCGACTGTTGGTCACAGCGGATACGGACGACTTGGTAGCCACGTTCCGTTGCCGGTTGCCGTGACCAGGTCGTTGCCGGCCGGACTTCCAGTGAATCACACCAGCGGGTTGGGAGCTCCAGATCGACATAATCGGGGATCGCATCGCTGGAAAACTTAATCCGCGACTCCATGCTCCAGCGTCCCTGGTCCCACACCAGCGTGATCAGTTGGTCACAACCAAAACGGATCGGGTTTCTCCCCATCTGGAAGCTCCCCCCCAGCGGCTCGGAGGAATCTTCCTGTTGTTCGAAAATCCAGGTACCGACCGGGACCCAACCATTGGTGAGGGCGTCGGCACCTTCGAACTCAGCCGCCTGGCCTTCGGGCGCACTGGGCGATTCGATTTCGCTCACCCGCACCGAGCGATCACGAGTCAGGGTATAGGCGTCGACGGTCGGGTCTGGGGGCCAAAGTTCGAACCGCGGCAGCCCGAACTGTTCGTCTCCATCCCCGGCCAAGTCCGCCACTCCCACCGCCTCGACCGTGACCGAATCGCGGGAGGGCAAGCGTCCCAGCGGCAGTTCCAGTCCAGCGGCGGTCGGCAGCGGGTCGCTGGAGAGGGGCTCGCCATCGACGGCGACATTGAGAATCTCCACGCCGCGGGGGATCCGCAGCGACCGCATGTCCAAACCCTGATCGCCGCGGCGGATCACGGCGCTGAACCGGAGCTCGCGGCGCTGCGGCGTGACATGCAAGTGGTGTCGCTGCCGAACGGTGGAGCCCGCCGGCAAGCGGCGGCCGACGATCAGCGTGGGCAGCTCTGCAAGGGCGACGAACGACTGATCGATGGGGCCATGATAGCCGTGCCAGCCGTCCAAGAACTGGTCGATCGACAACTGCTCCACCGGCTGCTCTCCCCCTCGGCTCAGACTCAGGTCGGGATCGCGATCGATCGCCACCCAGGCAGGGGCATTTGGTTTGGAAGCGGGAGCGACGACATCGGGAATCGACATCGACGCGTCGAGCTCGCTTGGCTCCGAGGCCACATTGACGACGGTGGGACGCCGCCACAAGAGTCGAATCGGTTCCTCCTGCTCGCGCTGCCGAGCAAGGGTCACGAGCCAACGTGACGGGCTCAATTGCTCCGAGCGTTCCAGCTGCCACGACGATCCGGCGACGGTCGGAACCTCCGTGTCGATGACAACCAACTGAATCGTTTCTCCAACCGCCACCGCGGAAGGCGGGACGACTTCACAATCGAACGTCGTTTGCGTTTTCCCGACATGCACCCAAAACCGGCGGCGGAGCGGGTCCGATGTGTGGGAAGGACGCTGGTCCTTAAGCTGATAGCGCAGCTGCAGCTTCGCGACCGGCCCCAAGTCAACCGTCCAACGTCCCAATTCCGGTTCGGCGGTGGCCCGACCACGTTTCTCCTGGACCTCCACCCAACCGATTGCCCGCTCCCCCTCGACTGTCAGTCTCGACGAGGCGACGACGGGGATATCGAGTTCCAGGTCGACCAGGTTGCCGTCGGACCCGCTGCGCGGCAGCAACGTCAGCCTCAAACGGAATTCGTCCCCGGGGGGGAGGGAGACGACCGTGTTGCCAGAGCCGTCATCGCCGAAGCGGGCGATCCGCTCGGTTGCGGACTGCAGCAGTTCGACGCGGCGGATCGACGAGGGCGCGATCGGCAAGGTGACGCGAGTGGTCGTGGTATCGACCGCCAACTCATACTCGGCTTCCACCGTCACCGGCGCCGCCTCGCTCTGCTCCCGGCCACCGGCCAACTTGACGCGATACTCGGCGTCGAGAAAGCGGGCCGCCTCGATACCCCCGGTTGCCGGCAGGCCGAACAAATCCGAATGGACTTCCCCGGGAATGTAAACCTTGTCTCCCTGGGGACGCCCCTCCGGATCGACCGGGATCAGAAGGTCGATCGGGCTCAAGCCATCACCCTCCCCAGCTCGCTCCGACACCGCTCGGGGCGAGGAGCTCGACACCGCCTGGGCAGCGCAATTCGAGACCAGCGCGGAGTCAATCGGCGACATGCCCCAGCCCGCCGAGAGCATGATCGCAAGGCAACCCACGGTCCCCGGATAAGCCCTCCCCTTGCTGCTCCCCGACATCCCGCTTGCCCCCGATCGCGAATCGTTCGGCGACTGACTCCCGGGATCTCCGCCTCCAGCGGACCCCTCCCCGCCGAAGTCCTGTGAATCAGGCCGGCTTCCGGTGCCGGCGAGCGAGGTCGCCAACAGTCCTCCTGCAATCGCCGGAACAATCACCCAACCGGTCATCGCCAGGATCCACGGCGACCAAAGGAGAGCCGCCGCCGCTGCGATGGCGATCACGACCCCCACCCGCAACGGGCTGACCCGGGCAACGTACCAACTCAGCGCGAACACGATGATGGCAACGACCCAACCGGAAGCAATCGCAACGTTCCGCGGCAACAGCATCGGCCGCTGTCCCGGGACAGCGGTGATCCAACGCGAACTTTCCCCGGCCGCTTCGGACCCTAGCCGCGAATCACGCCACAGCACGGACGGGGAAAAGGTGTCCGCCGAAGCGGCGAAGCGATACTCCGAATCGGTCACCGCCCCGGAAATCGTGATCTTCGGTATGTCGCACCAACGGAGTTGCCCTCGAGTGACCTGGTTGCGGTTCCAGAGGACGCGGATCGACTCCGACGTCAAGCCGTCCCCGCCCGGAAGTTCCAATGGCCGCTGTGACAAAGGGAGACCCTCGACCTGCTGCTCTCCGCGAAAGACGCGCACCAGCTCCAGGTCGGAGGGATAGTCGATCACGATCGGGTTGGCCGAGACGACGGAATAGCGAGCATCGATCACATCGTTCCCGCCGCTGGAGGCGGTCACGCGTACGTCTTCCCGCCAGACCATCGTCACGCGAGGGTCAAACTCGCGGGGACCGACCAAAAGAGAAGGCTGATCGACAGCGTCGTAACGCAAGTGGGTGGTCGACTCGCCGCGAGCTTCCTCGAAGGGAACGCGGGTTACCGATGGCGACATGCGGCGAACCGACAATCCTGGGCCGATTTCGGCCGTGGCATTCTGCGTGGCCGCCTCCGGGACACTGGGAAGCCGCAATGTCGTTTCCTCGGACAATCGGTAGCGGCGGCGCCCGATCAGCCGTTTGCCGCGCAGGTCCTGGCCTGACAAGTCGATCCGGTATGTCCCTTGCTCGTTGAGGTCGGACAATTGGACCTTGGAACTGGGCAGACCGGTCGGCGCCGGACTGTCGTCACCAGCGACCGCCCAACGAAACTCGGGCCGATCTCCCGCCGGCCCCGAGAGCACCGTCAATTCACTCAAGACCGCCGACGAACTCTGGGTTTCGATGATCAGCGTTTCCGTGATCGACCCGCCGTCGCGCTCGAGGTGGAACTGAGTATCGACATCATAGGCGACGCTGGGAGGCCGTAAGTTCAGCGGCGGTGTCTGGCCCCCTTGTGGCCGAAACAGCAATGCTTCCTCGGGAAGATCCTCCAGGAACGACTGCTCCTCCTCGGTCAGCTCCCGCGTCGAAATGCGATCTGGATGCAAGGTCGCGTCGCCGTGCCAATTCAGACTCGATGGAGGGATGACCGCCGCGAGAAGTGCCCCGGGAATCATCGCTGGGCGAACCAACCATGTCGGCTCAATGAATAGCCGATTACCAGGCCGGATCGGACGGCCATCCACCTCGACCACGAGTGAGGAACCATCCGACAAATCCTCGGGCTCGGGCCAAATCATCACCGTCCCCTCCGGCCCGACGCTGGGTGATTCGATCAGCCGATCCGAATGGGGGAAGGTGAGCGACCGAATCACCCAACCATCCTGCACCCGCAGTCGGACCGGCTCGATCCGCGCCGGCTCGTACTCCAAGTTCAAACGGCAAGTCGCCTGCAGGGAGTCCTTGCCGACGACCAGCTTGAGCATCGATGCGGCCGCGGTGACCACCGGCTTGGTCACCAAGCGGATCCGTGACCAGGGCTGCCGTCGGGTGCCCTCCAGCGGTGGACCCTGCGCACGAAAGGTCGTCGATTCGTCGCTCAAGCGGTTATCCAAACGCCGAGTCCAGCCGTCGGGAAGCTCCCACGCCAGCAGCGACAACGGATTCCAGAGTCGGAGCTGTGTCTGGTGGCTGGCCGTCGCCTCCACCACCCCCGAACCGCTCCAAGAACAATGGGGCAAGGGGAACCAGGCGGCCATCTCCTCCCACACCGAACGCCCCGAAACGGTCACCGACAACCGATCCCCCATCGCCTTGGCAAGCTCCCGCGGTAGCTCAAGCCGAACCCGTTGCGTAGAATCGTCGAGGGCCGAAGTCGAGAACGGAACCTCCAGCGACTCCGCCGTGATCGACGTGATCACACCGTTGCGGACGACCAGCTCGGGCAACTTCCCACGCTCGGCCAACTCGACAATCATCCGCGTGTTCCAAGCGAGTCCCGAGCGATCGACATCGTACTGCGTCGTCGAACGTCGGACAAAAAGGGCTGCCGCGTCGCTGCTGCCGTCGACCACGCGAGCTCGCAAACGGACACGACGCAACCCGCCGGCGTCGATCCAAAGCCGCGATCGATCCACGGCCCCATCGGCCGCCCCCGACGCCTCCTCAATCTCTGCTGCATCGCTCTCGTCCAACTCGCTCTCGTCCAACTCGCTCTCGTCCAACTCGCTCTCGTCCGCATCGAGAGCGGCGACCGAAATGAGCCCGTCCTCAGGTTGATCCTTCCGTACCACCCCGTCGCGAACCTCAACCTCCACCCCGGACGGGACCTCCAATTGAATCAGCGTCCGAGGAGACTTCGGCAAGTCCAGGTCAAATTCGCGTTCTGATCCATCCCCCGATCCCCGCAGGCTCCAGCTAAATTCGATCGAGCAATCGCCCTGAACGATGGCGGACAGATCCCCGTCAAAGCCCGATTCCAATCGCGGGATGGCCCCAGCGACCGCGCCGCCAATGGCTAGATTCACCAGCCCGAGATTGTGACGAACCGGAAACTCCGACTCGGACTCGAACTCAAGCACCGAGCGATCACTGTGGAGGGTGTCGCCGTCAAGCCGGACGTCATACCGGGCCGCGACCAACCGGCTCTCCGCCTCGGCTGCTTCCGCGGCGCTGCGCGACTCCAACGCCGCCGCGAGACGATCCACGGCGACGGGCCGATAATCGTCCGGAACGAGTCTGGCGAGTTGCGACGCGTAGAGGCCGACCTTTCTCAGACGGCGCCCTTCGACCTCGACGTTGGGCAATGCCCAGGCATCCCGGTCGATCGAGCGCGGCTCGGCGTCGCCCGAATCACCCTCCAGACTCGGTGGCGTTTCCGGATCGGCGGCTTCGTCGGCTCCGTCGGCATCTCGGTCCTGCTCGTTCGGCTCGTTCTCTTCGTCCTGCTCGTTCTCTTCGTCCTGCTCGCCCTGGCCGGTCTCTTCGCCCTCAGCCGACCGTTGCTCGGTCGTTTCGCCCAGAGGCTGCTCTGGGGATGCGTCGGAGGGGAACAGGCCGAGAGCCACGACAAGGAACCCGAACAACCACTTCCCCGTCACCGCTCGACCGTTCATTGCGATCCCTCTCCACTCGCCGCCGGACTGGCCATCGAATGCGTCTCGGTGAGACGCGCCCCGCGTTGGTGGCTCGGCGGGGGCGTGCCCGACTCGCCCGCCGAGTTCGCACCGGCCGCGGAATGGGTCGATCCCTCGCTGCGGGTAACCGACGGTGCCGGCGACAAGGCGCGGTGGCTCGGTTTGGGTGCCAGCAGGGCTCGCATGCCCAGCATCACGATGACCAGCACCAGGGCGAGTCCGCCGAGCTGTCCGGCGAGGACGGCCGCATCGGGTGCCACGGCGATCATGCCGGCCAACAAGACCGCTGCCAAAACCGCGACCAAGGGGTGACGGGTTTGAGGCACATAGGTCAGGACGGCGGCAAGGAACAGCACGATCGCGCCGACGACCATCCAAATCAGTCCTCGCGAGGCGACCGACACTTGAAAGTTGGCGACATTCGAACCGACGTACAGGTAACGGTTCCCCGGCGGCATCGACGAGAATTCCTCGGTGCCGATCCAGCGACCGAGCGAATCGTCGGTCTCGATCGGGTCGCGGTAAAGCCACCACTTGTCGAACCGCCATTGCATCGCCCGGCCGACCGTCGGCGAGGCCCAAACCACGTGGGCATCTTTGGGGACGGTCAACTGCCAATAAACCCGTCCGACCCCGGCGGGAAGTCCGAGCACCGGTCGGATCGGCGCCACCGCCGCAGCGGTCTCGATCGGCAGCCAGACTCGCATGTCGATCGCATGCATGTGATCGTCCGACGGCAGCGCGACGACCAGGCGATTGCCCAGTCTGCGAACCCCCGTTCGCTCCCCGTCGACCCGCGCCTCCACAACGACTTTCTCCGCCGTCAAGGGAAGCGAAACCTCGAAGCTGTCTCCCCCTTGCACGTTCGCCAAAACCTGCTCATGACGTAGCTCGCCCCCGATCGCGGTACGCATAATCGCTTGACGGACGGCCAAATCACGGGATGCGGTGGCCAACGTCCGGAGCCGCACCCGAACCGGGTCGCGGGGCAGCGTGTCGAGGGAGAGCGGATTGGTGCCCGGGGAATCATCGGCGATCAACTCCCGTCTCTCGTCACCGCGCAACAGAATCGGGAAGTCACCTTCGATCGACGCATCAGCAAGGACCGGTCTGGGCAAATTGATTCGCAATCGCTGCTCTCCCGTTCCATCCTCCGACACCCCCTGGCGCAGCCGCCACCGCACCAACACCGGACCGGTGTCCAAGCGGTCGGAAATCAGCTCATAGCGGTCGTTCCCCAGCGGTCGCAGCACTGCCGCAACATCGTCGACGCTGACCGACCATTGGTCTTCGAGCGCCAGCCCGGCAGCGTCTCGAATCGCTGCGGGGCGGTCATCCGACTGCGAATCCACGTCCCCCCTTCGGGACTCCGCGTCGCTCGATCCCGAACCATTCACCTCAGCCGCCGCGTCCGCCTGGGCTCTCGCCTCCTCCGTGGCTGAACCGTTCGCCGCTGGCGGGCCAGGAACCTGGATCAACAACCGTCCCTCCAAATCGAACTGGCCGGTCACGGTCCAGTCGACGGTCGTCTGCAACTCGTGCCCGTCCAACTCGATCGTGGCGTTGCCCGCCAACGTGATTCGTTGGGGCTGTTCGACCAGCGTCCCGACCAACTCGGCCGCTGACTCCGAGGGGAGCATTCGAAAGCGGCTCACGATCGAATCGGCTTCCGATCCGTCGGACGCATCGTTGACCCGGTCGACGCCCGAGGACTCCGCCAAATCGGCGACGAACACGTTTCGCCCCCCGGTCCGCACCGTCAGCAAAGACTCCTGGACCAGCACCGATTGTTCCTGCTCAACGATCCGTGGCAGCCGCATGCGAATGCTACCGGAGGGATCGTCGATTTCGGTCTCCGCCAGAATTCGGACCGGCGCCGGTTCCTCCGGCCCCCGTGTGTTGAGCGTCAGTTCCCGATAATCGCCGCTGTCAAATGAATCGATCGGCTCTCCCGTCTCCAGATCGCTGATCGCTCGCAATTTCCAACCAGCCGGATCCAAAGTGATGCGTCCATCGACCGACTGACCGCTCGGCCGGATCTCCATGGTCAACTGGGCACTCGATTCGTGCAGCTCGATGACCGACTCGCCAGTCAATCGCAGCTGCCGCCGCTGGGCCGACAACCAAATCGGCAGTTGAAACGAATCCCGATCGAAGCGAAACGCATAAAGCGGCCGCGAGGAGCCTTCGCCCGATCCCTCTCCCACGACGCTCTGTACCCACCGCTGAGACTCCCAACGGAGCCGGTAATCGGTTCCCGTCTGAACCTCCAAATCCCCCTCGTGCCGGAATGCGTCGATGACCGTCGGGATCACCAGTTGAAGCGGCGAATCGGCCGACGCGCCGGTGTTCTCCAACTGCAGGTCCATCGACAAGTCAACCCGCTGCAGTCGCTCATCTTCCGGGACCGGGATCAGCAACCGCGAGCCCTCGGCCTCCACCACCGGGGCCGGGATCTCGACCTCCAGCGAATCTTCATCCAGGGTGGGGGGCTCCAGCAAAATCGAACGCGGCGGCAAGCGGATGGAAAACGGAGCCAGCGTCCCTCGCCGGTTGCGGACCGTCATCTGGATCTCCGCAATCGGCTGGTCTTGTGGTCCGTCCCAACGAACCCTAACCCGGCTGTCCGCCTCCAACATCGGCGCGTCGTCAGTCCCCCGGTCAACGGGTGTCCATCGAAGGTCAAAGTTTCCGCCACTGCTTTCCACCACCATCCGGCTCACGCCGTCGGCGAGACTTTCGGTCTGCACGACCTCGTCCCCGCGGCCAACCACCTCGGCACCCAGGTCTGGCTGGTCGACCTCGACACGCACCACCGATGGCACCTCGGGAAGGTCAAACTTGAGTCTCCCCGACGGCGACCCTTCGACCCGTGCGGCCACCGACAATTCGACCGTGACCGAACTCCGCTCGGACGCTTGCACCCACAACAAATAGCCCGAACCGTCCTCCGCCACCGTCACCCAATGGCCGTCAACGCCGGAAACGTTCCGAACGCGGAGCAGATTGAATTTCGCCATTTGCAGCGGGATCGCGACCCGCCGCCCCCCGGTCGGCTCGACTGTTAGCCGCATCGTGACGTCCAACTCGGCGCGGGCACCGCTCGCCGAACCCTCAATCACTAACGACTCAAAAATGTATGCCTGCTCTCGCGAGTCGATCCCCTCCCGCAAGTCCCGCAGCCGCTCAAGCTCCTCCCAAGACATGCCAGGCATCATCACGGGCGTCCCGGTCTGGTCCAGAAAGAAAAACGCCTCGGCACCGATCCCGCTATCGGAGCTGTCCCCCTCCGACTCCTCGGCATCGTGCGGTGGAGTGGTCCCGGGCGGCTGAGCGGAACCGACGGGCATCGCCACCAGCATCAGCAATGCACCGAGTACCGCCATCGACGCATGACGCCGCCGCCGCAGGGATCGGTGAATCGGTGCGGTGAAGAATCGAGGCATGGAGCGATGAGCCTGCGTTAATCTCGGCTCGCGAGAGGAGTGGGGGCATTCCATTCGCCGGGCCTGCGCCTCGACCCCTCCAGTTTACGCAACCGGCTTAAACCACAACAGGAAATACGCGCCCGTCGCGTCCCGATTTCGCGTCAGCAGGGGAAGCCTGCGGCCAATAACTGATATAACCCCTACGAACCGAACGTCGAACACGTTCGGTACAAGCTCTATCTGAAAGCGGGGCCAACGCGTTGGGATCAGCCCCTCAATGGAAGGGGGGTGTGGCAAAGTTTCCGCCACATTTCAGTCAGCTCCCCCTCGTCCCCAAACGCGACGCTGGAGTCGATCATGGTCCAGGGACGCCCCTTGCGAATCACCCCCTTCTCCAGAAACTCGCCGAACAACCGGAGCCGAAGCTCATGATCGTCGGAATGGTCGCCCGTAAATGGATAGTCCGATGGCCCGAGTAACACCGCCACCGCCGACTCCGCGGAAGCCACGCTGGAAATCGCAGCCGCGCCGGCGCCCCGCGCCCCACCGGAACGGTCGGACGAAGCGGGGCTGTCGACTGGATCGGCGACCGGGGTGAAACGGCGAATGCGGGTCCCGGAAACCCTCAAATCGAGCATCGGGTGGGACTCCAACAGTGACGTCTGAATCGCGATCGTCCATTCCAAAGTCAAGCGGTGATGACCAGTTTCGATCGGGCGGAGGACGAGCTGCAAGGCATACCGCCGGTCCCCTTGGGGGTATTCCAAATGGAGTTCATCCCCCCGCACGAATTGCTCCGCCAAAATGGGCAAGTGGTCCGAACCGACCGGCTCCAGCGTCACCAACGGATCATCACGGCCGGCTTTCCACAGCGAGATTCCTTCCGCCCCGCCAGCGGCCCGCACGGTCCAGGCCGCACCGCCGATGGTCTCCATCGTCCAGGCCGGGCTGGCAGTGTGCCAACTCGCCGTGCCGATCGATTCGACATGCCACATCGGAATCAAGAACCCGCGTATTCGGCGTTGAAGAACGCCTTGCTCTCGTCCACACCCGGCTTGATTGTGCGGCTCCCTTCGTCCCAGTTGGCCGGGCATACCTCGCCATGCTGCTCGAAGTACTGCAATGCCTTGACCATCCGCAGCGCCTCACCAACGTTGCGGCCCAGCGGCAAGTCATTGACAACTTGGTGCCGCACGACACCTTCTTTGTCGATCAGAAACAACCCACGCAACGCCACGCCCCCATCGAGCAGCACGTCGTAATCGCGGGAAATCTGTTTGTCCAAATCCGCGATCAGCGGATAGGCGGTCTTGCCGATGCCGCCCTCATGGCGCGGCGTGTTCGTCCATGCCAGGTGGGTGTAGTGGCTGTCGATCGAGACGCCCAAAATCTGAGTCTCGAGTGCCTCGAACTCCTTCGCCCGGTCACTGAAGGCGATGATCTCGGTGGGGCAAACGAAGGTGAAATCGAGCGGCCAAAAGAACAGCAACACATACTTGCCGCGGTATTCATTGAGGGAGATCTCCTGGAACTGCCCACCAGGCATCACCGCTTGCGCCTTGAAATCGGGGGCCTCTTGGGTAACCAAAACGCTCATGACTCTCTCTACGTCCTGAAGTGGGATAAAACGGGAAGCTCAAGCCCCACTATTGGGCCCAGCGAACGATTCGACAACCGGTCCTGCAGCCGAATTCATGACCACACCGGCCCCCCCCCCCCCCCCCCCACCCCCCCCACCCGCGTCCCCCACACCACCCCCCCACGTCATTCCAATCACCGCCGCACAAAC
>CAYWXT010000086.1:0-20062 GCA_964462125.1 uncultured Pirellulaceae bacterium | reverse complement strand
CCAAGCATGGAAAAATTGCCCTACCGACGCAAGATCGTTTTTGAGACAAAGCCTACTATTCCTCGGCAGTTTGCTCCTCAGCAGAGCCCGCCTCCGCTTCACCTGGCGTCGCTCTGTGTACTTCATTCACCATTCGGCCATCGCAGCAATGCCTGAAAAAACCTCGCGGACGACAGCCCGTGAGCCACTAAAATCCGTGATGAACCTCCTAACAAGGTGTTTTGACTGAACCAGCGGGTCGGATCGATCATGCGATCGTTGGCGGGATGTTGGCTCTCCACTCACTCGGTAACAAGGAATCGAATGCAGACGGGGCGAGCTACGTCGATTTGGTTGTCCGTTGGCGAGATGGCTCCCGTTTCCGGGTTGATCGAAAAGACGACAACGCGGTTGGAATTCTGGTTGGCAGCCAGCAACCACCGACCTGACGGGTCGATGTTGAAGTTACGCGGCGTCCGTCCCTCCGTGTGCGTCACGGCGACGCGCGATAACTCCCCGGAACTTGGATCGATCGCGAACACGGCGATGCTGTCGTGACCCCGATTGCTCACGTACAGAAAGCGTCCGGAGGGACCAACCAAACATTCGGCGGTGCTGTTTCTGGCATCGTAGTCCTCCGGAAGTGTCGACAATTCTTGAACAGCCGTTAACGCGCCGCTTTCAGGATCTCTTCGAAACGCCGTCACAACGGAGGTCAATTCTTGATTGGTGTAGGCAAAATCACCGGAGGGATGAATCGAGAAATGTCGCGGCCCGCCGCCAGGTGTGACCGAGACGGAATCGGGGGACGCGGGTTCGAGTGTGCCCACGCGATCATGGAACCGGTAAATCCGTACCTGATCGATTCCGAGGTCGGCTGCGTAGGCGAATTGGTTGTCGCGGCTGAGGTTGATCGAATGGGCGTGCGGTGATTGTTGTCGCCGAGGGTCGACACTGCTTCCCTCATGTTCCATAACCGAACTCGCCTCTTCCAGGGAACCATCTTCCGAGATTGGATAGACGGCAAGGCTGCCGCCGGAGTAGTTGGCAATCAGCAAGAACTTCCCCGAGGCATCGACATTGCAGTGACACGGCGCGCCCCCGTGAGACGGTTGCTGGTTGATCAGGGTCAGATCACCGTCCGGCCCTAGGCGAAATGAAGAAACCGATCCGTTTCCACGCCCACCTCCCTCGCTCACCTCATTCACGGCGAACAAGAAATCGCCTGACGGGTGGATCGCCAAGAACGACGGGTTCACTGCCTCGACGGCTAGCTGCGGATCGGTCAGACGTCCCGTTTGACTATCGAACAGGCAGGTGTAGATCCCCTGGCTGGTGCTGTCACCGATTGAGTAGGTTCCGAAGTACGCTCGATGCTGCTCGGCAGTCGCCTGCTGGGCCAACAATGCGCACGCGACAACGCAGGCAAACAGGATTGCAAACGGCATGAGCCGTACCCACGCGGATCTATGAGCGTTGGGGAGGTGGGAGAATCGGCGAACGGGGTCCGTCATCGGTGGTTTCTTTCCTAATTGGGGCAAAGTGGAGGCCCTATGCCAGGATTGCGTCGGCGACGGTGCCTTCACGCCGTTCGGGGCCGAATTTGAACTCACCGCCCATCGCCCCGATGATCGTATTGTAGACGTCAAGTCCTTGGCGAATCGGGCTACGGGTAAAGTTTTTGCCACCCCGCGAGCAGGCTAGGAATTCAGCCACGATGATGGGGGCTTCATGATTGCGGTGCTCGCTCGCGACACCAGTCAGCGATGCAGCGGCGATCCGTGACTGCCCTCTCACTTCACGCCAAGCCAGCAGGTGCGATCATGGGACCGGAAGTTTCGAACGAACCACTCACGACGGACGTCAACGAGAGCCCAGTTTCCCCACCGGAGCTTTCACCGGATCAGCTGCAAAGACTCGAGTACGAAGTGCTGCGTCTACAGCGACTGGTCCTCGGCGCAACGGGTGGTTTCATGGCGGCCTGCGTCGGTGCGGTGATCTGGGCGAGCATCACCTACGCCAGCGGCAGCGCCGGACAAACGAACAAGAAATGGATTTCTTTATGACTCAGCTTGGCGAAGCGTTGGATCATGATTCACTCGAGGAAAACGACGAGTGAATTTCGAACACGGACAAACAAAAGGGCTTCACCGGCGGATCCACCGCCGGCCGATGGCGAAGGAGCCAGTGCATCGGCGGTGCGAATCTCGCCTTCGCAGTCATTCCTTGCGGATCACCGCCAACCAGTCCTCCTCGGTGCTGCTCGGTGGCGATCCGATGTCACGGGTATCGCCGCCATCGACCGCCGCGACCGATCCGTCGACCAACTGGCCTCCTTTCCGCGGGTTGAACCAGGAGACGCGGAACCGTCCTTCCCCATCGCTCAGGTCGAGTGCGGGAACGTCTCCCTCGGCAATGTAGACGAGGTAAACCTCTCCCGGCTCTGCGAAACAATAATGACGATTGTTGCGGGGGTCGCTACCGATCCGTTCATCGGCGGGGCGCATCCGATGGAATGGAATCGAGAGTTCCTGGAAGCATTGCAGGGCGATCCGGCAATAGTCCCAACTCCGGTCGCGGCTCCGCCAGTCTTCGCACACCAAATCGTTCTCGTCGAACTGGTACCCGAAGTAATATTCGACGCCGGCTCCGCCCCCCATCAGCGTTCCCCAAAGCGTTTGTCGGCGAACTTCGTGTTCGGTGTACGCCATCTTGCCGGTCTTATCGTGGCCGTCGAATCCTTTGTACCCCAGGTCCGGTGGTTGGCCGTGTGCGGCGGTCCCCGATTCGTCAAACGCGACCACCCACGGTTTCCCAGCCTGCTCCGACTCACGCACCCACTTGACCACTTGCCAGTGCGTGTCCTGGATCCCGCTGTTTTGCAGCGACACACCGGTCAGCTTCGATTTCTCTCCAAGCAGTGGTCGATACACTTGATCCTGCCGGTTCGGGTAGGTGTGAACCACGATCGGGTGCTCGTACGGGTCGAGCCGAGCGATGAAATCGATCATCGCTTTTTGCTGCTCGGTCGACTGCGTGTTCTCTTCGCCGAGGTTCCAGTTCAAGGCCAGGTTGTGACCGAACCGAGCGATCAGTTCACGGCAATAAAGCCGGCGTTGGGGACCGAGGTCTCCGCCGTCAAGCGATTCGGGTACCTGACGCTCATCGTCGCCGCGGGTGCGGTTGTCGTCCATTTCGGTCTCCTGCATCTTGAAGTGCAGGTACATTCCGCGGGCGGTCCCGTGATCGAACACGATGCCCCATTGATCGAGTTTGCTGCAGTCGTAATGCATCTTGTCCTCACGCTGCACGAAGGGCCACACGTTGTCGCCATCGCCGCCCGCGTTGTACGTCAGGAACGAAAACGCGTTGCAGCCCTTTCCCGACAGGTAGTTGATCGCCCCGATCAGCCCCTTCCCCTTGCCGTCTTTCCAGGTGGGATCCCCCTCGCGCCAATCACGGAGGTGAGGGGACCAGGTTTTCAGAGGGCTCTTGTTCGGATTCCCCGTCACTGTGTCGTCGAAATCGGTGTAGGCGAGCAACGTCTCCGGGGCGTCCGCGCCCGCTTTCAGGAAATACTTCCCCGTCCCGGCAAACTTCAAGTATCGCTCGCCGACATATTGTAGACGGCCGCGGGCACGGAGGTCCCGCCCCGTTTTGTCCGACGCCGCCACGATGAATTCACCCGACTTGCCATCGTAGGGCGCGAGCGGCTCTGCGTTGGGATCGTCACTTTGAATGATCGACGTTCCGTGGCGGAAAGACACCTGGTAGTCCCAGCGACCTGGTTTATCGGGCGACAGATGGGCGCGCCAATTCGTTCCCTGGTCAGCGGAACTCTCAGCTGCGTTCCCATCGGCGGCGAAGTATCCGGGGACGATGTAGGATGGCGAGCCGGATTCGTGGGTGAAGGCGACGTTCATCTCGTAGTCGACAAACGGGTTGGGTGAATTGTCCCGTTCATGCGCGTACGGACCGTCGAGCGTGAGGGTGACCTTGTGCCATTGTTTCGTCTCGCCGTCGATCGCGACGCTGCCGTCTCCGTCAGGCTGCCGCGGCTGTTGCAACGACTGTTCTTCCGAGACCGAAGGCTCGGGGGTGTCGGCCGCTATCACGAATCCGCATGACATGAATACTGCCAACATGACCGCTGCGCAGCCAGTCGACGCGTGAGATGGAATCTTTTGCAATCGCATTCTCATCTTGCTCATCTTGCTTCTCCCTTCTCGAGTTATGGTTTTGTGGTGCCTTCATTCGACTACAATTCGACGCTCACGTATACGCTGGCGGACCCGCGCGGCGACCTGTGACGTGGAAACGTCGCCTCCTTGGTCGGCCGTCTGCAGTTGCCCTTCGGCAAGCAGTTCGGCGACGGCCTGTTCGATCGCATACGACGCCTCTTGGGCCGCCGGTTCCCCGGCGTGAAGCTACTTAGCGGGAAAGAGGGACCAGTCCAGATGGGAAGATTTGGAAAATAGGATTGCGCTCTGTTCACCGTTGCCGCTCTTGGGTAGGCCGCAACGTATCAATCGTCTTCTCCGGGTCGGTCAGATCCATATTCTCGATCCCCTTGCCCGAAATTTGCGCGGCCGAATCTTGCGCGGCCCTTTGCGGTCGGGTATCCTGCTGGTGCGGAGACCGATCTCACCGGGCGATCGGATGCCGCTTCAAGAACAGCCGGAGCGAGGCGGCCCACGGGAGAGCTTATCAAAGCTGTTCGTGTTGGTCGACGATCCGTTCGGTCCGGGCTACCGTCGGCGTTCGGAGAGAAAGTCATGCGTCCCAAAACTCCCTTCATTTCAATTGCGGTTTTGGTATGCGTAGTCGCAAATACTGAAGCATCTGCATACGACCTTCCATTCTTCGGAGAACTTCCCGGTCTCGGCAGCGAATGGTCGATGAGGGGCGACGACGGTGTGAGGGGCAAATACTCGTGGGTGAACTTTGAAAGAGACGGGTCGGACGAGGTGCTTTCCTTCGTCGCGTGGAAATTTGGGAGTCCAGATGTGAAGGTCTCGCATGGTCCTGTCGGTCAAGCGTCGATCGAGACGTTTCGCAGTGATGGGGCTGCTCGGTTTTCCACAGCGTCCGCAGGAACTCCGATTGCAGAGATGGTTAGGTATCAATTTGTCTCGGTCAACGCACGGGATCAGAGTGCAGATGTGAATGCCAGCGAAGAGGCCATTGAATATACCTATATCTACGAGGGCGACGGAGACTCGCCGCCTAGCATGGCGCATGGATATGTAATCGTCGTGGAGGATGTCGTCCTTTTCGTGCAGCACACCTCCAGCCGACCGTTCACCTCAGAACTTGCCGCCGATGTGTCAGCGAGACTCTGGCTGAGGCACGTAAAAAGTAACACACCGAACGAGAATGGGTGGAGTTACGGGATTGATCGCAAGGACGCCAGGAGCGTACTGCGATAGAAAGAACAGTCAACAGGGAAACATACCTGCTCTTTCGTCACCGTAACCGGGATTGGTGACGTGCGGAGTTCATCCGCGGCATCGATCAGACCAACACGTCTTGGATTACAGCGCCGCTTTGAGCAACGTGCGGCGACGGTTGTGGTCAGCGCTACCACAACCGCCGGCCCCAGTCCTGTTCGTTCAGCGATTGGTACGGGGATGTCACCATCAACCGCGGTCGTTGCTCGTCCGCTGGACGGCGCGGCTGGCTGCGATTCCCATCGTCGCCTTCTATGTGCTGGTCGTCTACTTTACCCAGTTCATCTCCTGGAACGGCGCATGGAACGTCTTCGAGCAGCACGCCTTTTTGGTCCCCGTTCCGTTCCTTGGATTGTGATCCGGGGTGTTGTCCCATTCACGCTAAGAGGTCGGTGATCACGTGCCCTTTGACGTCGGTCAGTCGCATGTCGCGGCCGCCGAAGCGGAAGGTTGATTGTGTGTGGTCGACTCCCAACAGGTGCAGCATCGTGGCGTGCAGGTCGTGAATCTCCAGTCGGTTCTCGATCGCCTTGTATCCGAACTCGTCGGTCGCGCCGTAGACCGTTCCTCCCTTCACGCCTCCGCCGGCCATCCAGAGGGTGAATCCGAACGGGTTGTGATCGCGTCCGTCGGCCCCTTGCGCGAACGGCGTACGGCCGAACTCGCCTGCCCACACCACCAGGGTCTCATCGAGTAACCCGCGCTGCCGCAGATCGGTTAGCAGCCCCGCGATCGGTTGATCCACCGCCAGTGCATTGCGCTCGTGCCCTTGTTTCAAATTGCTGTGTTGGTCCCAGCGGTCGCCTTGGACCTGGGGACAGGTCAGCTCCACGAACCGCACGCCCCGCTCGACCAGCCGCCGCGCGATCAGGCATTGGGCGGCGTAAATCCGAGTCTGTTCGAACTTCGCCTCCATCCCATAAAGCGCACGCGTCGCCTGACCTTCCGACGACAGATCCATCAGTTCCGGAACGGCCATCTGCATCTGATAGGCGAGCTCATAGTTCTCGATCGCCGATTCCAGGCTGTCGTGGTGTCCGTAGCGGGAGACAACTTGCTCGTCGAGTTGGCGGACGAGATCGAGCTTGCGCCGCTGCCGCATGTCGGTCGGCTCGGTTCGCTCGATATTGGCGACGCCGGAGCCGGACGGTTTGAAGATGGAACCTTGATAGCTGGCGGGCAAAAACCCGCTACCGAAACAATCGAGCCCGCCGGGCGGGATCAAGCCGCCGTTGATGCAGACGAACCCGGGCAGGTTCTGGCTCTCGCTTCCCAATCCGTAATTCACCCAGGCACCCATGCTGGGTCGACCCTGGAAGCCGCTGCCGGTGTGGAGAAAGTAATTGGCGAAGGTATGCTCAGGGAACTCGCTGGTCATCGAGCGGATCACCGCCAACTCGTCGGCGCACCGCGCGACGTGTGGGAACAGTGTGCTGACGGGGATTCCTGACTGGCCGTGCGATTGAAACGTCCAGGGACTCGCGAGCACCTTCCCGTTGTTGTTGAACTGGGTCGGCTCCACCGTGAACAATTCTCCCGGATCCTTTCCGTTGTATTTGTCCAGCATCGGTTTGGGGTCGAACGTGTCGACCTGCGACGGCCCTCCATCCATGTACAGGAAAATCACGCGGCGGGCGCGGGGCGGGAAATGGCAGCCGTGGTCGGCGTTCCGGGCTTGGACAGGGCCATCGCCGGCGAAGCCGCGGTCGTTGAGCAGTGCCTGCAGCGCGACGGCGCCGAAACCGCTGGCAGCGTGCGATAGCATTTCGCGGCGCGACCAGCCGGGGCGGCGGAGTAACGTGCGGTTCATGGGGAGTGGTGGAGGTTCGGTAGGGAGTTGGTGATGGATGTTTGGTGTCGCGGGCCGTGCGAACTCGTGCCGCACGTGAAGGTGTTTGGACGTTGGGTTGTCTCGGATTGTCGCCGCGGGGGCCTACAGGCTGGCAGCCTGTGCTACTGGAGAAAAATGAATTCTTTGGTGTTGATCAGGGCGTGGGCCAGGTCGCTCCATATCTCCGGATCGTTGTGGTTGGTCTCCCGCTCGGTCGCTTCGCCGCGGACAAACGCCACGGCGGCTCCGCGTTCGTTGGGTGTTGGCGGCCGCGCGAAGGCGGTTTCGTACATCCACGCCACGCGGTGCTCGATGTCACTGGGGACTTCCAGCACGGCACGTTGACCCCACTGGCGTGCACACTCCACGACGAACGGATCGTTCATCAGGATCAGCGCTTGGGCGGGGACGTTCGAGACGTTGCGCCGCCCCATGGTGCTGAAGGGGACCGGGCTGTCAAAGGCGAGCATGAACGGCGAGAGGAAATTCCGGCGCACCGCGATATAGATCGACCGCCGCCGGTCCCCGTCCATCGGTCCACTGTTGGGCGGGCGTCCGCGACCGTCCATGAACGAGGTCAAATGCACCGGGACCGAAGGACCGTGCATCGTTCGATCGAGCGTCCCCGACAATGCCAGCAGCGCGTCCCGGATCACTTCCCCCTCCAATCGCCGCGGCGGGACGTGATGCCAAAGAAGATTCTTCGGGTCTTGCTGCTCCGCTTCGGCCCTAAGCTCACTCGACATTTGATAAGCGGACGACGACACGATGTAACGGATCAGGTTATTGATCGAACGACCGTTGCGGTCGAACCAGGACGCCAGGTGATCGAGCAATTCAGGATGGGTCGGTCGTTGGCCCAGCACGCCGAAGTCGTCGGTGGTGGGGACGATGCCGCGTCCCATCAGGTGGTGCCAGACCCGGTTCACGATCACGCGGCTGGTCAGCGGATTGGCCGGGTCGTTGATTCGTGCAGCGAGTTCCAAGCGACCACTTCCTTGTGCGATGTCGAGCGGCTGTTCCCCATCGATCGCCGCCAGAAACCGTCGGGGGATTTCCTCGCCGGGGTTGGATGCGTTCCCCCGGATCAGCAAACGGTCGTTCTCGCCGCTGCCGTCGATCATCGCCATCGCCAGCGATGACTCGAGGCGTCGCTGCGCGTGCAGTCGTTCGCGCTGCCGGGACCACTGGGCGACCGTTTCGGCGACGGTTGTCTCGCCAGCGACACGCGCCTGCCGCCAGGACTCATCTTCGGCCATCGCCCAGCGCAGAAGACCCGCCAGTTCCGCCGCGTCGGGGTGCCGGGCGAGCTGTCCACTGGACCACAGGTCGACCGCCTCGGCCAACATCAACCGCGACGGCCGGCCGTTCTCGGGCTCCGAGGCGATCCGCGGCTCTCCCGAGACCTCCCCGTCGACGACCCGCAGCACCTCCAGCGTTTCCCCCTCGTCGGGCGTGAACTCAAGATGCAGTCGATGACCGGCATACCGACCGAGGTTCAGGGAAACCCAGCGAACGCGATCTGGATCTGAAGACTCCACCCGCCGCACCGTCTCGCCGTGCAGTGGGCCGGCCACCAGGCGATGCGAATCGACACAGGCGACGATGTGACCGGCGCCGCGCACTTGGCAGTTGACGACGTTCTCTGTCAGCTCAAACGTTGGCGTTCGGAGGGTGCGCCCACTTCGCGGCAACGGGTCCAGCTTTCCACGAAGGTTGGTCGTCGGTTCGCTCTCGCTTGTCAGCCCGTCCCAAAACGGATCGTTGATCGCGGCGCTGTAGGGAGCGACGGTCAACGAGGGGGAGCCGGAGTCGAGGCTCAACACCAGATCGCCGGCGCGGCGTGGGGTTTGACCATAGATCACGCCATCCTGCATGACGTCGGCGTCCTCGGCGCTGCCGTAGTCGACGACGAGGCGGGCGTCGTTTGCCCGCTTCGCATGCGTTGCCGGTGTCGCCGGATCGGTGCGAGTGGATTCTTCTGCGGAGCGATCCGCGGCAGCTGCGAGCGCCTCCGCGATCACCGAACGCAGTTTCGCTTCAAACTCGCGATCCAATGCCGCCAGTTTCTCTGCGACCGAGCGGTTGTGCTGTTCGGATTCGAAGCGTACTTGGCGGTAATCGCTGCTTTGGAGAAAGCCGGAAAGTGCATAGTAGTCGGCGGCGGAGATCGCGTCGAACTTGTGGTCGTGACAGCGAGCACAGGACACCGTCAAGCCGAGAAACGTTTTCGACATCACGTCGATCATGTTGTCAAAACGTTCCGCTTCGTCTTTGCGAATATCGACCGGCGAATGAACCCATTCGCCCAGGAACCAGAAACCGGTGCCGAGAACCGATTCATTGAACCCTTGTTCGGGATGCAGGCGTGGCTGGGGGAGCAGGTCTCCTGCGATCTGTTCCCGGACGAACTGGTCGAACGGGATATCGGCGTTCAATGCGCGGATGACATAGTCGCGGTACTGGTGGGCATTGACGGCATCTTCATCGAACTCGTGTCCGCGTGATTCGGCATAGCGGACCAGATCGAGCCAGTGTCGGCCCCAACGCTCGCCGAAATGCTGTGACTCCAACAATCGACCGACAAGCCGATCAATCGCCTCGTCCCCCTCAGCCTGAACCACCTCGGCGAGTTGTTGGGGCGTGGGGGGCAGGCCGACCAAATCGAGAAAGAGCCGCCGCACCAAACTCCGCCGGTCGGCGGGGGCCGCTGGGGAGAGTTCTGCCGCTTCGAGTTTGGCGAGTAGAAAGTGGTCGATGTTATTTTGTGGCCATGATTCGTTCGCCACCGGCGGTGGGGTGGGATCACGGACCGGTTGCCAGGCCCAATGGGCTGCCTTCCTGGCTTGCAGATCGAACGTCTCGGTCGCGTCACTTCCATGCGCCTCGGGGTCGTCAGGCCAAGGCGCACCGATCGCCACCCAACGTTCGATGATGTCAATCTCCGCTTCCGACAATTTTCCCTGTGGCGGCATCTCGAACGACTCGTAGCGAACCGCCTCAAGGAGCAGACTCTCCTCGGGCTGTCCTGGTACGACGGCCGGTCCGGAGTCGCCACCTTGGATCAAACCTTCTCGGTGGTCGACCCGAATTCCGGCCTGCAGCGTCTCCGCGTCGGCGCTGTGGCACTGATAGCAGTGATCGGCCAGCAGCGGGCGGACCTTCGACTCGAAGAATTCGAGGTCCTGACGCGTTGGCTCAGGCTCTGCGGCGGAGGCGATCACCGATGCGCCGAGTCCCCCGGCAAGGGCGATCCACCACGGTCCCGTTGCGAGGGAACGCAGAACGGTCGCGAACGTCAAACGGCAACGTCGGGATGAACGAATCCAAGTCATGGCAGGGCAAGCGGAACGGTCGATGACCAGCGAACGGGGCGGTCCTTCAGTGTAGCTGAAATCGGGTGAGAAATTCGTCGTCGGTGAGGCGTCTGCCGGTCGATATTGACGACTCGATCAACGACGCCTAGCTTGACAGCACGTCACGCGTTGCACGCTGCTTTGTATTTCAATCCCCCCACGGCACCCGCCCATGCGATTGTTCTCGATGCGCCGAGTGGAGCTTTGTCGGGTGCCCGCGAGAGTGGTGCTCGCCTTGATCTGTCTGTTGGGTGGACAGTCCCTTGGCCGTTCGCAGTCGGAGGTCCAAGAGGAGCGTCTCCGCTATCTTGGCACCGAGGGTCACAACCGGGTGACGGAACTGTTTGCCAAGGTGGAAGCCGGGGACGTTTCGCTCGAATACCAACCAGAGTTTGGGTATCTGCCGTCGTTGCTCGATGCGCTGGAGGTCCCCGTTTCCTCGCAGTCGATGGTGTTCTCCAAGACAAGCTTGCAGATGGGCCGGATCTCGCCGGAAAATCCGCGTGCGATCTACTTCAATGACGACGTGTACATTGGTTGGGTGCAGGGAAGTCCACTGCTAGAGATTTCCACGACCGACCCGCAGCTCGGGGCGGCGTTCTATACCGTCCGGATGACGCCTCGCCGTGCCGCGCTCCGGCGAGAGAACGATCGCTGTTTGGCGTGTCACAAGGTGCCGATGACCCAAGGGGTGCCCGGCCATGGCGTGCGAAGCGTCCTCACCAGACCCAGTGGGGTCATCAACAGCTTGACGCGAGCGTCGATCACCGATCACACCAGCCCGATCGCCGATCGCTGGGGAGGCTGGTATGTCACCGGCGACTTGGGCGGCATGCAGCACATGGGAAATTCCTTTCTCGAAGACGACGAGTTGGTGGCACAGGGGAATCTTCAGCGGGAGGATTTACGCGACGATTTCGATACGTCCCGCTGGCTGTCAGCGCACAGCGATGTGGTGGCGCTGATGGTGTTGGAGCACCAAACACAAATGCAGAATGCGTTCACCCGGGCTAACCACGAGGTTCGTCGGGCGGTCGATGCCGACCCGGCTGGGGATGGTGACCCGGATGGCGATGGCAACGCCGATCAAGCGTTGGAAGCGGTGATCGACCGTTCGGCCAAGCGGATCGTCGACTACATGCTGTTTAGCGACGAAGCGAAACTGCACGCGCCGATCCGGGGATCGACACCGTTCGCCGAGGAGTTCACTCAGCGAGGGCCCGCCTGCGGCGACGGCCGGTCATTGCGAGAGTTTGACTTGGAGACGCGTTTGTTCCGGCATCCCTGCAGCTACCTCATTTATTCCTCCGCGTTCGCGTCGCTGGACGACCGCGTGCGGCGGCAGGTGTATCGGCGGCTGTGGCGGGTGCTCACCGGCCAGGACACGTCGCAGGCGTATGCCCACTTGGGTCCTGGCGCCCGTGCTTCGATTCTGCGCATCTTGAGGGAAACGAAGGACGATTTGCCTGGCTATTGGATGGAGGGTTAGTGGTTCGTCACTGCTTGGATGTCGGGTTCGAAGGGCCGGGGGCTTGCGCCCAGCCGTTAAAGAAGCGTGGGCCGGGGGCTTGCGCCCTGCCGTTAAAAAAGTGGGGTGGGCCGGGGGCTTGCGCCCAGCCGTTAAAAAAGCGTGGGCCGGGGGCTTGCGCCCTGCCGTTACAAGTTTTTAACGCCACGGCGCGAGCCGTGCGGCCCAGACCGTCATTGTTAGCTACGATACGTGAGAAGGGACGGGTTTCATCAACGAGATTTCTTGTATGACCGATCGCCTTGAGCGTGAGCTTGAAGACCGCCTCATTGGGTTGGCGGAAACCTTGATCGACCAGCATGCCGCCGGCGAGATCGTTGCACCCCAACGCGATGAATCGGGCTATTGGTTCGGGGGCGGAAACATGGTGCAGGCCCCCGACGGGAGCCTCGTGCTGGTGGGGCGGTTCCGCAACCAAGGCGACTCGCGGACCGGATTGGGCGTCGGTGAACGGGGGTTGGAGCTGGCGATCTATCGCTCCGGCGACGGCGGGTTGAGTTTCGAAAAGGTCATGAGTTTCAGCAAAGCTGAGCTGACCTTCGATTCGCGGGAGGTGTTATCGATCGAGGGGAGTGCGATTCGTTTTGACCAGCGGGGTGTCGAGCTGTTCGTCTCTTCGGAGAAATCGAACATCGGCTATCCCAGCGGGTTGGAGTCGTATCAGAAGCCTGGGACCGGGGTGTGGACGATCGAATCGCTGCGGGCTGGGTCGCTGGAGTCGCTCCCGGGGGCTCAACCCCGGACGGTGCTGGCCTCTTCCGATCCCCGTCATCTGCATGTGAAAGATCCGCTGCTGTACAGCCGTGGCGACGGGGCGCTGGTGCTACTCTTCTGCACCCACCCGTTTTCATGGACGAGCTCGAACAGCGGTTTCGCGGTGCGGCGGTCGGGTGCGGATGAGTTTGACGCGCCGGTGTTTCAGTGCTTTCCGCGGGGGACCACTTGGGATGTGGCGATGAGCCGCATCACGTCGGTCGTCGACGTTCCGCCGGTCGGGGCGTTCCACGATCACCGTGTCAGTCTTGTTTTTTACGATGGCGGGGAGTGCGTGCGATCGTTGGAGGAGCATTCCGCGGCGGTTCGGCGACCGCGGGGTTATTCCTGCGAGGAACTTGGCGGGCTGGGGTATTGCCTCGACGGTCGGCTTGACCGCATCCAACGGCTCTCGGTGCTGCGACCCTCGTTCGTCAGTCCCTGGGGAACCGGTTGCAGCCGCTACGTCGATGTGTTGGTGACGGAGGAGGCATGGTATGCGAGCTGGCAACAATCGCAGCCAAGCCAGTCACAGCCGCTGGTGATGAACGTGGTGGCGGCTGCGGAGGTGCGCAAACGGATCGGATAGGTGCGCGGGAGCGGGGCGGCGGGGAGTCAGGCCCGGGCCTTGGAGCGCGCTTCACGGAGGCCGCGGCTGAGGATGTCCCGAAGCATTGGGGAGTAGTCTTCGTACTTGGCGACATCGGGCGCTCCGTTACTGAACTGATAGATCGCGTCCCGGGGTTTGACGCCCAGAGCGACCAGGGAGCTGCTGACGGTTCCGTAGTCCCCGTTGCGGACGACCATGCTCGGTCGGCCGGGGCCGACCGGGGCCCGGGCAAAGACCTTGCTGGCAACGGCCAGGAATTTGACGGGGGAATCGAGCGTTTGCAGGGTGAGTAACCGACGAGCCATCTGAACCCGTTGGTCATTCGGATCATTCAAGTTGCGGGCGCCGATGATGTTCAAGCCTTCCTGGAGCTCCATGACCTCCTGCCGCTCGTCGGCGTGAATCACGTATCCTTCGCGGGCGTCGGCGATGATCAGATTGCAGCCCTCATACCGTGTCTTGGCGAAGCATTCCCGAGCCTTCTCCAACGCCTTGGTGGCGGAAGAGCAGCGCAGCAGGTCGAGGCCGAGCAGGCCGCGCGAACGCTGGCCAAACAAGGGGGACGCTGTCGCCCGATTGGTCAGCCCGACGAACAGCCCGGTTTGGTTGACCCCTAGCCAAGTCCCGCCGACCTTCTGGTCGACGCCGCACAGCACGCGCGGTTTCCCCGACTGAATGGCGGGGGGTAAGCTGGGGCGGTCAAAATATTCCTCCCGGTTGGCGGCGACCAAAATCGGGCTCTCGGGAACCAATCGGTACTGAACAGCCAGTAAGCACATCGCGCAGCTTTCTATTCCAAAGATCGGTGTTTCCAGTCTCAGATTCCCGCAAACCGGGCGGCCGAGGGACGCCAAGCTCCCAGGAATTGCGACCAATGTATCTTGACGAAACGGGTTACTGCACCCCCTGGTGGGTGGAATGCTCGCGAAAAATCATCGTTCCCAGGTCGATTTCGACGGCTTTGTCGCTGATTGGGAGGAGAGGACCGCTTGGATCTGCCGATCCACTGAAAGAGCTTGACACTTCACTTCAACGACGGTGGCGCCGTCGAGCTTCAGCCGTTGTCCGACCGGGGTTCGTTTCGATGACCATGGACGACAAGTCCCCCTACCACCATTCGGTGCTCCAAATCCGCACGCCGGTCACGGTGACGCTGGCGCGAAAAAAAGAACCATTGCGGCAGATCTTGGATCTGGTCGCTGGGTCGATGCTGACCTTTGAAGCCCACTGTGACGAGCCGCTGACGCTCGAAGCGGGGGGACATGAAATCGCTCGTGGGGAAACGGTCAAGGTTGGGGACAAGTTTGGGCTGCGGGTTCGCGAGATCTTACGCGACCCGAAAGGCGATCGTGCCGAGCCGCTGTCAAGCAACGCACCTTCAAGCGGCTCTTAAGTTTCGGCTCTAAGTTCGCGGTGGGCCGCACGGCTTGCGCCGTTGCGTTGCAGGTCTCGGTGAAAAGGTCGCGGTGGGCCGCACGGCTTGCGCCGTTGCGTTACAATATGCGTCCAGTCGTGCGGGAGTGGACTGCGAACGCGCGGTGGTTAGAACACCAGCGTCGCGTTGATCACGATGAAGGCGAAGAGGGCGTGGAGGGTCCAGAAGTAGCCGCGATGGCGGTAGGGCCAGGCAAGGCCACAGTGCCACCAAGCGATCGCATCGAACAGCCAGAGGGTGGTGAAGGCGTAGCTGACCCACAGCCCCCCACCCCAGGCCCAGCCGGTGACGGCCTCAGTTTCGATCGCGGTACGGTGCGATGCGGCGGTGTGGGACCAGCCGTCGACAAAATGGAAGGCGGCAACGACGTGGGCCAAATAGCAGAATAGCGCGGCGATCCAGATGCGGCGTGACCACCGCCAGCGGTGAAGCTTCACAGCGCTGTCGCGCTCCGCCGAGAGCACTGTCGAAAGGTCACAGGCGACACGGCCCAGGTAGCCAGCGACAGCGAGCCAGATCGTGATCCGGATCAGGATCGCGGGCCAGTCGATCGATGCTGCCGGAGCCAGTGGATCCATTCATTCTTCGAGGGTAAAGCCGATCTTCACGGTTACCTGCCAGTGGGCGATGCTTTCGCCTTCGAGGTGGGCGCGGGTGTCGGTGACCTGCAGCCAACGCATGTGGCGGATCGTCTTGCTGGCCCGTTTCACCGCGTTGTGAATGGCATCGTCGATCGACTTGGTGGATGACCCGGTTAGCTCGACCTGCTTGTAAACATGGTCACTCATCATGACTCCTCGGTGGGGGATTGCGATGTTTCCAACGATGCATTCGTGCTGGGTCAGGAAACCCTGAGCCAACGGCGCTGGGCGCGGGGGCCGTCGCGCGGTTGGCCACCCGGTACAGGGTCTCTAGCCTGTTGCGCCTTGTTTGATCAGCGTGATCAGTTCGTCGGTCTTCATTCGTCCCGCGCGATCGGTTCCATCGAGCACGCCGGCGACGAGCTGACGCTTGTCCGCATGCATCTGCAAAATCTGTTCCTCGATCGTTCCTTCGGCAACCAGCCGGTAGACCGTCACGGGGCGGTCTTGGCCGATGCGGTGGGCCCGGTCGGTTGCCTGGTCTTCGACGGCGGGGTTCCACCAGGGGTCGAGGTGGATCACGTAGTCGGCGGCGGTCAGGTTCAATCCGGTCCCGCCGGCTTTGAGTGAAATCAGGAACAGTTCGCCTTCGCCGTTTTGGAAGGAGTCGACACGGCGCTGGCGTTCCTTCGACGGGGTCGCCCCGTCGAGGTATTGGAATTCGATCCCCAGCTTGTCGAGCCGCTTGCGGATCAAGGTGAGGTGTTTGACGAACTGGCTGAAGACCAAGGCGCGGTGTCCTTCTTCTCGCAGTTCTTCGACCAGCGACATCAGCAGGTCGAGTTTGGCGGAGCTTTTGGTCCAGGTTTTATCGACCAGGGCAGGGTGGCAGGCGAGCTGGCGGAGCCGGGTCAACCACGCGAGGGTCCGGATGCGCCGGTCCCCTTCCTGGTCCCCGCCGGTGTCGAGTCCGCTCAGGTCGGCCACGGCGGCGAACCGCGCGTCCTCGTAGCGGCGGCGTTCTTCGCCGCTGAGTTCGGCTTGCAGGGTGATCTCCGTCCGCGGCGGCAATTCCTTCAAGACCTTGTCTTTGGTGCGGCGGAGGATGAAGGGGCGCACCAGGCGGGCCAGGGACGAGCGTCGGCTCTGGTCGTGATGCCGCTCGATCGGTTCGGCAAATCGTTTGCGAAAGCGGTCCCACGATCCGAGCAGGCCGGGGCTCAGCGTCCGGAACAGGCTCCACAGCTCCCCCAAGTGGTTTTCCAGGGGGGTGCCAGAGAGTCCGATCCGCCAATTGGCATCGAGCCCGCGGATCGCTTGGGAGGTCTTGGTTTGGGAATTCTTGACGAACTGGGCCTCATCGAGCAGCAAGGTGTTCCAGGTCCGGGAGGCGAAGGCCTCGGCGTCGCGCTGGAGCAATTGGTAGCTGACGATTACGAGGTCACCGGCGGCGGCGGCCTCGATCAGCTGATCGCGGTCGGAATCGCGATACAGGTGGGGGCGGAGTTGGGGGGCGAACCGCTGGGTCTCGCGGACCCAGTTGTCACCAACGCTGGTCGGCGCCACGACCAAGGCGGGGCCGTCGGAGGCGCGGTCGACCAGGACGCCCAGGGCCTGCACGGTCTTGCCGAGCCCCATATCGTCGGCCAGGACCCCGCCGACTCCCCAGCGGCTGAGGCGGGCCAGCCAGCGGTACCCTTCGAGTTGGTAATCGCGTAACTCGGCATCCATTTCCGCCGGCTTCTCTGGGGTCCAGTCGGCCAGCGATTCCAGCCGCTGGATCGAGTCGTGCCACCGCTGAGTCGCCTCCAGCGGAATGTCCTCCCCGACCAATTCCTGCACTGCTGGGACGGCTGCCTCGGCAATCTTCAGCGAGCCGCGATCGTTGACGAGGGTATCCCCGAGCTGATCCAACCGCCGCCGAAACTCGTCATTGATCTTGGCGAATTCGCGATCGCCGATGCGGACCAGGGAGCGGTTTTCGCGGACCGCGTCGAGCAGATCCGCCAACTTGATCTCTTGCCCATCGACGCTGACGGCTCCCTGAATCCCGAACCAATCTTTGCGGTCGTCGATTTGGACTCGCAGCGAGGCGGGGGTGATTTCCCCGCGGACCCGCAGCGTCTCACCCTCCGGCCAGATCATCCGCGGCGTCTCCTCGCCTCCGTCATGCAGCCGCGAGAGGAGGTCGAGGGCGGCTGCGTCCGAATCGGCCACCCAGCGGTCTTCGCCGTCGGAGGGCAATTGCCGCAATCCGAATCGGTCGATGACATGGTTGGCTTGCGACCGTTCTTGCTGCAGGTCGCGGCGGAGCCGGATTGGCCCCGCCTCGGTCAGACAGGGGACGATCTCCGGAGCCGTCCCAGGCCACGGGAGCTGGCGGAAGCGGTCGTCGTGCATCGCCAAACCGACGAGCAGCCCCGCACCGCTACATGGGCGGAGCTCCATCACCAGCTCCGCCGAGGCGGGCTCGATCGGGCCGGCCAGGCTGGGCGGAAGGTCGATGCCGACCAATCCGTCGACCACCGTCCCGTGGATCGCCAACCGGCCGGCCGCCTCCCTGTCCAGCTCAATGTCGCGAAGATCCTGCCGCAGCAGATGCTGGAGCAGCTGGGTGCCGCGGGGGTCCCGCAGGGGGCACAACACCAATCGGTTGTGCCGGCGGTCGGCCAACACGACGACCGGCTCGATCGGACTGACGTGACCGAGCAAAACCTCACAGTCACGCGGGGAGATCTGCATGCCGGAGACGGCGAGTTGGGGCCGGTACCGACGCTCGGTTGCCGTTTCGTCAGGCTCCGAGGCGTCGTCGTCGCTCTCCCCCTCGACCGGGACGAGCCGCAAGGTCAACTCAGCGGCGTGGACACTGAGCGGCGTCGCCTCGGCATCTTCCCAGGCGACGTTGGGGTGTCCGACCAATAACTGCAGGGCGCGGTACTCCTGAAAATGCTCATCGTCGAAGCTGTAACTGGGAGAGGAAACCAGCGGTGCGATCTTCCCGTCGACGGGAAGATCGAGGAAATCGCGTCGAAGCAGGTCATCGCCGCGGATCTCACGCCCCTTGGTCCAGCCCTTGCCGTTCTTTCGCGGACGCTGTTCATAGGGGCGGATCGTGATCGGGCTGTAGTATCTCGACCGGGAGAGATTGATCCGCCACTGCAACCGAGTGTCGGTGGTTCGGCTGGCCGCGCGGTCGGCCTGTTCCGCCATCCGGAGAAGCTCATCGACCAGCTGGCGGCCTTCCGACAACGCGTCGACTTTGAGCTCGCTGAAGAAGTCGAGCATCTCGGCAATGCTACGACGCCCCAACTGTTCCTGCAGCCACCAGGAGGCGGCCAGCGTGTGCGCGCAGAGACCATCGCGGTCGAAGGCGGGACAGGGGCAGCGCGGTTCGCAGGCCAGATCACCCCCCAACAAGGCCCCGCGGCTGTTTTCGAAGGTCCCCTCGACCGCGATCGTGGTGTTGACCGTTCTCTGGCGGTTGCCGGAAACTTTGAAGGCGAAGCAGAGGTTGTTTCCCTCCTCGTTGAGGGTCGGAGCGGCGACATTCAGCATCGCGGCTCGCTTGTCGAGTGACGTGTCGTGCTGATCGACCAGTCGTTCCACCGCCTCGGCGGCCAACAGACCGAACGTTCCTACCGCGTCTTCGGAGATCAAATCCATGCTCTTTTCCGCGTCTCCGCGTGAATCCTCAATGTTCGCCGGCCCCGCACCGCTGACCCGGCGCTGAACCGGGCAACCTGCCGGGCGCCGCGCAAGCCCTGTAGTTTACTGCCCTGACGAGTTGATGCGATGCCACTTTCGAGACACCCTTTGAAGACGCCGACATTCCGTTAAAGTTCGGAGAACCCCGAACGCCCCGTTACTCAGACACGCAGACTTTTCAGCCACCGGAGATTTCATGCCTAAGATAACCGTTGTCGGAATCGGAGAATTCGAAGTCCCCCCAGGGAAGCGGCTCGTCAAGGCCCTCGTCGAGGAGGCGGGTACCGATCAGCTCCATGCCTGTGGTGGGAACGCCAAGTGTACCACCTGCCGCGTGAAGTTCGTCGAGGGTGAACCGGAGAAGATGACTGAAGCGGAGCGTGAAGTGTTGAAGGCTCGCGGAGTGACCGAGCGTGGCGTCCGTTTGAGCTGCCAAATCGCCTGCGACACCGACATGACCGTCGAGCTGATCAGCCGACTCGAGGGGAGCGGCCGCAAGGACCAGGGTCACCCGGTGGATGCTCAGATCGAACCCGATCCGGTCTGGACGATCAAATAGACCGCTACTGGGTCTCTGACCGAGCCTAGTGGTGAGCGGATGGGTCGGTGGGCACCGGCGGGACGAGTTCGGTCCAGGGATAGCCGCCCGCTCCGCTGACGAGAAACCAGGGGTTCAAGATCGATGCTTTGTTGTAGCGGAGCGGCCGGCCCCCGAGATCCGTGACTGACCCTCCCGTCCCCTCGACCACCGCGTGCGCCGCGGCGGTGTCCCACTCGCAGGTCGGTCCGAGTCGCGGGTAGACGTCCGCCGCCCCCTCGGCGACCAGGCCCTCG
>CAYWXT010000085.1:0-20474 GCA_964462125.1 uncultured Pirellulaceae bacterium | reverse complement strand
GTCCTCGCCGCTGCGACATCCGTTTCGGCGAAACGGACGTACTTGTCTCGCCGAGCTGGATCGGTCTCAGTCTCCCTTTTCCGGCACCTTTTCCAAAATCTCCAGCAGCACGCGATCGGGTTCGACCCCTTCGGCCTGGGCTTCGAAATTCAGCAGCACACGGTGCCGCATGGCGGGAAGGTAGACGCGGCGGACGTCCTCGAAGCTGACGTTGTAGCGGCCTTCCAGCAACGCCCCCACCTTGGCGGCCAGAGCGAGCGATTGGGCCCCGCGGGGGCTGCTTCCCCAGCGGACGTATTCATTGGTGATCGGCACCGCCTGGGCGCCGTCGGGATGCGTGGCCAGTGTCAGGCGGACCAGATAGTCTTGGACGTGGGGGGCCAGGATGACCTCGCGCACGAGCTGTTGCCAGCGACGAATCTCGTCCCCGCCCATGACTTTCTCCACCGCCACCGTTTCGCCTCGGGTGGTGCGGTCGACGATGGTGCTCAGCTGGTCGCGGCTGCTGTAACCGACCACCAGCTTGAACAGGAAGCGATCGAGTTGGGCTTCCGGCAGTGGATAGGTCCCCTCTTGTTCAATCGGATTCTGGGTCGCCAGGACGAAGAAGGGTGGATCCAGTTCGAAGCGTTGGCCGGCTGCTGTGACGGTCCCTTCCTGCATCGTTTCCAGCATCGCTGACTGGGTTTTGGGCGTCGCCCGATTGATCTCATCGGCCAAGAGAATTTGCGTGAACACCGGCCCCCGCTGGAAACGAAACGCGCGTCTTCCCGATTCGTCCTCCACGACCATGTTGGTCCCCAAAATGTCGGCGGGCATCAAGTCGGGGGTGAACTGGATCCGGTTGAACTGCAAGTCGAGGACTTGGGACAAGGTCCGCACCAGCATCGTTTTGCCCAGTCCCGGGACCCCTTCGAGCAGACAGTGGCCGCCACAGAGCATGGCGGTCAGCACCCCCTGCACGACCTCGTCGTGGCCCACGATGACGCGGCCGATCATCTCCCGCACGCGGCCATAACGATCGCGAAACTCGTCGGCCTGCGCCTGCATCGATTCAGCGGTGGTGCTCATGGGCGGTCCTTGTGGTCGTGGTTAAGCCGGGGTCCTACGAGGGGTGGCCGTAGTGTACTCGATCGACCCGGCGTGCCGTCGACCGATAGCGTCCCAGCATCGAAGCGACGCTTCCCACTGGCGATTTGAAGCGTGGGGCGTGATCCAGGCAATCTTGGACCACGAGGACTCTCGGTCGGTTGCGTTCATCGCCCCATTGGTCCATCCTGAGGGCAAATCAGCCGTCTTTGCCTTGGCGGCCCGTAACCCGTTTTCAGGATTCACCCATGAGTCGCCGCCCCGGCGTGGATGTACCGATCGATGAGTGGCTGTCGGAGATTCAATGGTCTTCGCTGCTGCCCAAGGTGATCATCGCTGTCGTGTTGTTGATCGTGGTGTGGGGCGCTGCGACGTCGTACTACACCGTTCAACCCGAGGAGCAGGCGGTTGTCAAGCGATTCGGCAAGGTGATCGCGATCAAGCCGCCCGGGCTGCATTTCAAACTTCCCTTCGGCATCGACCGGCATTTCGCCGTTCCCACCGCGCGGGTGCTGAAGGAGGAGTTCGGGTTTCGAACGTTGGTTCAGCGTGACGCGGGAACCACGGCCTATCGCAAGTCCGATGCCCACCGCGACGAATCGTTGATGCTCACCGGCGACCTCAAGGTCGTCGACGTCGAATGGGTGGTCCAGTACCGGGTGGATGATCCGAACAAGTACCTGCACCGGGTGCAGGACGTTGATAAGACCATCCGGGACGTCTCCGAGGCGGTGATGCGGAGAATCGTCGGCAACTCGCTCGGCAGTGACGTGCTGACGATCAAGCGGGTCCAAATCGCAAGCTCGGCCGAGCAGGAACTGCAGGAGCTGCTGGACTCCTTCGATATGGGGATCCGGATCGGCACGATCGAGATGCAGGATGTGACCCCGCCCGATCCCGTCAAGCCGGCCTTCAATGAAGTCAACGAGGCGGAACAAGAGAAGGAGCGGATGATCAACGAGGCGGAGAAAATGCAAAACCAGAAAATCCCTGCCGCCCGCGGAAAGGCCCGTCAGGCATTGGAATCGGCGGAAGGCTACCGATCGGAGCGGGTCAATCGCGCCCTCGGTGAGGCGGCTCGGTTCCAATCGATCTTGCAAGAGTACAAGAACTCGCCGGAGGTGACCCGGCGGCGGATGTACCTGGAAATGCTCGATGAGGTGCTCCCTCGCGTCGGTCAGGTTTACGTCATGGAGCCGGACGGGGTCAGCCCCCTTCCGTTGATGAACTTGCAGCCACGGGCCGCTGGCGAGAATGGCTCTACCCTTCCCCTGCGGCGCGGAGAATCCCGATGAGTGACACCCCCCATGACCGAGCCGTTTCAATCCCGCGCCCCGCATCTGCTCCGCGGCAAGGGCAAGCGATTGTTTTGTTGATCGTGCTGCTCGTGGTCGTCGTGCTGATCGTCGGACGAGCATCGGTGTTTGCGGTCGACGAGGCCGAGCAGGCAATTGTCGTCCAGTTCGGCGCCCCGGTGGGGGACCCGATCACGGAGCCGGGTCTGCATTACCGCATCCCCTTCGTCCAGGAGGTGCGGCGGTTTGACAAGCGACTGCTTTCGTGGGACGGAGACCCGAATCAGATTCCCACGGTGGAAGAACAGTTCATCTCGGTCGACACCACCGCTCGTTGGCGGATCGTTGATCCCCTGAAGTTTCTGCAGAGCGTGCAGAACGAGGCGGGGGCTCGCAGTCGCCTGAACGACATCCTTGACTCAGTGGTCCGCGACAAGATCGCCTCCAGTGAGCTGGCCAACATCGTTCGCTCCAAGGATTGGCAGGTCACCGAAGAGGACCTCCAGCGGGCGATGCCGGCCGAGGGGGATGAAGAGATGTTGTTAGAAGACGTCGAAGAGGGCCGTGGCGAATTGGTCCGCGAGATCCTGGAAACCGCCAGCAGCCAGATGCCCGAGTATGGCATTGAGCTGAGCGATATCCGTATCAAGCGGATCAACTACATCGAGTCGGTCCGAACCCAGGTGTTCGAACGAATGACCGCGGAGCGCCAACGGATCGCGGAACAGTTCCGCAGCGAAGGGACCGGCCGAGCGTCGGAGATCGAAGGGGAAACCGAGCGGCAGCTGGCTGAGATCGAGAGCGAGGCCCAGAAAGAGGCCGAGATGATTCGCGGGGAGGCGGACGCCGAGGCAACGCAGATCTACAACGACGCCTTCGGTGACGAGCAGGAGTTCTATACCTTTTTCCGGACTCTGGAGAGCTATTCCGATTCGTTGGGAAGTGGGGTCACGATGATCCTCAGCGGTGATTCGGATTACTTCCGCTTCTTCAACGCGGACGACCCGGACCGCTAGGCTTTGGAGCCGAACTCGCAGAGAGTTCTGCGGGCGCGATCGGGAAACGCAGAGTTCGACAGGCGGCACTCGATCTCGCCGGCGCGGGGGAGGAGGCTCGCCGGCGCGGGGGAGGAAGCTCGCCGGCGCGGGGGAGGAGGATCGCCGGGGCGGGGAGGAGGATCGCCGGGGCGGGTATACTACGGCCAGCGTTAAGCAATGAGCGGGAAAAAGGCGTCCGGTACCTATTGCGAGGGACTCGCCCTTCGGGGGCTTTGCACAAAAGGCACCGGACACCTTTTTCCCGCACGATCCTAAGTAGGATGCTTCAGCCGTTTCGCCTGTGGATGGTTCATGCGTGTTCTTGATCTGATTCCGCCCCAGGATCTCAGCCGGGTGGCCAAGCTTCAGGTTTTGGCCCGGGAGGTCGTCGAGGGTTTCTGCGCCGGGCGCCACCGGTCTCCGCACAAGGGATACAGCGTCGAGTTTCGCGAGCACCGGCCGTATGTCCGCGGTGACGAGTTGCGCAACATCGATTGGAAGGTGTTTGGCAAGAGCGACAAGCTGTTCATCCGCGAGTACGAGGAGGAGACCAACCTTCGCTGCACGTTGTTGGTCGACCGCAGCGGTTCGATGGACTACGCGGGCAGCCGCTCTGGGGGGCTGAGCAAGGGGGAGTACGCGGTTCGGGCGGCCGCGGCGTTGGCCTATTTGATGCTCGCTCAGCAAGACGCGGTCGGTCTTGTCACATTTGACAATGAACCTCGTGACCACGTTCCCCCTCGCAGTCGCCCATCCCACATGCGGTCGATCCTTGCGGCGTTGTCGCGGGAGCAGCCTCGGCGGGAGACCGATCTCGGCGGTGTTTTCCATCGACTGGTCCCCAAACTTCATCGCCGCGGCTTGCTGATCATCCTGTCCGACGCCATGGGGGAGATCGATTCGATCGGCCGGGCGCTGGCCCACTTCCGCGCCGCCCACCACGAGTTGATTTTCATGCAGGTCCTGGACCCCGATGAGATCGATTTTCCGTTTGATGGTCGTGTGCAGTTTCGGGACTTGGAGCATCCCGAGCATTTAGAACTGGTGGACGCCCGGGGGCTTCGTGAGGCGTATCGGGAACGGTTTGCCGAGCACGAGCGGGCGTTGCAGGCGGCCTGCCGCAAGCACCGGGTCGATTGGGTACGGCTCGGCACCGATCGCCCGTTGGCCAACGCCCTGCACGCCTACTTTTCGCTGCGGAGACGGGCACATTGACGTTTCTCAATGGGATGCTGGCGGCCGGCAGTTTGGCATTCATCGTGCCGCTGGCGATTCATCTGCTATTCCGCAGCCGCTTCACGACGGTGGATTGGGGAGCGATGCATCTTTTGGAGAGCGTGATCCGCGTTAACCAGCGGCGGATCCGCTGGTCGCACTGGCTGCTGCTTTGCCTCCGCTGCATGATTCCGATCTTGCTCGCGTTCCTTTTGGCTCGACCGGTGTTGACCGGGTTCCAGGCGTTGCCGGGCGAGGCCCCGCAATCGCTGGTGTTGGTGATCGACGACAGCCGCTCGATGGGGGCGCGGGGGAGCGGTGGGGCCTCGCGAATCGAAAAGCTCAAACAGGGGCTCTCGGACCGGCTGGCAGGAATGTCGCGGCAGGACGAAGTGATGTTGATCCGAACCAGCCGGCTCGGGGAGATTCCATCGCGGATGGGGGTCCAGCAGGCGCTGGGACAGGTCCGCCAGCTAACCGCGGCGGCCGGTCCGGCCGATCTGGAAGCAGCGATCGGGGAGGCCTTGGAAGCCGCCGAGGAAGCGTCTTTTTCTCAGCGGCGGATCTTGCTCGCCAGCGATTTCCAGAGCCGCGATCTGGACGACGGTTTGATGGCGTCCCTGGTGAGACTCGCCCGGCAATGGCAGTCGGCCGAACCCCGACCGATCGTCAGCTTTTGGAACTTGGGCGAGGACGCGGACTCGCTGATGAATCTGTCGGTCGATTCGTTGGAGGTCGAATCACCGGCCATCGTCGCTGGCCGGCCGTTCACGATCGCCGCCCGGATTCGCAGCGCCAGCGATACGCCGGCGAGCAACATTGACGTGCGATGGATGGTCGACGGCAAGGCGTTCGATTCCGGCCTCGTCAGTTTGCCGCCACGGGGCACGGCGACCGCTCGCACAACCCACCAGCTCGATGGTCCAGGGATTCATGAACTGAGCGTGGCCATCGAAATCGCCGATGCGCTGTCGGAGGACAATCGACGGCGGCTGGCCGTTGAGGTGATCCGAGAGATTGACGTTCTGTTGGTCGATGGCGAGCCGAGTTCAGACCCGTTGTGGGGCGAGACCGACTTTTTATCGATCGCGCTGAGCCCGTTTCTGTTCACCGGAGACGACCGCGTCGAGGCGATCCGGACGCGAACCGTCCGCGGCGGCCAGGTCGCATCGGAACTTGGGGACGATCCGCCTGACGTGGTGATCCTCGCCAATGTCGCTTCGCTCGATACCGAGGCGGAAGCGGCCGTCGCGGCACTCGTCAACGACGGCGGTTCTCTTGTCGTGTTCGATGGCGACTTGGTCGACGCGCCACGCTACAACCGACCGTGGGGCAGCGACGAAAAACCACTTCAAATGCCGGCCCGACTCGGGGACCGCACCGGCGATCCGGATGATCTCAACCAGTCCGACGTCTCGCCGTTGCGTGTTGGAGAGCCCAATTCTCAGTATTCACCTTGGGCGCTGCTTCGTCCGGGAGACCGGCGTCCGTTGGACCAGGTCGGCGTGGTTGCCTATCGCGAGTTGCAGCCGCGCGGGGAGGATCAAGCGTCGAGGGTATTGCTGGAACTTGCCGGCGGCGGGCCGTTGGTCGTTGCCCATGCGCAGGGGCAGGGGCAGGTCGTTCAGTTCGCGATTCCTTCGGATCCGAAGTGGAGCAATCTGCCGCTGCGGCCGATTTTCGTCCCAATGATGCAACAACTCATGATGTCGCTCGCCCGGACGCGGGCCGATGTCAACGTGAGGGTCGGCGAGTCGATACGGGTGCCGCTGAGTGACTTCACCGAATTGTCAGAACTGGGCGAGCAATGGTCGGAACGAGACCAACAGTCGCTGGAGGTGACCTACACGGTGGAGGCACCTGGGGAGACGGAAACGAAGGTCTCGCCGGTTGCCGCACCCAAGGAGAGGCTGGTCTATCCCCGTGCCGAACGGCCTGGGGTTTACCGCTTCCGCCGGTTGGTCGATCACGACTCAGGGGATTTGCTTTCGGAGATGACATTGAGGGTTGCCGAGGTCGAGGCCGATGAATCTCAGCTCCGCGCCGCCCCCCCAGATCGGATCGACGCGTTTGCCCAGAGCTTCGGCGGCAAGGTGTATACCGATGTAAAGACACTGCAGACCGACGAGACGACGCAGCGATTCGGGCGGGAGATTTGGCGTTGGCTGTTGGTGGGGCTGCTTGGGGTGATGGTCGGAGAATTGCTGGTCGCCCAACGGACTCGCCTGCGGCGCACCGGGGTGGGGATCGGATGAGTAGTAGCACGCTGCGATTTGCCGGTGACTGGTCACTCAGCGTCGTCGTCGCTGTTACGGCCGTGGCGGTGCTCGCGGTGATGGCCCTGTACCTGCGTGAGACGAGGACGCTGGCGTCACCCTACCGTTGGTTGTTGCCGGGGCTGCGGGGATCTGCGGTGGCGTTGGTGTTATTGATCCTCGCTGGACCGGTATGGCACCGGCGTCAGGTCTTCGGCACCCTTGGCCATGTGACCTTTGCCGTGGACGTTTCGCAAAGCATGTCATTGAGCGACAGTACCGAGTCGGAGTCGAGCCCGTCCCGGTTGCAACGGGCAACAGAATTGCTCGCGGGCGATTCAACCCGCGCCGGCTGGATCGAGTCACTGCGGCAGACGCATGAGATCGACGTGGTTGAGTTTTCCAGCGGGTCTCCGCGCACCGTCTGGTCCTCGGCCCAGGAGCTCGATGAGTTGACGCTGGGGGAACTGGAGGCGACCGGTGATTCAACCGACTTGTCGTCGGTGTTCGAGAATCCTCGCGGTATCGATCCAGAAACAGGGGCCGATTCGACGGCACCCGACGCCGACCCCACCGCGATCCGTCGCGCGACGGTTTTGCTGACCGATGGGCGCGATACGACCGGGCGATCGGCGCTCGATGTGGCTCAGCGCACCGCTGCGACTACGTCACTTCACACCGTCGGCATCGGCAGCGAGCAGGAGCCGACCGATGTCGGCGTGATGTCGGTGGTCCACCCCGATAGCGTCGCCTCCGACGGGCGTCTTACCGGGGAAATCGTATTGAAACATTTTGGGTTGGCCGACTCGACAGTGAATCTTCGTCTGGAAGCGTTCGCCGAAACCGTTTGGCGTGAAACGGTTTCGATCGACGCCGACGGCAGGCAAACGATCCCCTTCGATGTTGAGATCGGTCCCATCGTGGAGGACCGGCTGGCGGGGCTTTCGCGACGGGTCAAACGGAACACGGTCGTGCTGGAAATGCGGGCGATGGTGGAACCGGTGGCAGGAGAGATGACCGAGAAGAACAACGCTTTTGATTTCCGTGTCGCCGCCTCGACGCGGGAACGACGGTTGCTTGTGTTGGATGGTTCGAGTCGTTGGGAGATCCGTTATTTGCGGAACTTGTTTGAGCGGGATCCACGTTGGGAGGTCGACGCGGTACTGATTGGCGCCGGCACCGACTTGGCGCAGCCGGCTTGGGGCGACCAGCCCGGAGAGTTACCGGCGACGCGAGAGGCGATGGCGCGCTATGACGCGGTCGTGCTCGGCGAGATCCCAGTACGGCACTTTGACAGCGCTGCAATGTTCCGGTTCACCGACTTCGTCACCCGCGGGGGCGGCCTGATCATCATCGACGGCCGTTACGATCGCGTTCGCGAACTGGCGGCAACTGAACTCGGGGATCTGGTACCGGTGCGTCACCTCGACCGCGAGCGACCGGAGGTGCGGTTCGTGCAGCCGACCTCGCGGGGACGCGAACATCCGATCTTGAACCTGAGAGGGCGGTCCGATGACTTGGCAGCCTTTTGGCGACGGTTGCCACCGCCCGTTGGCGTCGTCCCGTCGGTTGCCAAGGAGGACGCGGAGGTTTGGGGGGAAGCGATCGGGCGGGACGGCCGGCGGCACCCTTGGCTGGTCACCCGGCTGTTCGGTGCCGGCCGCGTTTTTTATCTCGCCGCCGGGCAAACCTGGCGGTGGCGGTACAAGGTAGCCGACCGCTTTCACGCCCGGTTCTGGAACCAGTTGGTCACCGCCGCGATGCCGCCTCCTTATTCGGCCAGCGACGACTTTGTCGCGATCGGAACCGATCGGATCGAATACACTCCCGGGGATCGGGCACGCGTGCGGGCACGGTTGCAGGATACCGGGGGCGAGCCGATCGGAGATGCGACGGTCGACGCGCTGATCGTCAGCGGGGACCAGGTAATCGCTACCGTCCCGCTCTCGGCGGATGATCCAGCACGCGGAACCTACGATGGTTCGACACCGCCGCTGGAGTCGGGACGCTACGAGGTGAAGGTTCGTGCCAGCGGCTTCGACTCCGCCGCCCTGCAAGCGTCAACACCGATCTGGGTCGCGTCCCGTGAGTCGGCCGAGTTTGAACGCGTCAGCCTCGATCGGGACACCGTTGCCCAATTGGCCGAAGCGGGCGGTGGCGTGTACGTGCACGAGTCATCGGCCGAGCGGTTGCTGGAGGAACTGAAACCCCTGTCGACCGGCCGGATTGTCGAGTCCGATTACGTGCTTTGGCAGTCCTACTATTGGTTCACTGCCGTACTCGTCCTGTTGGCTTTGGAATGGTGGTTACGCAAACGCGCCGGACTGGTGTAGCGAAGTGCAATTCCAGCGATTTACGATCGAGCGGGACTTCCGAGAGATGCGGAACCTTGGGGCGAACGTGGTGCGGGTCCACCTGCGGTTCGGCACTTACATGAAGGGGCCGGACGAGGTCGATTCGGCCGAGCTTGCCCGTCTCAAAAAAATGCTGGAGCTCGCCCGCGAGAATCATCTTTACCTCGACATCACCGGGCTGAGCCTTTATCGGCTTGAAGTTATCCCCAACTGGTATGACGCAATGGATGAGGCGGAGCGGTGGCCGGTGCAGGCGAGGTTTTGGGAGGCGATCGCGGGAACGAATCTCGAGCAATAGGCCTCCGTATGGGCTCCGCACCCACGGGAGGGTAGAATGCGAGCAACCTGCCAACCCCCCTCGGTCGTGAATATGTATTTCTCAGCCCCTGCCCAACGTCGCGTCAAGCTACACACCTTCGGGATTCCGCTGGTCATTTTTTTCCTCGTGGTCGTGACGACGGGCGTTGGTTTCACCGAGGAAACGGCACGGGGGGAGGAGCAGTCGCGGGTGAGCTTTGCTCGTGACGTGCAGCCGATCCTGCGGCGTCATTGTTTTCGATGTCATGGGACTAAGAACCAAGAGGCCGGATTGCAGCTCAATCGGCGCGAGTCGGTATTGCACTCGGGCGGGGCGGTCGTCGAGCCGGGTGCGGCTGATGCGAGTTTGCTCATGATGCGGCTGGTCGATGAGCACGCCGGTGACCTGATGCCGTTGGATGGTCAACCGCTGTCAACGAAGGAGATCGCCGTCATCCGGCAGTGGATCGACGCGGGAGCCGTCTGGCCCGAGGAGCTGGCCGAGCCCAGGCACTGGGCGTATCAACCGCTGGCGCGGCCGCGGCCATTGGCGAGCCCGGAAACGGCCGAAGCCGCGCATCCGATCGATGCATTCGTCTCGCAGCGTCTGGCGTTGGACGATTTGACGCCGTTGCCGGAAGCGGATCGTGCGCGCTTGCTCCGCCGTGTCTCGCTCGCGCTGATCGGTTTGCCGCCGACGCCACAAGAGGTCGAGCGTTTCGTCGCGGATCGGTCGAGCGACGCTTATGAACAAGCCGTTGACCGCTTGTTGCAGTCACAGCGGTTCGGCGAGCGGTGGGCTATTCCCTGGCTCGATCTGGCCCGCTACGCCGACAGCAACGGGTTCCAGGCGGATCAAATCCGTGACAACTGGGCCTATCGAGACTGGGTCATCCAGGCACTCAACGAAGACATGCCGTTCGACCAATTCGTGATCGAGCAAATCGCCGGTGATCTGCTGCCGAACGCGACAGTCGAGCAGCGGATCGCGACGGGGTTTCATCGCATGACGACCTGCAACGTCGAAGCGGGCGTCGACCCGGAAGCGAACCGGGTGAACCAGGTCGTCGACCGGGTGAACACCACCGCCACGGTGTTCCTGGGAACGACCCTCGAGTGCGCCCAGTGCCACGACCATAAGTACGACCCGTTCACCCAGGAAGACTATTACCGAGTCTTTGCTTACTTCAACAACACGCCGCTGGAGGTCAAAAACACCTCGGGAGTGACCTGGGATTTCTATGGTCCGACGATGGAGCTGCCGCTTCGCGGTCCCGCGGCCGAGACACGTGAAGATCTGCAGCAAAAACTTCACGAGCTGGAGCAGCAGCGGATGTCACTGGATGACTCAAGCGGCACCGAGTTCCGTCGCTGGTTGGCTGCGGTTCGCGCGGCGGTGGAGGCGGGAGACGGCTGGCACCCCTCGCGGCCGGAGTCGTTTCACACCTCGGGCGAGGAGTCGTATCAGATTCTCGATGACGGTGCGATTTTGTTGTCGGGCGAGGTTCCCGACAAGGTTGAGCACACATTCACGTTCACGGTCGGCGATGCGCCCATCGGCGCGGTACGGATCGACGCCCTTACCGACGACTCGATTCCCGGCGGCGGCCCTGGGCGGGGCGATCCCGAGCGAACCAACGTGATCCTCAACGAGCTGATTGTCGAAGGGTTGTCCGACGGCTCGCCGCGCGAAATCGAACTGGTCGGCCCCGTGGCCGACTTTTCTCAAAAGAACTGGGACGTCAGCAATGCCATTGACGGCGACCTGAAAACCGGATGGGCCTTTGCACCGCAGTTCGGCGAGCCCCACTGGGCACGGTTCCGGTTCGCCGAACCGATCGAGCCCCAGGACGAAATCGAGCAGTTGCGGGTCCGGTTGGTTCAACACTTTGGACGCGGCCGCGTCTACGGCAAGCCCAAGGTCACCCTGCACCACGGTGATCGGCGACTGGTCGGACTGGACCAGCAGGTGCTCGACCTGGCGGCCCAGGAGGCGCCCTCGGACGAAGAACGTGAACAGCTCAGAGCCGCCTTCGACCGCCACGACCCGCGGCGGCAGCAACTCGACCGGAAGATCACGCGAGTTCAAGAGGAACTCGAACGTTTGCAGCCGGACACGACGCTGGTGATGGTCGAGATGGAAGCACCGCGCGAAACATTCGTCATGAAGCGGGGTAATTACGAGAGCCCAGGCGAGCGGGTACGGGCTGGGACACCGGAAGTGTTGCCACGAGACGAATCGATCGAGCCGACCGGTGATCGGCTGGAGCTCGCGCGGTGGCTGACCTCCCCGGCGAACCCGCTGTTGGCGCGCGTCACGGTCAACCGTTGGTGGAGCGAACTGTTCGGCACGGGAATCGTCTCAACTCCGGAAGATTTTGGGACGCAGGCGGAAGAGCCGGTCCATCCGGAACTGCTCGATTGGTTGGCCCGTGAATTGATCGATTCGGGCTGGTCGATGAAGCATGTGCTGAAGCAGATCGTGATGTCGTCGACATTCCGCCAATCAGCGCGGGCGACGCCGGAGTTACTCGCCGTTGATCCCGACAACCGCCTACTTTCACGGGGGCCCCGTTTCCGATTGCCAGGGGAACTGGTGCGTGACAATGCGCTCGCGATCAGCGGGCTTTTGTCGGACCAGATGTCGGGCCCGCCGGTGATGCCCTACCAGCCTGACAACGTGTGGCGGAGTGTGGGACGGAACCAGCCGACGTGGAAGACCGCGCCCGATGGGGACCGTTTTCGGCGCGGCATCTACGTCGTCTTCAAGCGGGCGGCTCCCTATCCCAGTTTCGTGAACTTCGATGCGCCCGACCGCGGGTCCTGTACCGCCCAACGGCCGCGGACGAATACACCGCTGCAGGCGCTCACCCTGTTGAACGACCCCGCTTACACCGAGATGGCGTTGGGACTCGCCGATCGGATACTGATGGAGTCGCCGCGAGACTCCGACCGGGCGCGGATGCGGCACGCGTTTCGCCTGGCGGTGGCCCGTTCTCCAAGTGACGCGGAAATCGGGTTGCTGCTCGATCTGTTAAAGCGAGAACGCGGGCGGATCTCCGACGAGCCGCGCCTGGTACAGCAGCGGACGTCGGTTCCCATGGGCGGTTGGCAGCCCAGAACGGAAGCGAAGGCGGAACTGGCGGCCTGGTTCGCTGTCGCCAACGCCCTGTTGAATCTGGATGAAACGATGAGTTTGTAGTGGTGCGACCAGAGATGCTTTGTACGTGAGATCGATGTCCAACCAAAATGTTCCCCTGCAGCCGACCGCGTTCGGTCGACGAGCCTTATTCCAGCGAACCGGCTTCGGCTTGGGTGGGTTTGCCTTGGCGGAAATGCTCGGACGCGACGCCCAGGGTTCCCCGAACGGAACCGGCTTGGCAAATGGACCCCTGGCGGCCAAATCGCCCCATTTCGCGCCGCGAGCCAAACGGATCATCTACATCCACCTCGTCGGTGCTCCCTCCCATTTGGACCTGTTCGATTTCAAACCGGAGCTGCAGCGGCGAAGCGGCGAGGATTGCCCGCAAGAGCTGTTCGAATCGGGCAAGTTCGCCTTCGTCCGAAGTCTGCCGAAGCTGTTGGGGACGCCGCGTGAGAAGCGGTTCGGCTTTACACCGTGCGGCGAATCGGGCTTGGCGTTCTCGAATCTGTTGCCGGAACTTCAGTCGGTGGCCGATGAGGTCACGATGATCCGATCGCTGCACACCGACGAATTCAACCACGGCCCGGCGCAGATGTTCATGCTCAGCGGATTCGGCCGCTTCGGTCGGCCGAGCCTGGGATCCTGGATGACCTACGGGTTGGGTACCGAGAACCAGGATCTGCCGGGGTTCGTCGTCCTGATCACCGGGAACGTCTTGGGTGCCGGCAGTCCGGCATGGGGCAGCGGTTTCTTGCCGTCGGTTCATCAGGGGGTCGAGTTTCGCAGCCAGGGCGACCCGGTGCTGTTCCTGTCCAACCCCCAAGGCGTTGATGTCGAGTCCCGAAAGGCGATCATCGATGCCGTCAACGAGCTGAACCAGGTCCAACTGGCGGACGTCAGCGACCCCGAGATCGCCACCCGAATCTCCCAGTACGAACTCGCCTATCGAATGCAGTCGAGTGTACCCGATCTGATGGATCTATCGGACGAATCGGAACACACCCACCGCATGTACGGAACAGAACCAGGCAAGACGAGCTTTGCCAACCACTGTCTTTTGGCCCGGCGGCTGGTCGAGCGGGGTGTGCGGATGGTGCAGCTGTTCGATCAAGGCTGGGACATGCACGGCAACGTATTCAAACGGCTGCCGAACAAGGCGCAGGAGGTCGATCGGCCGATCGCCGCGCTCATCGCTGATCTGCGGCAGCGAGGATTGCTGGATGAAACGCTCGTCGTCTGGTCGGCCGAATTCGGTAGGACGCCATTCGGTCAGGGAGAAACCGGTGACGGCACCGATCGAAAGGTCGGTCGGGATCACCACAAGGATGCGTTTACCGTGTGGGTCGCCGGCGGCGGTACAAAAGGGGGCACGAGCTACGGCGAGACCGACGAGATCGGCTACACGATCACGGAGAACCCCGTCCACGTACACGACTTCAACGCAACGCTGCTGCATCTGATGGGGATCGACCACAAGCGGCTGACGTTCCGCTTCCAAGGCCGCCAGTATCGGCTGACCGATGTGGAGGGCCATGTGATCCGCGATATTCTCGCCTGATTCTCTTCCGCTGGGTTCTGTTTTCTAGTCCCGAAATGCACAAGCGCCTATGGGACGCGTTTAACAATCCTCAGGCACGATTTGGCGGTTGCAGCATACGAGCGAATTGGCGCCGAGATACGTCTGCAGCAAGAAAAGGGACGGCAGCAGGAACAAGATAGCAAAGTTGCCCACTGAGGTACGCGACCGTAGAACGGAATGTCTCGGGGTTTGAACTCTTGCTGCAACCTGATGTCGTGACGGCCTACACCCAAATCTCTCTCGTGCGGCTGCAAACCGGACGGCATTGGGCTAGCGCCCACGGCTCACTCCCATGGCTAGGTGAATTGTTGGCGCATCGAGTCGAGTAATTTTCTCGGCGCGCCGATCGCCACGACATGCATCTCCCCGACACTGTCGCGTGCCTGGGGCTGTTCAAACCCGATCTTGGGGGAGACGAATGTGATTGTATGCTCGGCCTGGAAGGTTGGCGTGCCGGGCACACCGGTATCGCAATCAAGGCCGGTCGGAAGGTCGATGGCGATCCGCGCGGCGCCGGTGCGATTGGCAATCTCCACCGCCGTGCGGTACGGTTCCCGCAGATCGCCGCGGGCGCCGGTGCCGAGCAGGCAATCGACCAGGGTGGAGGCTGGCTCGATCGCTTCGGCCAGTCGATTCGCCTCGGTGACGACCTGGATCGGGATCTCGGCTCGCACGGCGAGTTTCGCGTTGGCGCCGGCGTCGCCGGAGAGGCGCTCCAGTTCGACGACGGAAATGACTTGAACGTCTCGATCCAAAAGCTCCAGGTGCCGAGCGATCACGTAGCCATCGCCGGCGTTGTTGCCCTGGCCGCAGAGAATCGTTATCGGGCCGGTGGGGATGAGCCTGTTGATCAGCTCGGCCGCTCCCCGGCCGGCGTTTTCCATCAGCACCAGCCCCGACATGCCGTACTGCTCGATCGCGACCTGATCGACCTGGCGAGATTGTTCGCGTGAGAGCGGCGGCAATGGAACCGGCATTGGCTTCTCAAACTCGGTGGGGGTGAGAGAATCGTGTGGATTTCGGTTTTCTTTTCAGCAGTGACACAGCGACTCCCCATCATCCCGCTGTATGAATTCGAATGCAAATCATGTCACCAGGTCGTGGTCCGCAGCTAGCGCCGTCGGCTCAAGGTTCTCAGCCGTCGCCTAACGCGGTTGATCGTCTCCCGGTGTCTCGTTCCGTTTCCGGTGGCGGCTGGTCCTGGCGATGCGATGATGGTGTTCCGGTTGCGTCAACAGCCCCCAACGGAGAGCCTGGTCCTGCTCGTACTGTTTGCTCAGTGTCAGCGCGATCGAGGCCTTCGCCATTTCGAAACCGAGATAGAACGCATGACCGGGATCGACATTGTCGGACTGTTCGCGGGAAAGCAGCTCATCAAACAGCCGAAACGGATCGCTGTCGGCCAGATGCAAACCGGCGGAGATGAGATGGAGCTGGCCGTCTTGGGCGAAGATTCGGTAATTGTTGTCCTTCACCGATGCGGCCAGCGATTCCAGGGCGCCGGGGGGGAAGGGGCGCAGCTGGGGATCACGCAGCATCACGAGTTGATCGGAGAGCCGTTTCGGCGGGATGCGGTGCCGGGTCGCATGGTGCACCATCCGCCGGGCGACGTCGCATTCACGCACCGAGGAGCGTCCCCAGTTGATGACCTGGGTGGTCAGGACGCTGTCGATTCGCAACTCGGCGCAGATGCCCAGCAGCAGCAGGTTGATACCGGCCGAATCGACGTCGCTCAGCTCGGTCAGGTTGCCGATCCCCATCATCATTGCGATCTCAGGGTAGGCTTCGCGCGTTTTGGCGTAACGGAGCAGGCTCTGGGTCAGCCCCAGCCCGATCGGCTCCAGGATCGCGTCGATTCGCATCGGGACGTCGTGGCGTGACAAGAATTCGATCGTCTCGTGAAGGCTCTGCTCATCTTGCGGCGTGTCAGGGATCGCGACCACTTCGGCGCCCCAATCCACAGCGGCGTGTCGGTTCGTCGAGTTGACCGAGAGCACGAGCGACGCGCCGCGCCGGGTTGCCTGGGCCGCTTCCCAGGGATCAAACGTGTCGATCGAGACGCGGAGGCCCTCATCGATCAAAGCGGCCACATAATCGGTGATCTGGGGGCATCGCGCCGACGGATCACAACCGAGGTCGATGATATCGGCACCCTGATCGCGCAGCGTTCTCGCTTCATCGAGAATCTCGCCGAGCGGGCGTCTTGGAAAGTGATTGATCTCCGCAATGATCTCGATGTCGTAGTGTTCCAGTGAGATTTCGCGGCGCGGCTGCCCCAGCCATTCGGGAAGTTCACGGCAATCTTTTGGGCCGCAATGAACGGGGGTATCGAGTGCGGCACGGATCTCCGCCAATCCCTCGCGAAGATATCCGGGCAAGATCACGTGGGTCGCTTCGACGGGAACACGGAGGTGTCGCAGCAACCACTGCGGCGTGATCAAGGCGGCAACGGTGATCGGCATCACACCGATCGAATACATGAAGCCTTTCTCTTCGGCGATCGATTCGACAATCGCGCGAACCGACGCTTCGGCCAGTCGCCCGGTGACGAAATGGTAGTGGTGATCGGGCGAGACGGTCAGTTCGTTCGACATGGTGCCATTCTATCCCGATCGATTTGTCTTCGTTGAAAGGGTGGGTTGCCCTTGACGGTTCGTGTTCAATGCGTACAAAGACATACGACGAGAGATCCGTTGATCGATGGATGATCGAGATTGTCCGTCGTCGTGGCCGGGATCTCTCGTCTTTTTTTGTGCGCGTGTTTCTTGTGCGTGTGAGGTTCCAGCGTGTCGAGGGTTCGATGTTACGAATCGGTGCTGTTTCCTATCTAAATACCAAGCCGTTGATCGCTGGCTTAGCGGACCGGCTTGGAAGGGGCGGGCAGCTTTCGGTGGACCTGCCGAGCCGATTGGCTCAGCGGCTCGCAGCGGGCGAACTGGACGTGGCTTTGATCCCGTCGGTGGAATATTTTCGCGGTTCGGGATACCGGATTGTCTCCGATGCGGTGATTGCGTGCCGCGGCCCCGTTTGGAGTGTCCGCTTACTGAGCCGCGTCCCGGTGCGGCATATCGGCCGACTGGCACTGGACGAAGGAAGTCGAACGAGCGCGGCGTTGGTACGTCTGTTGTTGTGGGAGATGCACGATTTGCGACCTGAGCTGGTCCCCTTGCCGATCGATCAACCACCGGAGTCGGTCGACGCCGATGCGGTGTTGCTCATCGGCGACCGCGCGATGCACCCGGAGCGGGGGGTGTATCAAGAGATCTGGGACCTTGGGGATCGCTGGTGCCGCTGGACGGAGTTGCCGTTTGTGTTTGCAATGTGGGTCGCCCGCCCTGGTGTCGACATCCGGGGCTTGGCGGAGATACTGGAGGCGAGCCGCGACGAGGGATTGGCGAGCGGCGAGCGGATCGCTGCCGAAGAGTCGGCCCATCACGGCATGACCAAGGAGGATCTGCACCGGTACTTCGTCGAAAACCTGCACTTCCAGATGGGTCGGAGGGAGCAGGCTGGTTTGAACGCCTTTCGAACACGGCTCGAAAGGCTCGGGCTGATATCGTCATCACCCAATGTCGCTGCACCCAGAGGATAACCCAGTCATGATTTCCGATTCGACCGAGATCCGGGACCTGCTTGAGAAATCGGTTGCGGGGGAGCGGCTGACACCTGCCGAGGGGCTGCAGCTACTTGAATGCCACGAGCTCGCCTCACTCGGAGCCGCGGCCGACGCGGTCAGCCGGCGACTGCATCCCGAGTCGTACCGCACCTACAACATCGACCGGAACATCAACTACACCAACATTTGCACGGCGGTGTGCCATTTTTGCGCATTCTATCGCGGCCCCAAAAGCGACGAGGGTTACGTGTTGCCCCGCGAGGAGTTGCTCGAAAAGATCGAGCAAACGGTCGCCCTGGGCGGCAACCAGATCTTGCTGCAAGGCGGTTTGCATCCCAAGTACAAGCTCGATTGGTACGAGGAGATGTTGCGGGACATCAAGTCGTCATTTCCTGAAGTCAACATCCACGGTTTCAGTCCCCCGGAGCTGCACCACTTCACCAAGGTCAACCGGCTTTCTATCGAAGAGGTTCTAGCGCGGCTCCAAGAGGCGGGTCTGGGAAGTGTACCGGGCGGCGGAGCGGAGATCCTGGTCGACCGTGTTCGGGATGAGTTGACCCGCGGGAAGGTCAATACCGAAGATTGGCTGAACGTGATGCGGGTTTGGCACCGTTTGGGAGGCAAGAGCAGTGCGACGATGATGTTCGGTCACGTGGAGACGCTGGCCGAGCGGATCGAGCATCTCGACCGCATCCGTCGCCTGCAGGACGAAACCGGCGGCTTCACGGCGTTCATCTGTTGGACGTTCCAGCCGGACCACACCGACATCTCGCATCTCCCTCCGGCTGGCTCGTTCGAGTACCTGAAGATGCTCGCCGTCTCGCGTCTTTATCTCGACAACGTGCCCAGTCTGCAGAGCAGCTGGGTGACGCAGGGTTTGAAGATCGGCCAGCTCGCCTTGTTGTTTGGCGCCAACGACATGGGGAGCTTGATGATCGAGGAGAACGTCGTCGCCGAAGCGGGGACGGTTCACTATTTGACGCTGCAGCAGATCCGCGAGGCGATCGAGGAACTCGGGTTCGAAGCCCGCCAGCGCGATGTGTTCTACAATCTGGTCGATCCAGAACTGCAGCGGCGGGCGATCGAGGCCAACGGGAACAACGATCCCAAGCAACTGGTGCGGCTGGCGGTTTAAGCCGCGATCGAACGTTCTCACCTGCGAGACGAGCGTGCAGGAGCGGTGACAAGCCACTACGGTTCCAGGATCTCTGGGAGTTGTCGCACCAGGAATCGCGGCAGCAGCATCAAGCCCCGATCGCTCTCCGGATCGTATACGAGCGGAAACTCGTCAGGGGCTTCGGGCCCCAGGCCGGTCCCTTCTGCGATGACCTTAGCGATTCGCTCTAGGAGCTCGGTCCGGTTATCGCCCAGCGGCTGGGTCCACACGAGGACCGGCAGCCGGTCATAGGTCGCTTCGGTTCCCAGCCACCAGTAGTGGGGCGAGACCTCTCGGATCTGCAAGCCCAACGGCTCGAGCGTCTCGGCCAGCATTGCAGCAGCATCGGGACCGTTGTGCGGCATGACGCGGCGATCGGCGGCCATCTGGCGGCGGACGGCGTCGGCCCAGTTGATCAAACAGGTTGCCTGGTTGCGCCGCGCGGTCTGTCGTATCAACTGGGCCATCGTGACGGCGGCTTCCAGCGGCGGCCCGGCGTCGCCCCCTTGCAGTGGCTTCCACGGCTTGGTTTCCCGGACCGGTCCCGCCCATCGCGAAAAGGGCCCATCGGAGACCTTTCCCGGAAGCCCGCGCATCCTTCGCAACGCCTCCACTGCAAACAGCGACAACTGCGTTTCGGTTCTCGTCGTCCCCCGACGCACGACCGCTTGGTCGTCATCGGGCTCCCCCAAGAACGCGTGGAGAAATTCCACCGCCGAGTGACGCCCTTCCCCGAAATCGTCCAGGTCGAGGAGCCGGTCGGCGACGTCGTGAAACCGCGCGTCGGTTGGCGAAACGCGCAGAAACGCTTCCTCGTCAAGCACATCTGCGTCCACCGCCGCAGCCGCCTGGGCCAGATGCGTCCCCGCCGACTCCATTGCCTGGGAGGTTGGAACGGGCGCCCGCACATCGACGTCAACGAGGTCAAAGGAAACCCAATCGATCTCGATCGGGACGCCGGTCAGCTGACTGATCACGAGTGCAAAGTCCACCAGGGGATAGCCTCTGGAGGCGAACGCCATTTCGATCCCCATCGCCCGCTCGATATCGATCTCCGGGAGCGGATTGGCCTGCAGCATCGGGTCGATTACCTCCTCAGCGGCGGCATCGATCTCGATTTCGTCTTCCGTCGGAGGCGGTCCGAGTTCCCCGGCTGTCTCTCCCCCTTCGGGTTCGAAACCGAGAAACGGCGTGTATTGTTTCAGCCCTTCCGGCAGATCCCGCATGCCATCCCGACCGCTGCCATCCCCAACGCCGTCGTCATCACTGCCGTCATCCGCTGTGGCTGGTTCCGGAGTGACCGACAGGGGTGATTCCGCCAAGGGGGAGCTGCCGAGCAGGTCGTCTGGGATGGTCGACGTCATTTCGCCAGTCGATCGATCCGGCGGGTTCTTCTCAGGTTGCGGAGCTGCATCGGTGGAGTCGTCGGCTGGTGC
>CAYWXT010000084.1:0-20510 GCA_964462125.1 uncultured Pirellulaceae bacterium | reverse complement strand
TGATGCTTACGTCAAGCATTACAACGAGGTGCGTCTCCACAGCGCCATCGGTTACCACCCCGGCGGACCGTCTCTGGTATGTCCCCCCAGATTACAAAAATCTAGTAATGGGACCATCCGAACGCTCCATTGGAAGAACTTTCCAACCCCTTCCAAATTGGAGACATTCGGATGGCTACCCACACTAACTCTAATCAAAACCACAAGAAACATTTGTCCAAGCGGGGCTACATTGGCAAGCCCGCTGGGATCATCCAAGAGCGAGTTGAGAAGTCTGGCCCAGCGCGATTCGGCGTTGTCTCGGTCGACTGCGCTAAGCGGCGTTCCAAGTGGATGCTCTGTGACTATTTCGGAAGAGTCATCATCGAGCCGATCGATGTGGAACATCATCGTGGATCACTACAGGCCATGGTTCAGCAGGTCAATGCTGCTTGCCAAGCGGAAGGAATCGTTGACTCGATTGTCGCCATCGAAATGACCGGCGTGTATCACAAACCGGTTCAGCGATCCTTCCGAAAGGCTGGCTACGACACCCGCATTGTTCATCCGTTTGCGTCGTCCCACTATCGCGAAACTCTACACCCCGATGACACGACCGATCCCAATGATCTGGAGGCAATCTTTCACGCCGCGATCAATGGATATGGATTGTCGATCTTACCAATCGATGAAACCTATCGATCGCTCCAACGCTTGTCGCGGCACCGACGCAACTTGGTCAAGCAGCGTGCGCGACTGAATGTCCAAATCAGAGTCTTGATGTACCAGTCGATGCCAGGTTATGCCGACCTTTGGGAAGACGACCACTTGTTCAACGGATCCATCGCTTTGCCAATTGCAAAACAGTTTCCCTCCGCCGATGCAATCAAGAAGGCGAAGCAAGTCGGCTTGGCCAGGCACCTTCGTAAAAACAAAATCCGTTTCCAAGAACGCACGCTCGACAAAATTTATGCGTGGAGCTTGCAGGCTGCTGATCCCGATCCGCTCTTGGGTCTGCTGACTGACCAGTGGAAACAACTCGCCACGCTTCGCGAGTCATTCACCGAACAGATCAACGACACAGAACGCAAATCGGCTCAATTTCTCGCTAAAACGCCGTATATACTGTTGCTCTCAGTTACCGGCATCAGTGTTGTTTCTGCGGCTGAGTTTGCCGGCGAAGCAGGGCCGATTGAACATGATGCCTCGGCCACGGCAATCAACGGTCGCGCGGGACTCTACCCGTCACGATACCAAAGCGATCAAGTGGATCGAAGCAGTTCAGTTGCCAAGAGTTACAGTCGTCGCTTGCGTGCCGCGTGCATTCTTGTCGCTAAAAACTTGATCAAATGCCATTCTTATTACCGGGGCTTGGCGGCTATCTGGGCGAAACGCAATGTCACCGTGGTTGATCGCCAAGTTCGGATGGCCAACCGCGCTAATCGGATGATATATCAGGTCGTCAGCGGTCGACAGGTTTGGCGTGGCAAAGAAGTGGACCGCGAATATCTGCTGTTCAAACTGCGCGAGTTTCATCGCACGCGCGGAACATCGCTTAAGCAAACCGTTGTCGACATGAACGAAGCATTCGCTTGGTTACCAAAGTCGACGTATGCAGCAGAAGCCGAACCGATAGCCGAACTGGCAAGAAAGAAGCGCCGTGGAGCAGCCTCGATTGGCGATCTCCTGATTCCGTTACTGAGTCGACTTGGAGCGAGACAGGAAACTGAAGTAACATCAGAGTCGTCCGAAGCTTAGGGCCCGCATTGGCTTGTCGTGCTTTCATCGGCACACTGACAACAGCGAATCTTCCCGAGGGCAGGCGCCGCTGCGAGAGCAGCTGCAGTCAACAAACCCGTGTGCGAAGCGTGATGCTCTGTCAGCGGTTCAAACGCCGGATAAGACAGTGTGAGGCTCCTGAGCTTCGGATATCTACCAGGGTGGCGAGACTGAACCATCAATGCTGACCGAGACGTGCTTGGCGGCCGACAATCCATTGGACTTTGAGACTCGAAAAAGCTACCGTGAGGTAGCGCCGCTAGATGTACGCGAACGCGTCGCAAAGGCGAGCAAAACGAAGTTCGGCCATGACAGTGCTTCGATGTTTCCGCGGGTGCGAAATACCTTTCGGGCACGATTGGGCGAATCTTCCGACAGGATGTCGCCGCCCTGTTCAATCCGCCGGACCGAAGATTCAACTTCCCGCTGAACCAAGACAATACCAGAACAAAGATCTTCTCAGCGTTACTGACGGGAATCATCCATGACGAAAGCAGTTTGCGTAGCACTGTTCTCGACCCTTTTCTTACTTGCCGCACCGGCCAATGCCGACTGGTGGAAGGACGAAAGCGGGAAGGGCCGGGGTGGTCCTCCATCCTGGGGCGGACGAGGAGGCGAACCATCGGATTGGGCTCGCGGGAAAGGCGTCTGGGACGACCGCTTCAAGCACGGCCGTGGTGGACCACCGCCCTGGGCTGGACGCGGCGGCGAGCCGCCGGACTGGGCACGCGGCAAGGGTGTCTGGGACGGACACTTCAAGCACGGCCGTGGTGGGCCGCCTCCATGGGCTGATCGAGCGCGCGCGTTCCCCGGGCGGTATCCAGGACGCCCGTTTGCCGAGCCGAGTGACCGCTATCCTTGGTACGTTCGATGAGCGCCCCCGCATCTCGTCTTCGCGGTGGCAGCGGATTCTCATGTGCTGGCACACTGCGTGCGGAACAGGTTCGGCGCAATCCAATCGAGTGGAGACGTGCCGAGTTGGTCGGTGGTCGTCGCTTCACTGATCGAGACGTCATAGTAAGTGTCATTGAGCTCGCCGCTCGCGGCTGATTGAACTGAACGATCGCTTAGTTGATCGCCGTCGAGGCGAACGATCAGCGACCAGCCATACTTTCCATGGCTTCTCTCACTCGGGTCGGGTGCAGTTAACGACGACCTCGTCGTACGCTTCCTGCGCGCCGTCGGAGACCGTGCAGCGGATGCGATAGGGGCCAGGGCGGCTGAATGTGGCGGTCGTGCTGCTAGCCGCCGGGTCAGCGAAGTCGACGACACCGACGCCCGTTCCTTCACGCGACCAACGATAGGTAAGCTTGCCGATCGCCTTGGGATGGCCGTCGTCATCGGCGTCGGCGGTCAAGCGGACCGGATCTCCATGAGGGACTTTTGTGTCACCCGCCTTGACTTTGACCCGCGGCGGCTCGTTGCCCGGTTCGTCGATGATAAAGGTCGCCATCTGCTCCGTGCTGTGCCCCTCCCGTTTGGCCAGCAACCGCAGCTGATATCTTCCCCGCCGCTCGAACGTTGCCTTGGTTCGAAGAGCGTGGGGCTCGTGGATCCATACGCCATCAGACGGACCGGAGACCAGTCCCCAGCGAACATCGATCTCCCCGTCTCTTTGAGCCGTCATGACGGACCCGCTGAGCGGCAATTCGACGGGCAGTTCCTTCGGTGTGACGTCACGCGAGTTGCCTGCCGAGACGGCAAACAAGCGATCGTGATCCTCCGTGGGCACGAAGACCTGAACGCCGAACGCACGATTTTTGCCGCGTCCGTCGCTAACGCGAACGGTCGCGTAGTGCGTCCCCGGCTGCAGAGATCCTTGGACATGCACTTCGAACGCTTGCCGTTCTTTGTCCGGCCCCTCTTGGTTCGCGGTCGTTGATTTGCGGACTTCCAACCAATCGGCGTCGGAGGATGCCTCCAAGTTGGCGTCTTGGTGACGCGACGAAGCGGAAAACGAATCGCTCCATCCGTCCGAGTGAGCTTCCAAGGCACCAACGAGCGCGATAGGCGTGACTGCGAACGGAGGCGACTGCGGTTTTGATTGTCGTTCCAAAAAGTAGACCGCGCCCTCCTCGCCCTTGTCCTGCTGTCCGTATGCAGCGACATACAGGTGGCCGGCGGTCGGATGCTCGCAGATGTCCAGCGGGCGTTCAATCTTCATCGGTTGGCCGTCCTCGTCCCGGAGCGGGTCGCGCCCCGAGACTCTGCCATCGGCGGCGAGGACGAACGTGTAAATCTTATCGGCGCTATAAAAGCAGCTGACCAGGTGCTGGTGAAGCGGCCCGGAAGCGCGGTAGCTGAGAATGCCGTTGGCACTCCCGCCACCGATGTCGTCGATGCGGTGAAGCAAATCTGGGTCGAATGTTGGCGGGGGATGAATACCGGCCGGGTACGCGTCGATCTCCGTCCATCCATCCTCGCCCGCCGTCGGATTTCCGCCCATCAAGACAAATTCGCCGCGGGCCGCATTCGGAAAGCCGTACGTCTTGCCTCGCTCGATGATCGCCAGGAACTCTGGGGGCTTTTGGTTGATGACGTCGGGAATGCCGCTTCCCGAGCCGGTCTGACCGTTGACATCATTTTGGTTCGTGCAGGCGTACAAGCGGCCGTTGGGATGCCAGGTGCAATCATACGGCTGGCGGATTGCGGTCGCAAACAGCTCCACCGGCGCGTCCGACGCAAACGGATTGTACGTGCCCCCATCCGCAGTTTTGACGTCCAACGTCCCGCGGATCGATGCCACGTCGGCCTGCAGAATCGCACCCGAGAGGAGCTGCTCGGTCTGGTGCGGCTCCCAGCCGGAGGTGGTGGTCGAGCCGCAGCAGATGTAAAGCTTTTGATCAGGGCCGAAGTGGATGTCGTTGACGGTGTGGAAGGCATGCGGAAGGTTGGTGATTTTTAGTTCCAATTTCGCCTTCTCCGGCGAGCCTGTAGGTGGTAGCGTCGCCCGAAAGATCCGGCCGGCCCAGGGGTCTGACCAACCACTGTGTCCTTGGAGCGACTGGCCGAGCGCAATCCAGGCGATCGGTTGCAGTGGCGTAGCGGCGGGATCAAAGGCGATTCCGATTGGCTGGGCCGCTGCGTCCCCATCCCACGCATGCACGACTTCCTTTGCCCCCTGCGGCCGTCCCTCGGAGTCCAACAGATAGCGGATTAGCTGCGCTCCGCCGGTCCGGCCGTGGTAGTTCATCGACACGACATAGAGATGTCCGTCGGGCCCAATCGCGCAAGCGGTATTCTGAATTCGATCGTCGATTCGTCGCATGCGGAAATGCTCCGCTCCGTCCGTCAACGTCGCCTGGAGCAGTACCCCCAAGAACAGCACCAGTAACAAACCCGTCTGAGATCGACGCATGATTTCGTGTACCTCCAAAGAGCGAAGCGACGAGCCGCGGTGCGCCGGCCCGGCGCCAGCAGAAGTCGTAACAGTCTACTGGTCCAATTGATCCCACTGGGCGTCGCTCAGCCCTCGCGGCTGCTACGCCGACTTCGTTTCGAATCTGCTGGCCAATATCCGATGCCGTTCGCCATTCGGTTGAATTGTTCGAGAAAAACATGACACCATCGCGCAACGTTATCCGACAGGATCGATAGGGGCCACTGCCTTACAGGAACCCGACTCAGAAAAACTTTGTCTCGCCGGGAATCGCGACGGCCGCTTCCGGCGGCTCTCCGTCCCAGGCGTACTTCGATGGCGACAAGTCCCATTGAGAGCCGAATCCCTCGTCCCAGGAGAGCGACTGGCCAGTGTAGGCGCTCAGCCGCGCCAAGATCGCCATCATCGTACTCTTCGCCATGTAGGTGCCGTTGTTGATGATCCGGCCGTCCCGGAGCGCTGCGAAGAAGGCGTCGTGCTCTAATTGGTGACTATCTTTTTCCTTCTTCTCCGGAGGATGCCAATCGACTTCGCCGCTGATGCCCAAGTTCCGCCGCGATAAATTGGCGGTTCCCTTGGTCCCCATGATCAGCGCGTCGTGTTCGCTGCTGCAGCCGCGCTGGTGGCGTGTGGTCGTGAAAGCGCGTGCACCTTGGCCATATTCGAAGACGCTGCTGAAATGATCGAAGATGTGTCCGTACTGGTCGCCGGTTCGGGCTTGCCGCCCGCCTGTGGCGTAACACCGCTGCGGAGGTTCGTCCTGCATGGCCCAGGCGATCTGATCGTATTGATGGATGAACTGTTCGACATTGAAATCACCCGACAACCACGTGAAGTAATACCAGTTGCGCATCTGGTACTCCATATCCGTCATCCCGACTTCCCGCGGCCGGACCCATACGCCACCTGCATAACGGGCGGCGTGGACCGCAACGATGTTGCCGATGGCCCCTTCGTGGATGCGCCGCATCATTTCCTGCACCGACGGCGAATATCGCGTGTTGAGGCCCGAAACGATCGAAAGTCCCCTTTGCTTGGCCAGTTCGGTCGTCTCCAGCACCGACCGCACGCCGGGTGCATCGACGGCGACCGGTTTTTCCGCGAAAACATGCTTGCCCGCCTCGATCGCCGCCCGCAAATGCTGCGGCCGAAAATGTGGCGGCGTGGCCAAAAGAACCACATCGATATCGCTGCGGAGCACGTGTTGGTAGCTGTCGAAACCGGCGAATCGGTGATCTTCGTCAACCCTGATCCGCTGGGCCACGTCGTCCCGTCGGTCGAGCGATCGCAAGCATGACTCGAGACGATCTTCAAACGCGTCGGCGACGGCCACCAGTTCGGTATGGGGATCGGCCGAAAGGGCTTGGAGAGCTGCGCCGGTGCCGCGTCCTCCGCACCCGACCAAGCCAATTCGGATCACGTCGCTTCCGGCGGCATGAGCGCGGCGAACCGTCGCCAGAGTGGAGAGCGCCGAGCCCGCAGCTAGCGCCGCGGCGGATCGATTGAGGAAGCTGCGTCGCGATGCCGCGTTACTCGACTCGTCGGTGCGTCGGTCGTCAGTCATAGGTCACCTTTTGGTTCTGGCAGTTCGGAAGTCGCCCAGGACAACGGGGGCCGAGCCGGGACGCCATCCAATTTAGCAGAGGAGCCATACGAGCGTTGAGCAATCAGATGGGGTCAGGGCGATCAAATGGGGCCAGGGCTTTTCTGGAACCGGCGGACGCCTTGCGAGAGCGTTTAGGGTCAGCGCATTTTCTGAGGACAAACCACGGCTTTCTGAACATTTCGGAAAGCCAGCTCACTGCGCGGCGGGAGGAATCGCTTCTGTCACGGCCGACCCGCCTTGGCCGCGCATCGAGGGAAACGAGGCCGCTCGTCGCTGGCAAAGGCCAGCAAACGCTAAATGCCCCACCGACAGAACCGACAGTTTGCCCATGCCCAAATGCACTGTCCCCGTTTTTCCCGCGTTTCCCCCGGAGCGGCGGAAGTTTTCGAAAGCGGCCCAGAAGCAAATGGCCGCCGCCCGTCCGCAAGAGCGCGAGAACTTCGGTTGGCCAACGGTTGAAGGACACATGGCCCGATTGGCCGTACTCGCATTCTGTCCCAAGAGCGCCGCCTGTCGCCGGATGAACTTCTCAAATCAACCACGCGACATCAAACAGTTTCGTGTCTTCACGCATCAATCCGGTGTCAACGACTATGAGGAGGCGGCGGCAAGAATCCTGTCTGACCGCCGGCCAGTCTGGGCCGATCAATGGTTGGAATGCCAGATCGCCGACGGAGAACCGCATACACTTTCGCCAGAGATCATCCGCCGTCTGATCCATCAGGGAGTTTGCCGGAAACCTGACACGCTCGGATATGCCCGTGTTGTGGCGAGCATCCCACCACCGACCCATTTGGGGCAGGATCCTGAACTGTTGGAAGATGCTTGGCGGCTGTTTCAAATGCCGACAGGAGCCTTCGGATATCTCACCCACATCAAGCCAAAGGATGTCGAAGACTGGAAAGAAATCACCTCGATAGGCGGGTGGCCGCGGGCGATCTACTGCTTGGCTCATCAAGGAGTGACTGAGCGAGGACGGTTGTTCGATGAGTTGGTGGGAGCACTCTGGCGAGATCCAAAACACTTGCGGCGGCTGAAACACTGCGGGCATTGCCTGCTGTCTTCGAACTCCCGTCGAAGTCACAACCAAAGGCGGCTCTCACGCTGGTGAAAACACTCGTCCAGCGGCAACCGAGTTGCAAGCCAGCCGCCCTCAGCGTGGCGGTTCGGGGGCTCGGTCATCCCGAGAGTGACGTGCAAGTCGCCGCGATCGACTGCCTCGCAAGAGGGAAGGTTGAGACGGCCGCGATCGAGGAGTCGCTTTCCTTCCGGGAACTTCTTTCCCCAATTGCTCGTCCACGATTCGAGGAACTGTTGGCGACGGTCAGCGGGAAACCTGCCGCAGCATCAGCCGATGATGAGCCGCCCTCTTACGAAGACGTCGAGACTGAGCCGTCACTGGAATTCGATGAGTCGCGTGAGCGAATCTCGAAAATTCCGCTGGCACGACGCGAACAATGGAAGCTCGATGAGTCGCTGGCCGCCTGCGACGCAGGAAGGCTGCCGCCTCCGTATGATCTGAACTCTGCCCACGTCGTGCTGGCGGGCTTGGCCGAAATCGCTTCGATTCGAGACGTAGACGAACTGATCGATCTGGTCGGCGAAGCTGTCGAACAAACGGGATCGCCAATGGACATCGAGCGTATCCTCGATGGACTGAGCCGATTTGGGATGGAGCGTCCACCTGAGTTCGAAGCCCGCTCCGCCGCGATTCGGCAACGCCTGCTGCAAATGGCCAATCCGAGACGGGCGGGCGGGATGATCGGCGAAGAGTCGCTGCTCCTCGCCCAATTTCATTGCAAGTCCCTGATCGAACTGCTTAGCACCTGGTTGGAGCTCGATCCGGAACTCGGCCGGGAGCAAGAGGTTGTGCAGGAGCAGACGCAGCAAGACTGGATGGACTCCATTCGAATGCAACTCGTTTCGCTGTTTGCGGGAGATCCTGCGCAATCAGAAACGTTGGCCACTGCGCTGGAGAAGCTGGAGCGGATTGGACCGGAAGCGTATGCCAACATTTCCGGACCAACCATTCCCGTGTATGAAGTGCTTAACCTGCGAGCGAAGCAGGTACGGATGAGATTGCAGCATCGGAAGCCGCCGATGCCGTTACTTGCCTTTCCCACTCACGAACATGGTTGGATTGATCCGCGAGTATTCGTCAACCGGTTGAAGCAGTTCGAGGGGAGCGGTGAGGAGCCAGATCAGGGGGATTTTCTCATTGGGCTGTTGCGTTTAGCACCCGATGGTCGGGACGAGGCACTGCGGGAGACCACAACCATTGCTGAACCGTGGGGACGGATTACCCGCTACGCGCTGGGAGATGCGGTGGAGCCCACCAAAGCGGATCGGGGCTGGAAACATGCCTGGCTTGCGGCCGGCCGGTCTCGCTCCCCGCGCGGTTTTCTGCAGGAACTCGAGCCATTGGACTTGCCTCAAGCCGCCAACGCCATGCAACCGGCACAGTTTCGCGTGCACTATGACCAAGTCCCGAACGACCTGACGACGCGTCGTTATCAGCATTACACCCAGTCCGCACCATTCGTCACTGTGGAACCGGAAGGCCAAACGAGCTTCACGCCTGCCGAGTATCCGGTACTGGTTATCACGCATCGGCTCGCTGCCAAGAACAACTACTTACACTCGTTCGGGCTTTCGTCGTGGGGTGAAGCCTGGCTCGCCTCTCATTGGCCCTCGAATTCCGATCCATTTTTGGCAGGGGGGATTCAGTTTCTGTTGCAAGGGATCGACTCGACCGCCTCCAGCTGGCATGCGAGTGCAACGTTGATCGCTCCTCTGCTTCATCCGGAACTGGCCTGGTCCGAAACGGCCCTGAGAACGATCTGGATCAGTCTTTTTAGTCGCGATCATGACGCTCGGGCGGTCGCAAGTGACGCCTTGATCGAAGGAAGGCTCGCTAAGCGAACAGGCCCGCCGGCCGTTACAGTCTGTGGCGGGCACCAGCAAAACTGCCAAACTCGCCAAGCAACTGCTGCAACAGGAGGGCTTTCCTCACAGCGTCAAACACCGTGCAGCGCTGAAAGAGGCATTGTCCGCGCGCCTGACCCGGGCCAAATCATCACCCCCGTAGCTGGACTCGCCAAGAGTTCAGTCGCCCCCGCTCGTCCTTTTCGCCCCTTTGAAGCCTCCGCGGCTCCAGCTACGCCTTCCGTCGCTTACTCGATCGCCATTAACTGGGGTCCTGGAACGCTGGCAACGATTTCGGCGATCTCATCATCCGTCAGGTGCTGCTGCGATGTCGTCAACATCCGTCGCAGATGCTTTTTCCCTTCATAGCCCGAGATCGACCCGATGTTTCCCAGCGGACCCTCGCTGTCGATCAACAGTTTCTGCTCTGCATCGAAGACTCCATGGAAGGGAATCCCCACCCGTCGCCCTTGAGTGAGGCGTTCCATCACTTCGGGACCGTGCAGGTCGCGGACATCATCGATCTTTAATAGCACGAATTCCTTCTCGAGCAACTCACGCTGATCGTCCATCCAGCGAGCCAGGGTGAAGCAGGGACCACAGTAGCGCTGGCTGATCCGCATCCAGACACGGCGATCGGTGCGTTGAGCTTCCTCGAACGCTTGCTCCCATTTGGCTCGGGCGTCCTGCTGGGCGGGGCCGTTTCGCGCACAAACCCTGCCACAGCGTCCTCGCTCGTGGAAGCCGATGTCGACAGGGTGATCTTCGCAACCTCCTTGCCCGTTGCGTCGTACACGCAAATCAAGACTTCCCCCGGTTCCTGTTCCATCCATCCCCTACTCCTTGCGAGTTGCGTCTCTTCGTCGTTGAGCTTCTCAATTGCTGGCACGCGGATCGGCAGAAACGAGCGGATTTCCGGGATGCGTGAGCGGTCCAACAAGTGCTCATCAATGAATGTCTTTGCATCCTCGGAGCCATCGGTGCAGATCACCATCATGCGGAAATCACCGAGACGGCAATCTTGCAACGCCAGGGCGAAACGCGTGCCGAGATCGGATTCATCGGCTCGCCTCGCTTTGGAACCGAGTCGGCTGATGTGAAGCGGACGGACCTCGTTGGGCTCGAGCAAGACGGTGGCCAAAGGATGATTCGACCGTTCAGGACCATCGGCGTCGGCATGGATCGAGATCTCGACGCTGGTCGGTAGGCGAAATTCATAACGGCCGTTGGCATCCGTCAGCGTCTCAAAATGCTTTACTTCGAAGAAAGTCGGTAAGGGCCCGTCGCCGACCGGATCGACGATGTCTTTCAGACGCGCAATCGCGCGAACTTGGCGTCCACTGATCGGCTCCTCCTGTTCATCAAGCAGCTGCCCTCGGTAGTCGATCGTCGGATGGAGCACAATCGATATCGGCTTGGATACATCTTCAACGATCGCCACGCCGGACACTCGCCCATCATCGGAGTGGGCGAAGAGCCCGATTTTCTTCGCCTTCGACTCCAGGGAGAAGTTTCCTTCAGCATCCGCGTTGACCGTGACCGTGTCGCGAGTGTTGCCGTCGACCGCACCAGCCATCACGGTCACGTCACTGAAGTCCACGCCGAATTCGTCAGCAATGGTCAACTGGCCTCTGATCTCGCGCGGCCGATCAACTTCACGATGAATGTCGACGTGGTACTCCTCGCCCCAAGCAACCTCGATCTCTTCAGCAGCACGCCAATCCGGCATGTAAACGTTGATCTCCAAGGGACCTTCGGGCACATAAGCGTGAACACGCCCTGCTCCATCCGTGCGTAAGAAGAAATCTCGAGCTGATGACCCCCTGCGAGTCCGACCTTCTTCTTCCCGCTCATAGCTGTGAGAGTTTCGAAAGTTGATGCCTTGGTGCGCTATCGGATAGCGGAGTTCGCCCTCCGTTAGCTCTACGGTGACGGGAATGCCCGCTGAGAGGTTCAACACCGGGCTTTGAATCTCACCCGAAACAGACTTGTACGGGATCAGGTCGATCATCTCGCTGACCCATCGCAAGTCGTTCACGAAGACGCAATAGGTCGCATCGGGTAGAACATCGGCAGCAAATTTTCCTTTGTGGTCCGTGAACGCCACAACCGTTTCAAAGCGGCCATCGCGTTCCGCTTGGAAGGTTGTTAGGTGAACGCAGAAGCCCGCGGGTACCTGGGCATCCAACACAACCTTCCCCGTGATCCGCTTACGCGGAATGCTCTTCTTTAACGTGATGACCATCAAACCGTCCATCCAAACTGGATCTCCATCGCAAACCCAGCTATCGCTATCAAGTTCGACGTAGGAGAAGACCTCGTCCCAATCCGGGAACCAGGAAAAAACGGCCTCACCTCGAGCGTTTGTGCGCATGAAAGACTGCTCGAACGTTCCCAGAAAGTTGATGTTGGGTGAGGGCGTCGCGATGAACAATTGAAATTCGACGTCACTGACGGGGTCACCTTGTTCGTCCACCATCCGAATCAGCTGGTCACGACCGTCGTGGAGCTCAACGGTTTGGCTCGCGGCGTCCGGGTCCCGCACCGGCTTCCTTGAGAATTGAAAGCCGCCGATCTTGTAGTCGTCCGTCCACGCGGTGATCCTCTTCAGGCTTTCGTCCCATAGCAGTCCGGCACGGAAGATGCCGGACTCGTCGGTTGTACCGCGGATCCTCCGGGCGCCTGTAGTCTCGACTTTGAGATGCGCGTTTTCAGCGGGTGCGCCCCGGTATTCGACGTGAAGGTCTACGAATCGGGCCGGTCGTTCAAGCTGTAATCGAACACCCTCCAGCGCCGTTTGCCGAATCTCGTTCTTAATGATCCATTGCGAGCCACGCGTCTCTCCCGACGCAGCGTTCAAGTCGACTCGGTGCCAATCAGCCCGGTTCACGGGAACCCATATCTCGAATTGACTTCCCTCAAGCGTCGGCTCAAGGGGATTTCGAAATCCCTTCCCATTATCGAGCGTCGCGGTCAACGAGGCGTTCTTGGCCGGCTTGCCGTCGGTCCCGATGATCTCGCCGCGAACTCTGATCTCAAGCTCGTCCAGCGACCCGCGGAACCAGGGACCGGTATCGGCTTCCTCCACATTCGACGTGGAGTCGCCAACAACAGGAGTTTCAGCCCGGGAGACGGGTCGAAGCGATGAGGTGACGCCAGTCACCAGCGCGATCGCCAAGATCGCTCCGACGACGGTTTGTCGACTCATTCCAAACCGGGATTTGGCCGAATCGAGCACCGATTGGATACGCTGCTCAACATGATTGGGGCATGCCATCGCCAGCGTCATCGTGCGACGACCGTCACGATAGCAGCGTGCGACCTCCAACAGCGTTTGCGCGTACTCCGTGGAGGCGACGCCGGCATTCAAAACCCAATCGTCGCATGCCTTTTCCCGTTCGACCCGCAGCCCGGTCGCAGCCTTCCAAACGAGCGGATTGAACCAGTACAAGGCGCAGCAGAGATCAGCAATGAGCTGCGTGAGCACGTCGCGACGAACGATGTGAGCAAGCTCATGGAGCAGCACGAGACGAATGCGTTGGTCGGACCAATTGCAGGCATCGCTCGGCAGCACAATCATGGGCCGAATCACGCCCGTCGCGTACGGCATCGACACGTCCGGGGACTGTCTCAGCTGGATCGGCGATTGGCCCCACTGACCGGAGAACTCAGCCATCAACTTCGTGAAGCGTTCGTCGTCCAATCGCGAGGTGCGCTTTACCCAACGCAGCGTTTGCACGCTACCTACGGCGAGGCGGACAAGCAATGCGGCGGCAATGATTGACCACAACGCCAGCCACCATCGTGCCGCGGTTCGCGTTTTAATCACCGTGCCCGCCAATTCACCAGAATGCGACGGTTCAAGTGTTGGAGAGGACACAGGGAGCAACGGGGCAAGATCTGAATCTGCATCGATTGGGAAATCAGCATGCGTGTCATGCGGCGACCGAGCGTCGCTTGGAAACTGGTTTGCAGGCTTGTTCACGTCCGGGTCGCGTCTTGCTCCGGATTCTGAACGATCAGGAGTCTGCTGTGCCGTCACTGTTGACCCGTCTTGGACCAGCGGTGCCTCGGCGCCGGTCCACAAGATCGGCTCAGGCTTAAGAGACGGCCCCGGCAGAAGAGGGAGCGGCTGAGCTGGCAAGATCCAACCGGCGATCGGCAGCAGCAGGGTTCCGCAAAGCCCCAGCAGCCAAAGGCGGTGCCGAACGGCGGCCGATGCGCCGCGCCAGCATCGAACCGCGAGCCAAACGGTCGCCATCAAGACCAACGACTTCCAGGAGGCGTCGATCAACGTCCATTCCCATTGGCCCATCATCTCTTCTGCTCCCGGTTACGCGCTGCGTCAATCTGTTTTTGTAATCGGTCGAATTCTTCGTTACTCAACTCACTCGCCGATGCGTCCAGCAACGCGGCGAAGGCTTGGCTGGGGGAACCTGAAAAGAACGTCGAGACCAAGTCGGCAAGCGCCCCTCGGCCAGCCACTTCTCGCGGTCGCGTGGGAGAATAGAGATAGCGCACGCCATCTTGGCGGCGTGAGAGCAAGCCCTTATCGACGAGGATCCCGAGCATCGTCCGCACCGCCGAATAGCTCGGAGGGTCGCCCAAGGCCGATCGCACCTCGGCCACCGAAGCCGACTGCAGCCGATACACGGCGTCTAAGATCTGGCGTTCACGACCGCCGAGTTGACGTTCCGCCGCTTTCCTCTTCCCCATGCTCTCCTCCAATGGCGTTCCGCCCTCAAAGAGGCGCTACTTTCACCCCTCGCGAACGAGGAACGAGAGCCGTGATCGCAATTGGACACTGACCCGACCCAGCCGCACGTGAGGCTGTACTAAGCAGGTCACCAGAAATCCTCGGGCTTAATCAGCCGCCCAGCGCTAGCCCACGGTTCCCGAACAAACCGGTCGCTCGCGCGATGCGGCTGATTGAGTTAGGCCGAAAAACTCTTGGCAACCTGCTTATGAGCTACTCACGGTGACGAGTCCGACAACGGCAAAGATTGCCAGCGTGAGAAACAGCAGGGCGAACCATTTGGCACGGACTCCCTCCAGCGAGTCGGCAAAGGGACGCAAAAGAATTCGAACCGCGCCTGGAAACTGCCAGATCATCACGCAAAGCAACATCCACCAGGTGGCAAGCGCTGCACTGGTCGCGAATCCAATGACCGCCAGAATGTTGCGAAACTCCGCCGGTGCGAAATCGGTGTACCTTGCAAAGCTAAGGTCAAAGTACAGCCCCAACGCGAGACCGGTCCCCAGCGGCCAGAACAGCAAGATCAAAAGGATTGGCAAATAGATCACTGCTAAGGGAACACCGATCAACCAGGAGCGGGTCGGCGACATCGGAGCTTCTGTTGCCAGCGCGAGGGCTCCGCGGGCAAGGACGAAACTAGTGAACCCACCGAGGATCAGAGCCATCGCGACGTCATCTTCATAACGCGCGTTAGCTAAAGCGATGAGCGTCAGCAACTGGACGATGATTGCCGCCGCAACGATGCTATCGCTCAGGTGGTCTGCGAGGAATCGTCGCGCGTAGCCTTCCAGCCTCTCGGGCCAGGGCTCCCCAGCCTCGTTCGTCGAGCGGCAACCCGAACCGTGGACCGCTCCTGCCGGTTCGCTCCCGATCTGATCCACGTCGGTCTTCACATCAGCGGCGTTGGAATACCGGCGCTCGGGTTGTTTCTCGAGTGTCCGCAGGACCACTTCATCCAGTCGCACATCGACTTGGATTCGCTGCGAGGGAGGCTGAAACCTGCCCAGCGGAAGCTCGCCGGTGAGCATTTCGTAGATCACCACGCCCATCGAATAGATGTCAGCTCGATGGTCGACCTTGTCGGGTTGCTCGATCTGCTCGGGAGCCATGTAATACATCGTTCCGACGATGTGGGCGGTCCCGGTTGCGTCGGATGCGGCATCCTGATTCGCAAGCTTCGCTAGTCCAAAATCGGCGATTTTCACATGGCCGAGACTGTCCAACAGGATGTTTTCCGGCTTGATGTCGCGGTGGACGACGCCATGGGCGTGGGCGAACTGCAGCGCATCGCATAGTTGGGGCACGATGGCGAGTGATTCTTCAGGAGTGAGGCGACCGTCAACGAGCACTTGGCGGAGGTTCACCCCGTCGATGTGCTCCATCAGGAAATAGGCGTAGGGGCCGCTCTGGCCGAAGTCGAAGATCGTGACGATGTGGGGGTGATTGAGCCGAGCAAGCGTTTGGGCTTCGCGCGTGAACCGCTCGGAGAACCCGGTGCGCTCGGCGATCTGGGGTGGAAGGATCTTCAGCGCGATCGGGCGGTCGAGCGACTTTTGGCGCGCCCGATAGACGGCACCCATCCCGCCGCGGCCCAGCAGCTCTTCAATCTCCAACTGCGGAAAATACTCCGCTAAAACCCCGGGATCAGGCGGTTCAAAATGACGGCCAGGTCCCACGGTCCACGCCGCTTCCCCTCGTCCCTGCGGCGGCGGCTCCAACATGCAGGCAGGGCACAACGCTCCGGCATGGTCCGGTGGAAGCGGCGCACCGCAGCGCGGGCACCTCGGCGGCGATGAGGAAGAATTCATGAGAGAGCTTGCCAGTCTCGGGGCGTCGTCATCAGTACCATCATTAGTACATGACGATTTGCCGCGAGGCGGTTACCGAGTTTCTTGAGAAATTCGCAGTGCGGCGTGCCCCTGCGCAAAACGGTCATGGGCGAAACGCCCGCAGCAGCTCTTCGCGCTCTTGGCCGATCTCGTCAGGCGAATCGACGGTGGCAGCAATCTCGGCTTCCAACCGGCGGCGGTAGACCTGCCGAAGTCGATGGACAGCGACCTTGACCGCGGTGGTCGTGATGCCCCACTCCGACGCCAATCGAGCATATGGCAGAGGGTCGGCGCCGGGGATCAAATAGCCCTGGATCGCCTCGAACCAATCAAACTTGCCCGCCTTGCCATACTCCTCAGCCATCCCCTGCAGCACGCGACGGAGCAACTCCACCGCCCACTGTCGATCGAAGGCCGCCTCCGGGGTCTGCTCATTGAGCGGTTCAATGGACCAGCGTCGGCTCGCGTCAGAAAAGTCGAGCGATAGATGCTGCACATGACCCCCACGCCTTTGCGCACGGGCGTGTTCGTGTTGCTTGCCGACATAGTGACGGACGGCGGCGAGCAGGAAGCCGCGAAACCGGCCGCGGTGCGGATCGGCCTGCCGCAATACTTCGTCCTCCAACAACGTTGCGAAAAAACCCTGAACGAGGTCTTCCGTCTCCTCGGCCGCATAACCCCGTCGCCGCAGGTAGCCATAGAGCGGATACCAGTAGGCCGCACAAAGTTCTTCAAGCGCCGCCCGACACTGGGGTTGGCTTAGGTCCCCTGCGGCGCGAATAACGATGCTCCAATGCGTACTCGCCAACCGACCGATCCGAGGAGCGTCGGACGAAGCGGGCACCTGGATCCCGTCGGTCGACAGCGTCTCTCCGCTCATCCAGACCTCCCCTTGGCGATTTGGTTTCAACGCTTGCCGATTCTATCCGAAATCGTAGCTGAACTCTGCGCGTTCAGCTGCAAGGAATGGTTCTCCTCGACCTCCGCCTATCAATTCTTGCCGATTTCCCAGCAGTAAACCCTCATCAGTTGACGCGTGGGCTGGGATGCGGCGAAAATACGTGTCGAGGCGATCTCACCGACCGGCCGCTGAGAAACACGTTCTAGACCAAGGAAGACTTCAGAGACATGCTGTCGGAGTTCGTCAGCGCGGAAGTTGAATTCCTTTTGGTTGGTGCGTGCGCTCTCGCGGCACACGGTTACCCACGTTCGACGGGAGATATTGACCTTATACTCACGAGCATCGACGGAATCGAGTTTGGCGATGCTTGGAAAAATCGGATTACCATTGACTGGGATGGTCTGGTGATTCCAGGGATTGGTGTTCGCGATCTCATCTTGAACAAACGCTCAACAGGACGAACAAAAGACCTTGCTGATGCCGAACAGCTCGAGCGAGACCTAAAGTTTGATTGAACGGTCTGAGCCTATCAATGACCATGCGACGATCTTTGCCGCTCCGCCGGTATCGTAGCCGGGACATTCGACCGCGGTCTGGCTCTCCAGAGCACAACTTATATCGAGCGGTGAGAAAAAGATCGCGTCGATTCCCCCCACCACTCCCACTTCCAGTCGCGGGGCTTGCTTGCGGGGCTTGCTCGCGGCGGTTGAACGCCAGGTTCGACGCGCTGGTTTCGGGACTGCGGACCGAAACCGTCCGAATATGGGTCGGAGGAAGCTTTTCCAGCGTCGCTCCGTCGAACCAACGGTTGCACAACTCGAGAATGCTTTCTTTGTAGCCGGCCAAGTCGCCGCAGCCATCGCCGTCAAACAAGATGGTGCCTCCTTGCTCAATGTACTCTCCGAGTCGCTCCACCAATTCCGGGTCGAGTTGCAACGGGCCGCCGCCGCCGATCACCATGACCGGCGCTTGTAGCAGATCTTCCACACTGGCCCGCTCCCCCTCGATCGTCTGCCACGTCAGGTCGCGTCGCCAGTCGCGTTCGACGTGCCGGACCAGTTGCCGTAGCGCATCGGGATGGCGTTGCCAGTCCTCCCCCGACTCGTCGTCGCCATAACGCAATCGCCCCACAACCACTTGACGTTCTCGCCGATGCGCGGCAGGTCGCCGGCCGCACCGGCCTGGCAATACGCAAGCGTCTGCAGGGCGACGGAGTAGGTTTCTTCCGGCTGAAACCCGCGCAGGTAACGCAGGGCTCGAACCATTGCCGGATCGTCGCGCTCGACCCCAGCATTGAGCAGCGCCAAGGTGCACAGCGCCGAGAGCCCGCACGACTGGCCGCGGTACTCAGCCCACGCACCCCGCTCCGTCTGTGTTCTCTTCAGGTAGGCGATGCCCCGATCGATCGATCGCTGGACCGCAGCCGGATCGACATCGGCCCGCGCCGGCGGTAGCGTCCCCACGATCGTTAGGAAAGCCAGCAGTGCAGCGGCCACGCGACGGCCTGCCCCCTTTCCGTGTGGCTTCAGCCGACGTCTAAAATAAGAACGTGTCGCCCGGGTTCCCCTGAGGTCATCGTCGCGTGACGCCGGTCCGGCTACGCCCAAAAAGGAATGTCTACTCGCTGACATGACTGGTGCTCCTGCCGTACCCAACCCGACTCAAGACAAATGACTTTGCATGCGGCGGGCGCCAGCAATAGACTTCCAGGTCGAAGGTTGTCGCAGTTACAAGGTGCCAAACTGAAAAGGTCGTTTAAGCGATGATTCCGTATCGCCACATCCTCGTTATCATGGCCTTTGTTCTTGTTGCTTCCGCCGATGCGGAGCCGTCCAGACCGGCGGTTTATGTGGATGCAGGCGACAACCTGCTCGAAGCAATTCGGCGCGCGCCGCGTGAAACGCTGATCGTCGTTCGGCCGGGTGATTACGCCGGTGGAACCATCCGTTCCGACGGCGTCGCGATCCAATCGGAAGAACAGGGAACCGTTCGCATCACCAGCCCAGTCCGGCTCCGCGCCAGCAACGTTACGCTCGAGGGTCTGCTGTGGGAGAACATGGACGGCCATCTCATTGAAGTCTACGGACGGGCAAACCAGATCCGCAAATGCACGTTCCGCGGATTCGGCAAGAAAAAGCCGTCCAAGGCGATTTGGATTCGGGAAACCGGCGACCACGGCGACAACGTGATCGAGGATTGTTTGTTCGAAGACTGGGGGGGGCTTTCTTACCACAGTTCGGCCGTCAAGATCAGCCAGCAGGGCCACGGCGACGCGTTTAGCGGAACCATCGTGCGGCGCAACACCATTCGGAACTTCGCCGTGGGAGGCAATAATCCCGGCATTCAGCCGTTCGCTCCGTCGTTGATCGAAAATAATGTCATCCATGACGGGGAGGACGGCGTCGAAGTTAAAGGCAGCCGCATGGTGGTGCGCGGCAACACCGTTTACAACATGCGAGGCAGCGAGGCGATGAGCAATCGCTCCGGTTCCGATAATCTCTTCGAAGCCAATACGCTGTACAACATCCATACCTACGCCTGGCAAATCTGGACGGGCGGGCGAAACGTCTGGCGCAACAACGTGGTACATGGGTGCAATCGAATCGCGCACATAAAAGGGGGCGATTCGCGCGACGCCGCGGCCGTAGATGTTCTCTTGATCAACAACACCTTTTATCAGAACGACCGCGGCGTCAGTTGGGATCTGAAGCGTTTTCCTCCGCGTGACGTACGCTTCTATAACAACATCTTTGTGGGCGATGGCTCGTCGGAAATTGAGTCGGCGGGCGACGGTCTTTACAAGGAAGACTCCAATCTGTTTTATCAGTTCGACGCTCCGCGCCTTCCTGGAAGCCGCTCGATCGTGGGCGCGAATCCCGAGTTTACCTCGCCCGAAGAGAACGATTTTCGCCTGCGTCGTTCGAGTCCCGCACGCGATGCAGGCGCTTCATTCAAGGAATCGCCCACGACCGACAAAGACGGCCGTCCCCGGCCCCAAGGCGCGACGATCGACATGGGCGCCTATGAGTTTTCGTCGGAGGAGAAATGAATGGCGGACCAGTCGAATGGGGTCACTGCCTTTCTGAAGCCGGGGGCCGCCGTCCGAGGGGGGGGGTGATCGAGGGTTCGATCGGCGGACGGGGAGCGTCAGCGCGGAGAGTCAACGCGGAGAACGCGGCTGTGACGGGGTTTTTGGACCATTGAGCGCAGAGAGAGTCAGACCCCAGATAGAGTTCTCTGGGGGTTTGCGTTCATGGCCACGGCGCGATCGCGAGATTGGGCTAGCCGGCCGGAGCGCCGGCCGGTGGTTTTGGGCTCCGCCGGGCCAACGCGGGACCGCCGGGGGCGCGGAGGCG
>CAYWXT010000083.1:0-20749 GCA_964462125.1 uncultured Pirellulaceae bacterium | reverse complement strand
TCGTCCCGCACTCCGATCTGGCGCATTTCAATCCGGGTTTGAAACTCGCGAGCCAGGTCGCGGACGAGCTGGCGGAAATCGACCCGCTGCTCGGCGAGGTAGTAGACGACCATCCGCTCCCCCCCCAACACCCGCTCCACGTCGACAAGCTCCATCTCCAGTCCCAACGCGTTGACGCAGATCTGGCAGCGGCGGAGGTCGTCCGTTGTCGCCGCGTTCAATTGTTCACGCGCGGCCCGATCCTGGTCGCTAACCGACCGCAGAATCCGTCCCTGCGTCGTCTCCTGCAGGTACCCGACCGCCGCCGGGGTCGCTTCACACAGCACGGTCCCGATCTCCGTGCCGCGGTCGCTCTGCACGACAACCTCATCTCGATATCGAAATCGACACGGTGAGGTCATCACGCCCAGGGTCCGCATGGAGCCGTAACGGACAACGTAGTCGGGACCGTCCGCTTCACTGCTCATCGTCGTCGGACTCATCGTCGTCGGACTCATCGTCGTCGGACTCATCGTCGTCATCGGACTCGTCCCCGTCCGATTCTTCGTCCTCGGACGCCTCGTGGGCGATCCAGGTCCACGATTGGCCGGCCGAGAGGACGCCGTTCTTGCGGGTTCCCACCAACAGCTGGGTGTTGCCGTTCCAGCCCAGGGCCCAAGCACCACTCTCGGCGGTCAGCGGTTCCGAGTCCTCGCCGGCGAAGGGAAACCGAATGCGACCGCCAATCTCGGCAACCGCGACCTCGCCCGACGGGCTGACCGCCACTTGCGTGATCCAATCGGTCCCTTTGAGGATCGGCTTGGCTTCCGCATCCGCCTCGGGTGGACAGGAATATAGTTGTCGATCAGCGCTGCCGACCAGCAAGGTGCTGCCGTCATCGACGTAGGCGACGCACCAAGCGGTCTCTTCCTCCTCGCCGACGGTGATCACTCCGGTCGCTTCGAGCTCGGGCCACTTCAACAGGTGGACATGTCCAGCCCCGTCGGTTGCGGCCAACTGACTGCCGTCCGGGGAGAACGCCAAGCCGGTGACGGCGTGCTCGTCGAGTTCGATCGATTGCGAAATCTCGCTCGCGTCCAGGTCCCACACCAGGATTTCACCCGCTTCGTTGCCAGCCACCAATGACTCTCCGTCGGGGTCAACGATCATCGCCTGACTCCAACGTTTGAACGCCTCCTCATGTGTGGTGGCCTCTTCCGTTGCCACGTCATAGACGACCAGGTTGCCTCGGTAGTCGGCGCTTGCCACTTGCTGGCCGTCGCCGACCACCACCACGCGCCAAACCGCGGCGGGGTGCTGGTACAGCGGCGTCTGTTCGGTGGGATTGGCCGCGTCAAAGGTGACGACGCTCGCTTCTCGGAGCAACAACCCGTCGGCAGTGGAGGCGACAAAGTGTCCGCTCGGGTCGAGCGCCGCGATCGACGTCACCCAACCGGCCTCACTCCCTTGATCAACCTCCTCGGTCTCTTCCCCGTTCGCGACTACCGCCGCAGCGAAAACCGCCATCACTCCAACCGCTGCCAAGCTGTGACGTGCAAACCGCATGATCAGTCCCGCCGATTCAATTCGTGTGAGTTGGTAAGTCGTGTGAGTTGGTAAGCTCGATTCAGATCGGGCGCTTCGGCTGTGTCACAGCTGAGAATGAGTCTCGGGGCCGTGGCGTCAGGAATCTTGTAACGGCTGGGCGCAAGCCCCCGGCCTGTTCAAGCCCCCCGGCCTGTTGAACCCGATCATCAAGCTGAGACAAACTACTAGTGTACTGCATGACGCGAACCCATTGGGAGCACGCTTGGTGCTTTGTCACAGTGAAGAATCAGGGGCGGGGCCGCACGGCTTGCGCCGTAGCGTTAACAAGAGGCGTTAGGGCGTCGGGGGGGCGGTGCCGCACGGCTTGCGCCGTGGCGTTAACAAGGGGACGTCAGGGCGCCCGGGGCAGACTTTCTTACTCGCGACAACGAGCCAGGGCGAGCAAGGCGTAGGCGGTGACCAGCTGGCGATCCCCCTCCATCCAGCGTTCACTTCCAAGATTCACCCACGACCCGTCGTCCTGCTGAGTTTCGGCCAACTTCTTCACCAGTTCGTCACGCCACGGATGCGGCTTGCCCTCCGCGTCGTCGACGATGTCGACCTCGGCGACGTCCAAGGCTTTGGCGAAGGTATGGAAGTAATAGAACAGCCCCTGTTGCCCCATGCCGGGATTGTCCTCGAGCGAGTAATGATCGCGGATGAAGTCCATCGCGGCGGCAACCCGGGGGTCGTCTTGCGAGAGCCCCGCGTAAATCATGCTTTTCAGCCCCGCGTAGGTCATTGAGGCGTAGCTTCGCAGGCCCCCATCGGCCGTTTCCCCCGCCTGGCTCTGGCCTCCCCCAGCCGGGGTGTAATAGAATCCGCCGTCGCCGACTTTCTCGGCATGTTCGGTGTCGTTGCCGTGACCGGACAGATTCTGCGTCCGGACGACGAACTGCAACGCCTTCTGGATCGCCTCGTCATCCGCATCATTGCCCAGCTCCCGAAGTGCCTCGATCAAAAACGCCGTGTTCGACAAGTCGGGGCGCGAACCGGAACTTCCGTAACCCGCCCCGCCGTAGCGGACATCCTCGGCGTCGACCCCTTCACTTTCATCCCACTGGATTCCTTTCAAAAACGCCTCAGCCCGCCCCAGTTCGCTGTCGTACCGGTCGTCCTGGTTGGCGGCCAGCAGGGCCATGACGGAAATCGCCGTCTCGTAATTTTGATGGCGCGACCCGGGAGTGTAGATGCCACCATCGGACTGAATGTTCGATTCAATGAACTCAAGTGCCTGACGGACCGCCGGGTCGGCGGTCGCCTGCGGGCGGTGCTCCAAAATCGCTCGCACGCAAAGCGCCGTGACGGCGACGCCCGATTCGCGGCTGAACGAGCCGTCGGCAGCCTGCCCACGGCTTCGCAAAAAATCGATTCCCCGATTGGCGATCGCGTCCAGTTGGTCATTCAGCGGATCGGCAGCTCGCAGAGGGACCGCGGCAAACAGACAAGCAATGACAGCGACAAGGCGGAGTGGCATGGTCGGGATCTCAGCGGTCGGAGCTCGGAAAAAAGGCCATTGGTACCGGTCAACTGACACAGTCGACACAGACCACGATAACACGCTCTCCATTCTACTTCCCGGGGCAAAGTTGGTGCAGCGGGTGGCGCGGCACTGTCGAGGATCCCATCGTTGGAGTGGACGTCCGTCCCCATGCGGCGAGGTTTCTCAAGTCTTCTGCTCACATGAACCGGACATGACCCATTTGTCCCCCGCTTGCCAACCTACCGCCGCCAGGGAAGGTTCCAACGGAGCCGATCCGGAGCAGACGGCGTTCCAGCGGATCGATGGCGGACGTCCATTGGAAACCAGCACGCTCCAGCGGTTCCCCGGCTCGCGTGAGGATCCCGCTCGGCGAGCTGGTTCGACGGAAGTTGGATGGGCGGGGGCTGGAGGCGACCCATCGCACGCTTTTCACGATTCGCTGCTGCGGCTGCACGCCGCTGACCTGATCAACCGGCTTCAGGGCTGGGCCGAGGAGCTGGACGCGCGGGAGGCCCGGCTCAACGGGCAGGCTGCCCAGCAAGATCTTCGCGAGCGGCAGTTCCGCACGGTCCGCCAGTCATCGTTAGCGGATCTTCGAGAACAACGCCGCGCCATCGAGCGGCTCCGCGAGGCGCTGGAGGAGCCGTCGCGCCAGGGGGCGATTGCCTGGCAGGCGTCCGCCGAGGGCGCCTCCTCCGGTGTCACCGAGTCGCCATCAGAAGGCCCGCGAGAACACTCCCTAACTTAGTGGGGTCGATCGGCTTGCTGATGTAGTCGTCCATGCCGGCCTCCAAGCACCGTTCGCGGTCTCCCTTCAGCGCGTTGGCGGTCAGGGCGACGATCGGGATTCGCTCGGAGTGGCCGCGCTGCTGCTCCCACTTTCGAATTTCCCGGCAAGCGGTGAAGCCATCCATTTCCGGCATTTGGCAATCCATCAGGACCAGCGAGTAGGGTTGCTGAGCCTGGATCGCCGAGACGGCTTGGACTCCGTTGACCACCACGTCGGAGGTGCAGCCAAGGACCTTGAGCAACTCGACAACGTAGAACTGATTGACCTGATTATCCTCGACGACCAACACGTGGGCTCCGAGCGACTCGTGCGAGTCCGTCTGGGGGGATTCCTTTGCCGCTGGTCGAGCCTCCTTTCGCCGTCGTGGTTTGCGACGCGGGCCTTGGATCTCCGGCCGCTGATCAAGAATCGTTGCGGGGACTTCAAACCAAAATTCGGACCCCACCCCCGGCGCACTCTCCACCCCGATTTGTCCGCCCATCAGATCGACCAGGCGTTGGCAGATCGAAAGCCCCAGCCCCGTGCCGCCGAACTGCCGTGTGGTCGAGCTGTCGACCTGGGAGAACGGCTGGAACAGTCGATGGCGACGAGACTGGGGGATGCCGATCCCGGTGTCCTGGACCGCAAACCGAAACCGGCCGATGCCGCCAGATCCCCCGACGCGTTGGCCGCACACAGTGACCGTCCCCTGGGAGGTGAACTTGATCGCGTTGCCGATCAAGTTCACGAAGATTTGTTTGAGACGCTGACTGTCGATCATGACCCGGACGGAGGCTCCCGGAGTGAGCTGGCATTCCAGCTGCAGCCCTTTCGCCCGGGCGGTATTGTGCATCAGCCGAATGACGTCGTGCAGCAACGTCTCGACACTGCACTGGCTGAGCTCCAGTTCCAACTTGCCGGCCTCGATTTTGGAGAGATCGAGGATGTCGTTGATGAGCTGCAAGAGGAGTTGACCGCTGCCGCTGCTGGCGTCCACGAACTCTCGTTGCTCAGGGCCGAGGTCAGTGTTCAGCAGCAGCTCATTCATCCCCAGGACGCCGTTGAGGGGCGTCCGCAACTCATGGCTCATGGCGGCCAAAAAGTCACTCTTGGCCTGGCTCGCCTGCTCGGCCAGGACTTTGGCCTCGCGCAGCGCCTCCTCGGTTCGCTTCATCTCGGTGACATTCTCGTGCGCCACCAGCGCATGCATCTGCCGGTTCAGCTCGAACCGTGTGATGCGGCATTGAAACCAGCGATTGGTCTTCGGTGAGTGACAGGGGTACTCGTGCGATGCCGATTCGATTTGGCCGCGAAGCAATTGCCGCAATGATTCCGCCATCGCCGCCGCTCCTTGGGCGCCAGCAGCGGACGCATGGTCGCAAATGGCCAGGTAGTTCGCTCCCTCACTGACGTTTCGCCAGGAACTGCCGTTGGCATCGGCGAAGTCCTTCCAGGCCTGGTTGGTGGCAACGATTCTTCCATCCGGGTCGAGTACCGCGACGTGGGAGGTGAGCGCATCGAGGGTCGCGCGATTGAATCGCCCGCTCTCGACCAGCCGTGCGGTGCGTTCTTGGATCCGCCTTTCGAGCTCGGCGTTGAGCTTGTCCAAACTTTCTTGTTTGTAAACTCGATCGATATTCTGTGCGACGACCTCGACGGCCGAGCGAAAGGAAACCAAGCGGTCCGAATCGAGCGGCTTCCGGCTGTAGGCGGCGACCACGCCAATGCAGTGCTGCTCGACCATCAGCGGGTATCCGGCAAAGTGAACGAGCTTTTCCCGCCCGACCCACTCGCGATCGCAGAGAAAAGGCTCTTCGGGCAACGCATCGGTGACGAGGGGACACCCCTGCATCGCGATCTGTCCGAGGATGCATTTCCCGAAGGGAATTCTCGCATGCTCGCCCTGCGGACAATTGCCGAGCCCCGCGATCGCCTGCAATTGGAGAACGTGTTCCCCCTCACGCACGGTCCAGATCTGAACGAGCGCCGCGTCCAAGAAATCGAGAGTCGCCTGCGTGCAGTCGCGAAGGGAGCGGGGGAGGTCGCTTCCTCGCACCATCGCGGTGCTGACGGCGGAGCGGAATTCCATCTCCTCGGCGTGCTGCTGGAGCTGCCGCGCGGCCAGTTTGCGCTCCGTGATATCCTGTTTGATGGCGACGAAGTGGGTGATCTCCCCCCGCCAATCTCGAACCGGTGTGATCGCTCCGTGTTCGTCGTACAGCGAACCGTCCTTCCGCCGGTTGACCATTTCCGATTCCCAAACCCGGCCATCGAGAATCGTCTGCCAAAGTTCGGTGTAAAAATCGTCGTCGTGGGCGCCGGATTTAACCAGCCGCGGGGTCTTCCCAACACACTCGGCCGGCTCATATCCCGTCATGCGGCACCAGGCAGCATTCACCCACTGGATCTTGCCACTGCGATCGGTAATCACGATCGCGTTGGCGGCGGCATCCAGCGCCGCCGACTGCACCGACAATTCGCTCAGCGTCTCACGACGTTGGATCGCGACGCCGATCATGTCAGCGACGACCGACAGAAGCCTGCGGTCGTCATCACTCCATCGCCGCGGCTCGGTGCAGTCATCAAACCCGATGAAACCCCACAGCCGATCGCCGCTGAATACGGGCAGGATTAAAATGGACTGAACACTCTGCTTCGCCAGGGTACTCCGCTCTGGTTCGGGCAGTTCCGCCGTCAATGCCGTATAGGGCTCCCGCGACAACAGGGTCGGCAGCAATGTTGGCGCCGCGTCGGCATAGGACAGTTGTCGCATTGCCGGATCGTCGATGGTCGGTTCGACGCCGGATGCGTTTGCCTCGTGGGTGATTTCCATCCAGCCATCGCGGGGCGCGTCCCAGGAGCCCCGATGATGCCGAAACAGATAGGCGCGGCTGACACCGGTGGTCATTCGGAGGACCGACAACAATTCGTCCGTCGTGGCATCGTCCAGGTCGGAAACAGCCAGCAACCTCATGCACTTGGCCGTCGCTTCCTCATAGGCCAGCCGCCGTCTCAACCGCGACTCGACCTCCTGCCGCCGTTTTTGCTCCGCCACCTCGCCGAGCGCTCGGCGCACCGCCGGAATCAGCCGCGAGAGGCGATCTTTCAAGACGTAATCGGTCGCGCCCCGTTTGAGCGACTCGATGGCGACTTCCTCCCCCATCGATCCAGAGACGAAAATGAACGGGACCTCGGGATACTCCCGTCGCGCGAGCCGCAACGCGGCATCGCCATCAAATGCAGGCAAGACATAGTCAGCGAGGATCAGCTGAGGTTGGAATAAAGCCAGCTGCCGCCGAAACGTGAGTTCGGAGTCGGCCACCGCTGACTCGACCTCAAACCCGCCTCGGCGAAGTTCTCTCAGCACCAATGCGACATCGTCGTGGGAGTCCTCCAACAACAACACCCGCAACTTCCGTTTCATAACATCACGTCCACATCATCCTGGTGGTGTTCCTTCCGCTCCATCATGGCTTCTCGCCGCGCCCGGCCGCGGCTCGCGCCGTCGGCTCTCGGTTCTCTGACCTCACCTAACGGGCGCCGTCGCTGGGAAGGGTAAAAAAGAAGGTCGCACCTCGACCGAGCTCCGATTCGGCCCAGACGCGCCCGCCGTGTCGGTGGACGATCCGTTGGACGATCGCTAAGCCGATGCCGGTGCCAGTGAATTCTTGCTCACTGTGCAGCCGCTGGAACGCTTGAAATAGCCTGTCGGCGTATCGCATGTTGAACCCGGCGCCGTGGTCGCGGACAAAATAGACCGTTTCTCCTTCGTCGTCATGAAACGATCCGATCTCCACTCGCGGTGCCGATTCGTGCCTCGAAAACTTGATTGCATTGCTGAGCAAGTTCGAATAGACGTGCCGGAGCAGTTGGGGATCGGCATCACAGGGCGGCAAGTCCCCGATTTCGGAGTGAATCTGCCGTGAAACACCGGCGTCGCTGCAGGCCTCCCGCCAAACGCGCGCCACCAGCTTGGCGGGGTGGAAGGATTGACGGGCCAACGATTGCCGCGACACCTGGGAGAGCCGGAGCAGGTCGTCGATCAACCTTCCCATCCGCTGGCTGGCTGTACGTTGGCGTTCCAACATCCGGCGTCCTGCCACGCCGATACGCGATCCGTAATCCTCCATGATCGCCTGGGCCCAACCGTCGATGCTGCGGAGCGGCGCCCGCAGGTCATGGGAGACGGAATAGGAGAACGATTCCAACTCCTCGTTGATCTGCTGCAAGGCGCGTGTTCGCTCGCGAACTCGCCGTTCCAGGTCGGCGTTCAGCTGCCGCAGCGAGTCCTCGGCCTCACGGCGCTGGGTGATGTCCTCGGTCACCGCAAGCGTATAGGGATCGCCGTTGCCCGCTTCGCGAGCCATCGCAACGCTCAGCCGGCACCAGATCGGGGAGCCATCTTTGCGAACGAATCGCTTTTCATAGACGTAATGCGAAAGCTCGCCGGAGAGCAGTCGCCGGTAGTACTCCATGGTCCTGGCACGATCCTCCGGATGGGTGACGGTTTGGAAGTCGAGCTTCCGAATTTCGTCCTCCGAGTATCCCAACAGCTGGCAGAAACTAGGGTTCGCCTCCTGAAATCGCCCATCGATGTCTGCCACGGAGATGCCGACCGCTGCGGACATGAACAGACTTCGAAAACGGTGTTCGCTGGCACGAAGATTCGCTGTGACTTGAATCTGGGACGTGATGTCTTCCAAGAACGCGAGACCGCCAATGATGCGCCCTCCCGCGTCACGAAGCGGCGCCGCCGACAACCGCACATGGATTCGGCGGCCGTCGCGATGCCGCCGGATCAACTCCAGTCCCCTCAGCGTCTCTCCGGCTCCCACCCGCGCGATCAACGTCTCAAACTCTTCCCAGTGGTCCTCGGGGACAAATGGGAGCGGCCGGCCGATGACCTCCTCTTGCGACCAGCCAAACATTCGTTCCGCCGCCGGATTCCAGAACAAAACGTGGCCTGGCAGATCGACCCCGAGGATCGCGTTCGGGGAACTGGCGATCACATCACGAAAGAGCCGTGCATCGCCCATCATGGGCGCCCGGCGTACCGTACGGTCCTCGGGGCCATCGACGCGCGGACGATGGCGATTCTCGGTCATCAAAAGCCCCTTTTCTACTTCACGCCCTGAGGTCCGACACGGTTTGAAACCGGAAGCCGAACCTGCGCTGCAGCGGCAAGCTTTCACTCCACCGGGAATCCCCGCTTTCGCAACAGCGCCTCGGGGTTGACGTCTCGTCCACGAAAGCGACGAAAGCTTTCTGCGGGATCGATTGTATCACCGACCGACAAGACGTGTGTCTTCAAACGCGCCGCGACTTCGGAATCGTAGTAGCCGTCTGCCTCCTCGAACGCCTCCGCCGCATCGGCGGTCAAGGCATCCGACCAGAGATAGCTGTAGTAACCGGCGGAATAACTGTCGCTGCTGAACAGATGCATGAAATGGGGCAAGCGATGCCGCATCACGATCTCACTCGGCATGCCCAGCTTCTCCAACGTTTCACGTTCGAACGTCGCCGGATCGATGGAGGACTCGGTCGAGGTGTGCAGCTTCATGTCGACCAAGGCGCTCACCAGGTACTCCACCGTCGCAAACCCCTGATTGAAGGTCTTGGCACGCTCGATCTTCTCCAGGAGCTCCTCCGGCATCGGTTCACCCGTCTCATGGTGCACGGCGTAACGATTCAATAACTCAGGGGTGGAAAGCCAATGCTCGTAAATCTGCGAGGGGAATTCGACGTAATCGCGAGCCACGTTGGTTCCCGCCTGGGACGGGTAGGTGACGTCGGAGAGCAAACCGTGCAAGGCGTGCCCGAATTCGTGGAACAGGGTGGTCGCGTCGTCCCAGGAGACCAGCACGACCTCTCCCTGGCCGCTCTTGATGAAGTTGCAGTTGTTGGAAACGATCGGCATCACTGGCTCGTCGATCGACTCCTGGGCCCGATAGTCGGTCATCCACGCGCCGCTCCGTTTGCCCTCCCGCGCGTACGGATCGAAATACCAAAGTCCGACCGGCTGGTCCGAGCTGTCGGTGACTTTCCAAACCCGCACATCGGGGTGAAACACCGGGACGCCGGTGATCGGTTGAAACTGCAAGCCGAACAGCTCCTCGGCCACCCACATCATGCCCTCACGGAGTTTCTCCAGCTGCAGGTACGGCTTGACTTCATTGAAATCGAGGTCGTATTTCGTCTTGCGGACTTTTTCCGCGTAGTAGCGGTAATCCCATGGTTCGATCGTGATCCCAGCCTCCTCGGCATCGGCGATCTGCTGCATATCCGCCACCTCCTCGCGGACCCGAGCGACCGCCTTGGGCCAGACCTTGAGCATCAGCTCCATTGCCTTCTCAGGCGTCTTGGCCATCGTCGGCTCCATCCGCCAATGGGCATGGGTCTCGTAGCCGAGCAGACGGGCTCGGGCGAGGCGTAGCGACAAGATTTCGGTAATGATCGCGTTGTTGTCCACCTCGTCGCCGTTGTCACAGCGGCTGTAGTAGTTCCGCCAGACCTGCTCGCGAAGTTCGCGGTTGTCGGCGTAGGTCAGGAACGGATCCATCGAGGAGCGGGTGTTGGTGACGGCCCACTTCGCCTTGCCACCACGCTCCTCGGCCGCTGAGGCCATCGCCTCGACAAGACTCTCGGGCAGGCCCTGCAAATCTTCTTCGTCGTCGATCCAGGTGACGTAGCCTTTCTCGTCGGCCAGCACGTTCTGGTTGAAATCGGTGAACAGCCGCGCCAGGCGCTGATTCATCTGCGACAGCTTGGCCTGGTCCGCCCCGCCGAGTTTCGCTCCCTTGCGGACGAACGTCTTGTAGTGATCCTCCACCAAACGCTGCTCCGCCTCGCTCCGCGACTTCAGCTCGTCGCTCTGGTAAACGGCTTCGATCCGCTCGAACAGCTCGCCGTTTTGTGTGACACTGTCGGCATACTCCGACAGTTTCGGCAACACCGCCCGTTCAATATCTCCGACCGGGCCGACGTTCAAATTCGATGCATGCACCCCGAACAACGCCTCCAACCGCTCCACCACGCGGCCGGCCCGCTCGAAGGCAGCGATGGTGTTGTCAAACGTTGGCGGTTCCGGATTGTTGGCAATCGCGTCGATCTCGTGCGCGGCCGCTTCGATAGCGACATCGAAGGCCGGTTCAAAGTCCTCGACGCGAACGGCATCCCAAGGGGGAACGCCTCCGTAGGGACCGGTCCATGGAGTCAATAGGGGAGTCGTCGACTTGGTCATCGTGAGTTCTTGCGTTTCCTGTGCAAAGGAGGCGGTTCCGCTACCGTGGCCTGTTATATCGGACAAACCGTCGGTCTGCAGAAATCGAAACCGGAGGGAGAACACCGAACGGCGTCAGCGGCCGAGCGTGGACAGGATGAGCGTCAGGATGCCGCCAGCGAGCAACCCGGCGCCCCAGCCGATCGCATCCGAGGTGTCGGCAATTGTGACCTGGCCGATCACGAACGGTGTCAGGTCAGAACCGAGGATCAGCCCTCCGGTTGCCCAAGCAATCAGGCCGATCCCGCCGACGAACAGCAACACCGAGAGGAGTCGTGCCAAGATGCGGCCCACCCGGGGAAAGGCGAGGGCCGCGGTCAGTAAACTTCCCAGCACCAAACCGCCGAGGAGGCTGGAGATTTCAAATTGCATGGCGTTGCTACCTGGATGACGGTTCACTCAACAGTTGGATAGGCCATTGTACATCCCCTTCGCCGGGCCGGATCGCGGAAATGCTTGGACCGTCCCCGTTGTCGAGGAAGACGCGATTCGATAGGGTCGCCCGGGCTTGGCCACGGATCTTTGCCTGTCCCTCGTTACCGGATTCTCACCAGCACCGAGCATGCCACTTGTGAACCGCCCCAACATTATATTCATCATCACCGACCAGCAGCGGTTTGACACGATTGCAGCGTTGGGCTTTTCTCACCTGGAGACCCCCCACCTGGATCGCCTCGTCCGCGAGGGCGTCACGTTCCAGCAGTGTCACGTGACGGCGGCCTCCTGTGCGGCGGCGCGGGCGAGTTTGTTTAAGGGCTACTTTCCACACACGACCGGCATTCTCAAGAACGCCGACACGTGGCGGCGCAGTTGGGTCGAGCGGCTCAACGAGGCCGGGTATCACTGCACCAACATCGGCAAGATGCACACCTGGCCCTACCAGACGGAGCTCGGTTTCCACGAACGGTACGTCGTCGAGAACAAGGATCGCTACCTGGAGGGACGGTACTACTTCGACGAATGGGACAAGGCTCTGCGGTTTCGCGGGCTTGTCAAGCAGCAGCGGGAACTGTACCGCAAACGCGCGGACTACCCGACTGCTCTCGGTGCGTTTGATTGGGAACTTCCCGAAGAAACCCATCCGGACAACTTCGTCGGGGACATGGCCCGCTGGTGGATCGACACCTATCCGAAAACGGAGCCCCTGTTTCTGCAAATCGGCTTCCCGGGACCGCATCCCCCCTACGATCCGGTGCCCCGTTACGCACAACGGTACCTGGGGAAGGAATTGCCGCTGCTGCCGGTGACGGACGAGGAACTGAAGAGCCTTCCCCCGCCGTTGAAGGAACTGCGCCAACACAATCAAGAGATCGACCACGATTCGGTGGTGATGGATCTGCATCCCACCGCCGCGCAGCGTCACCGCCAGCGCGCCTACTACCTCGCCAATGTCACGATGATCGACGAGAAGGTTGGCGAGATCGTCGCGGCGCTGGAACGCAATGGCTACCTCGAGAACTCAATCGTGGTCTTCACCAGTGACCACGGCGACTGCCTGACCGATCACGGGCAAAGCCAGAAATGGACGATGTACGAGCAGATCACTCGAGTCCCATTGATCGTGTGGGCCCCAGGACGCATTGCCGGTGGACGCTCGGTCGACGGGTTGGTCCAACTGATGGATCTCGGCCCGACCATCCTGGAGTGGGCAGGCGTGGACGTTCCAACGGATTTCGAGGCGATTTCGCTGGTCGATGCCTTCGATCCCGAAGCCAGCTTTCGCGGCCGCGATTTCGTCTACTGTGAACAGGCCCGCGACGCAATTCTGACCGGTTGCCAGTTCATGACGATGGTCCGCGACCCGACCCATAAGCTGGTTCATTTTCTCGACGAACCGTACGGCCAGCTGTTCGATCTGGAAGCCGATCCAGGTGAATCGGTCAATCTGTGGGACACCCCCGCGGCCGCGGAGCCACGGGAGCGACTGTTGACCGAGTTGCGGGAATGGCGAATCCGCAGCGGGCTAAAAACCGCGGATTGGTGCCAAACGTGGCGGTGACCCAGCCGCGGATGAAAAACCAGTGCGGTCTCGTTACCATGCGGCGGAGACCCCTCCTGCTGCACACGTACACACATGGTCCATGCACACACCTGGTCCAACCCCTTCCCCGATGAACGACGAGCCGATTGCCGTGAAACCCTGCTTCCAATCTGTCCTTCCGATCCTCGCGCTGTCGACCTGCTTCGCGGCGGCCGCCGCCGCTGATTCCGGGTCCACCGCCCCGAAGGAGTCGGGAATCGATCGCTCCTTGTTCAGCGAATCGGTTCTCCCGGGCGAAAACTTTTACCTGTACGCCAACGAGAAGTGGCTCGACGACACGGAGATACCGTCCGACAAGTCGGATTATGGGATCTTCACCGTGCTCGATGACCGGACCCGAGAGCAGGTCCGGGATCTGATCGAGACCGCGGCGGAGGCCTCCGGTGAGCCGGGAACTGCGACGCAAAAGGTCGGTGACCTGTACCGCAGTGTGATCGACATCGAGACTCGCAACGACGCGGGTTTGGATCCGATTCGCCCGTTGCTTGATCGAATCGCGGAGATCGACTCGGCCGATCAGCTCGCGGCGGCCATGGCCGAACTGGCGCGGGTGGGGGTCCACGGGCCGTTTGCCCCCTATGTTTCGGTCGATGCGCGAAACAGCGAGCAGTATACGGTCTACCTCACCCAATCGGGTCTGACGATGCCCGACCGCGACTATTACCTGGACGATGACGAGCGGTATCGCGAACTGCGTACGAAACTGACGGAGTACGTCGCTGACCTGTTGGACGCCACGGGGCATGACAACTCGAAAACGGCAGCGAAAGGGGTGGTCGCAATCGAAACGGCACTCGCCGCCGGGCACTGGACCAAGACCGAGAACCGGGACCCGGTGAAGACCTACAACCGGCAGCCCAGCGACGCGATTGCGGAGACGCTGGCGGGGTTCCCTTGGCCTGAATTCGCCGAGGCGGCTGGCTTTGGCCAGCGGGAAGCCTTCATCGTCCGGCAACCCTCCTACCTCGAAACGTTGGGCGAATTGTTCGACGAAACGTCGCTGGACGCCTGGCGGGACTACCTGACGTTTCGCGTGCTCAACGCCTATGCCTCAAGTCTCCACGAACCGCTTGAACGACGCCATTTCGATTTTCATGCAACGGCGCTAAGTGGGATCACAGAGCAGGAGCCGCTCTGGAAGCGGGCCGTGGGCATCACGGGCGACGTGTTGGGGGAACTCGTCGGCCAGCTCTATGTGGACGAGCATTTCGCCCCGGAAGCCAAGGAGCGGATGAATGAGCTCGTCGAGAATCTGGAGCGCGCCTTCGAGAAGCGAATCGGCGCTCTGGAGTGGATGGGCGACGGGACGCAGAGGCAGGCGAAGGAAAAGCTTGCGATGATCACCACCAAGATCGGTTACCCCGATCGCTGGAAGGACTACGAGCCGCTGACGATCAAGAAGCAGCCCCTGGCGCTGAACCAGCTGGCCGCGGCGAAGTTTGAGTACGAGCGAGACTTGAACAAGTTGGGCGGACCGGTTGACCGCCAGGAGTGGCACATGACGCCACAGACGATCAACGCCTATTACAACCCGACGATGAACGAAATCGTCTTCCCCGCCGCGATTTTGCAACCCCCGTTCTTCAATCTCGCCGCTGACGACGCGGTCAACTACGGCGCGATCGGCGCGGTGATCGGCCATGAACTGAGCCACGCATTTGATGACAAGGGGAGCAAATACGACGGCAAAGGGACGCTGCGAAATTGGTGGACCGAAACGGACCGCACCGAGTTCGAACGCCGCGCCGAGGGACTCGTCGGCCAATACAACGGGTTTGAACCGGTGGACGATAGGACCGTCAATGGTGAGTTGACACTCGGGGAAAACATCGGTGACCTCGGGGGATTGAGCATCGCTTACGAGGCTTACCAGATCTCACTCCAGGGCGAAGAGGCTCCGGTCATCGACGGACTGACCGGGGACCAGCGATTCTTTCTCGGCTGGGCCCAGATCTGGCGGCGGCTCTATCGTGAGCAGGAACTGCGACGCCGGCTGATCGTCGACCCGCACAGTCCCAGTGAGTCCCGCGTCAATGGAATCGTTCGCAACATGGACGCCTGGTACGACGCGTTTGAGATCCCGGAAGAGGCGTCACTCTATCTACCGCCCGACCAGCGCGTACGGATTTGGTAGACACCTTTGGGGAGGCAGACCGGGGAACGACACGGTTCACCCCGCGGCCCCCGGTCCCCACGGTTCGATCTGCCGCAGCTGCTTCTGTTGCTGCAGGAGCTGGTAACAGTCGGGCAGGTCGAAGTGGCGGAGGACGCCGGGAGCCAATGCCGCCAGGGGCCAATCGTACGACTCGCTGCGGGCAATGCTGTCGTAGGAGGTCAGCGCGTTCTTGAGCGTCACCCGCGCGACGCTGTCGGCCAGCACCCCGGCAAAGGTTGCCGGTAACGCCCCCCAGCCCTTGCCGACCAGGTGAATCTGGCGGTGACCGGTGCCTTTCAACCAGTCGATGACCCGCAACACATCGAACGTTTTCTGGCCGACGTAGGGGCGATCGAGCATCAAGGCGTGGATGGCGTAGAAGTAATCGCTGCCGTAGGGATTCAGGAACGAGCCGGGGCCACAGGTATCGGGCTGGGACTCGCCGATGCCGCGGACGTCACAGGTGAACAGCGGCGTTTGCGGGTGGTCCTCGCGGAGTTCCTTCAGCAACGGTTCGCTCCGCAACTCGTCGTCGCTCGACCGGTGCGCGACATACAGGATCGCTTGCGGAGAGTCCTCCTCGGCCCGGGGTGGCCGGGAGTGCCAACGCTGCTCGGTCATCCGGTAGACGATCGCGTGGATTCCCGGTTCGGATTCCACCGAGTAGGCGATCGCGTGGGGAGACGGATAGTCACGGCTGCCGAGGTGCCGGTAGATGCGGTACTCGGGCGGGTCGGCCGGACGTTCCGGCAATTGCAGGACCTGGGAGACGGCTGAGCGGAGGGAATCGCCTTGCGGGTTCGCCCGCTCCTTCTCCATCTCGGCTGCCGTGTCGCGGGTGAAGTTGAACACCGTCCGCGTCCCCTCCAGTGTGGCGACCTGGCCCTGTGGGGTGCACCACAGCGTTTCGTCCTCCTCAATCTCGATCTCCGGCTCCTCAGTCGCGTCGGAAACCTCGGTCACTCGGTTGAACCAGCGATACATCGCTTCGCGGTTTTCGATCGAATAGCCGTGGGGGGTCGGGCCGACGAACAGCTGTACGTTCTCTTCGTGACCGAGCAAACTGTAGAGCCGGCGGAGCCGCTCGTAGGCAGCCTCGGTTCCGCGAACGTCAAAGTAGTCGCGCTCTTTGGCCAGGATGATCACCGGCTTGGGAGCCATCGCAGCCAGGAAATCTTCATGGTCGAGCCCCAACGCGATCGCCTTGGGTGGGCATTGCTCCGTGTCGGCCGGCAACTCGTTTTCCAAGTTACGGCGGAAGCTGGTGACAAAGCAGCTCGGGGCGGCCATGGTCCAACGGGACTCGACGCCGCACAGCCAGGTCGTCATCGTGCCGCCACCGGAGTTGCCCGTGATGCCGACGTGATCCGGGTCGACTTCGGGACGGGTGAGCAGATAATCGAGGGCCCGGATCCCGTCCCAAGCCCGCCACATGCCCAGAAACTCGTCAACCAGGAATTGTTGGTTCCCTGCGTAGAGATGCTCCCGCACGCCGACACCGATGCGGGAGTCGAGGTCGTCGTCGGGGTATTGAAGCCGTTCTCCCTGGCCAAGCGGATCGTAGATCAGACACGCGTAGCCGAGTTTCGCTAAGCCTTGCGAGAACGACTGGTACGATGCGGCCGCTTTGCCGTTGGTTGAATGGCCGCAGCTGCCAACGACGCCGGGCACCGGCCGATCGCGCCCCTTCGGCAGGTACAAATTCGCCGTGACGGGAAAGCCGGGGCGACTCTCGAAGATCACGTTTTCAATTCTGTAGGTGTCACGCTCGATGACTCCGGTCACTTGGGGGTTGAGCGGCGTTCGCTCCGGTTCGGGGCCGAATGAGCGGCGAATCCGATCCTTTACCGACCGCACATACGCTTCGGCCTCTTCGCGGGATTGCAGTCCTTCGAGCCGTCGCAGACGCCTCGCTTGGATCTCCCGCACTCGACGGACGTACCACTCGTGCACCATCCGGGGATAACGGTTCAACGGTTCACGATCGGCGGCCCGAAGAGAGCTCGTCGGCAGCATTGCGAGCGAACCGAGGCCGCCGAGGCGGACGAGATCACGGCGGGAGAGATGATGGCGCGACCGGCGGGTGGGCAGCATGGTGGGGGTCCTCATCGGTGGAGCAAAATCCGCAAGGCAAGTTTACCCGGATTCGGAGAGGCCGACAGGAAACGAGGGGCGCCGAAACGATCTGTGGAGGGAACACAACTTAGCAACGCTCGGTCAATTAGTGTCGCAGGATCGTGTCCGATCGGGTGGATTGGTTGGATTCGAATTCTCGCCCCGAACCTTTGGAGCTCTTCCACGAGTTTCGTGGCAACTGTCCAGGATGCAGGTTTTGGAGGCATGACTGCGATGTCCGAAGTGGGGATGCGTGCGAGCGCGGACAAGCTGGAGAGAGTCCTCCGCCGGCAAACACGAAGCACCTTCGGCGCATCGCAGACCAGGCTATTCCTCGGCAGGTTGCTCCTCGGCCGCCGCAGGTCACAAGTGACCGAATGATTCCGAGGAACCGTCGCTTGGGGTGCCTTCAGTCGCTGCGGTGGGTCGTGAAGGCAGTCAATCTGCGATTGGTCCCAATGGGGGGCGCCACAAGGTGGTTCCTTGAGGGTAGTGCCCGCCTCCGCTTCACCTGGCATCGCTCGGTGTACTTCATTCACCATTCGGACATCGCAGCGATGCCTGAAAAAAACCTCGCGGACGACAGCCCGCGAGCCACTAAAACCGCGGAAGAGCCATATGGAATGACGTTGCATCACCCCAAATCCGCCACTAATTGACCGAGCGTTGCTTACGGAGCCCGCGCCGCGGTCGAACAGCATTTGGCTGCCACATGACCCGGCCAGGGCCCAAACTGCGTTTCGGGATCGGTCTGGACGCAGACCGGCAAGATCGTAAAAACCAGTTGTGCGACATGCCGACCGGACAGCCGGCAAACCCTCCTCCCGTTCCCAGGAAGTGCCTCACCGTGAATGATTCCAAGCACGATACCGACTTCGATTTTGACCTGTTCGTGATCGGCACCGGTCCGGGCGGCGAAGGGGCGGCGATGCAGGCCGCAAAAGGGGGGCTACGGGTCGCGGTGGCGGAAAGGTATCGACAAATCGGCGGCGGCTGCACCCATTGGGGGACGATTCCCAGCAAGGCGCTGCGGTATTCCATCACGGCCACGATGCAGGCGCTGCGGAACCCGACGCTGCGGGAGATGGGGGTCTCGATGAGCCCGACGATGGAACAATTGCACCGGGGGACAGAGACGATCATCGGCCGCCAAGTCGCCATGCGGCAGTCATTCTATGACCGCAACGACGTCCCCGTGTATCGCGGTCAAGCCCGGTTCATCGATGAGCATTCGGTCTCGATCGACGGCGGCGAGCCCATTCGGGCGAAATATTTCGTGCTCGCCGCCGGCTCGCGCCCCTATCGGCCGCCGACGGTCGACTTTACCCACCCTCGAATCTTTGACAGCGACACGGTCCTGCGGATGCAGCAAAAACCCTCCTCGATGACGATCTACGGGGCCGGTGTGGTTGGGACTGAGTATGGATCGATGTTTCGCTCCTTGGGGATCAAGCTGAATCTCGTCAACACCCGATCGAAACTGTTGGAGTTCCTCGACGACGAGATCATCGACGCCCTCTCGTATCACCTCCGCGACCAAGGCGTGATCATCCGGCACAACGAATCGATGCATCATATCGATGCGACCGACGATGGCGTGATCTTGCACCTCAACAGCGGCAAGCGTCTCAAGACCGACGTCTTCCTGTGGGCCAACGGGCGGACCGGGAACACCGACGATCTGGGACTGGGCAACGTTTCGCTGGAGCCCAACGAGCGGGGCCAGCTTGCGGTGAACGAACAGTTTCAGACCGCCACGCCGCACATCTACGCCGTGGGGGATGTGATCGGCATTCCCTCCCTCGCCAGCGCCGCCTACACGCAGGGGCGCGCTGCCGCGATGCACCTACTCGGCCAGGCCGAAGGGAATCTACGCATCAGTGACATTCCGACCGGGATCTATACCACCCCTGAAATCAGTTCGGTTGGTCCGAACGAACGGGAACTGACCGAGGCCTGTGTCCCCTACGAGGTCGGTCAGGCTCAATTTCGAAGTTTGGCCCGCGCCCAGATCTCGGGCGAAACGACCGGGATGCTGAAACTGTTGTTTCACCGCGAGACGATGGAAGTGTTGGGCGTCCACTGCTTCGGTGCCAACGCCTCGGAGATCGTTCATATCGGCCAGGCGATCATGAGCCAACCGCCGGGGCAGAACACGATCAAATACTTCATCGAGACCACGTTCAACTATCCCACCATGGCCGAAGCCTACCGGGTGGCGGCGCTCAACGGCGTCAACCGTCTGTTTTGAAACGAACCACCGCCGTCTCAAGGTACGTCCGTCCCGCCGGGCCGTGACAATGCCTGGACGTTCCCCACGGCCTGCACGTCGTGGTCGCGTTTCGCATTCAGGCAGCGAAGCGGGTTGCCACTTCTGGCGTCGCGGCCGCCTGTTCCTGTTCGAGCACCTCGGCGGCAAGGGCATGGTAGTCCGCCGCGCCGTTGCTGTCCGGGGCGTACTGGAAAATCGATTGACCGAAGCTGGGGGCTTCCGCCAATCGAATGTTGCGGCGAACGCGGGTGTCGAAGAACTTGGCCCGTTGCAGCAGCTGTCGGGAGCCCTTGCCGGCGGTGAAGAAATCGTCGATATCGCTGCTGACCTCGGCCGCCAAGCGGGTGTTCGAGTCATACATGCAGAGCACGACACCCGACAGCCTCAGGTCATTGTTGAGCCGCCGGGAAACGACCTCGATCGTCCGCAGCAGTTTGCTCAACCCGTGCAGGGCCAAAAAATGGGGCTGCAGCGGCAGGAAGACTTCATGCACCGCGACCAGGGCATTGACCGTCAACACGCCGAGACTGGGCGGGCAATCCAGAACGAGATAATCGAACGACTCATCGTCTTCGCGGAGCTTGTCGCGAAGGATCATCTCGCGGCCGACCTCCCCGGCCAGTTCCATCTCTGCGGCAGCCAAGTCGAGGTTGGCGGGAAGGACCGACAGCGTCTCGGAAACCCGCCGCCGGGCTTGGTGTATCGAGGCGTTGCCGCAAAGCACTTCGTACATGCTCGGCTCGTCATCGAGTGCAGTGATGCCCAGATGCAGCGATGCGTGGGCCTGAGGATCCAAGTCGATCAGACAGACCCGCTTGCCCGCGGTGGCCAAAGCGGCGGACAGATTCACGGCGGAGGTCGTTTTGCCAACGCCTCCTTTTTGATTGATCACGGCGATCGAACGCATCGCTTCGGTCCTCGGCTACGTCGCGGATGGTGGTTGGACGAACAGCCTCGGTGCGTGCCGCGGTCAAGCGGCGTCCGGTCGCCGAAGCTGTTGGTACGCTAATAACACGTCGTACAGGTCCGCGTCGATACGAACCGACTCCTCGGCGAAATCGGCGATCCA
>CAYWXT010000082.1:16008-20772 GCA_964462125.1 uncultured Pirellulaceae bacterium | reverse complement strand
TGGGAAGTCCTCAAACGTTCCGGCGGTACGGCGAGTGTGGGCAGGAGATCAGCGATCTGTTGCCGCATCACGCCGAGATCGTCGACGACGTCTGCTGGCTCCACGGCTTGAAGTCGGACGTGTTCAACCACGGCCCGGCCAAGTTGTTTGTCAACAGTGGTGCTCCCCAGCCGGGTCGCCCCAGCATGGGGTCTTGGGTGACCTATGGGATCGGCAGCGAGTCGAGCGATCTGCCGGGGTTCGTCGTCCTGCAGTCGGGCCCCCGCGGCCCTCGAGCCGGCTCGGCGCTGTGGTCCAGTGGATTCCTCCCCACGACCTACCAAGGGGTGCCGTTTCGCAGCGGCGCGGATCCGATCTTGAACTTGACCAGCCCGGAGGGGGTGCGCCGCGAGCAGGAACGCGATTTCGTCGACACGGTCACGTCGCTCAACCGGCAACATCTCGACGTGGTCGGGGATCCGGAGATCGAAACCCGAATCGCGGCCTATGAGATGGCCTACGCGATGCAGAGCAGCGCGCCGGAGTTGATGGACATTTCCGACGAAAGTCAGCGGACGCTCGACGATTATGGCGCCACCCCGGACAAGCCCTCCTACGCCAACAACTGCCTGCTGGCCCGCCGCTTGGTCGAGCGAGGAGTTCGGTTTGTCCAGCTTTATCACACCAACTGGGATCACCACGGCGGTCCGACCGAGAATTTGGAGGAGCACCTGCCGGCGATTTGCCAAGAGGTGGACCGCCCGACCGCGGCGCTGGTGAAAGATCTCAAGCGTCGCGGGTTGCTGGATGACACAATCGTCGTTTGGGGAGGCGAATTCGGTCGCACGCCGATGGGTGAAGTCCGCGAGACGACCGGCCGTGACCACCATATCGACGCCTACAGCATGTGGGTCGCCGGCGGCGGCTTTCGCTCCGGGCTGATCCATGGAGAAACCGATGATCTCGGACTCGGAGCGACCGAGAAACCGAAGCATGTGCACGACCTGCAGGCGACGTTGCTGCACCTGTTGGGACTCGATCACCAGCGGCTGACCTTCCGCTTTCAAGGCCGCGACTTTCGTCTGACGGACGTCCACGGCCATGTGCTGCACGACTTGATCGCCTAGCGTCTCAGAATTTCGATACGCTAAACGACCTTGTCCTGCCGCCGCGGAAGGTGGGCGGGCACGCCGTCGCCGGTTTCGCCAGCACGACCGACGACTGATTGGGTGTGCCAACGCGTTTTCCGCCAGCACCTAGGCGCTAACGGCCGAGTCGAGGGCTTCTTGCAGGGCCGTTTTGGGACGCACGCCGACGAAGCTTTCGGCGACTTCGCCTCCCTTGAACAGCAACAGTGTGGGGATGCTGTTGATCCCAAATCGCTGGGCTGCCCCCGGGTTATCGTCGATGTTCACCTTGCCGATTTTCACATCGGGATTGGAGCCGGCCAGTTCGTCGATCATCGGCGCGATCTGGCGGCAGGGACCACACCAGGGCGCCCAGAAATCGACCAGCACGACGCCGTCCGCTTGCAGCACTTCGGCGTCAAAATTGTCGTCGTTGAATTCTTTCACTGCGTCGGAGGCCATCGTTATTTCCTCTAGGTGGCAGGCTCGGCGGTGGCCGAGCGTGTGGTTGGTCGCGGTGCAATGGGCGTTCAGGCGGCCCGAAATCGTACGTTCGTGTGGCCCGAAATTGTAAAGGACCGCCGAGATGTGTCAATTTGATCGACGTTCACGTGTCGACGTCGACATTCGTGGCAGTCCACTACGACTCCGCCTGCAGGTTGTGCAAAGGAGGGGCCAATTGCAACCGCCTGAGCAACTCGTCCAAGATGACTGCGGTCGCCCCCCAGATCGGGCGAGGATGAATTTGAAAGGCGGGGGTGCGAAATGTGAGTTCGTCGACCGTTCGGCCATCACGAACCAACGGTTTGCGCTGGACCGTCTCGAACCGCGCACCCGGGTTCAGCAGCGTTGCCAACGGAAGTTCGATCACCTCGTCCACTTCGGCCGGATCAGGCTGCCAAGGGGTACGGGGCGGTTCGATCACCAGCACCACCGGATGGACTCGGTGGTCACTGGCGTGGACAAACTGCGTCGAGAGTTCGCCGCACCGCTGCCGGATGGAGGGCCGGATCCCCAGTTCCTCCTCAAACTCCCGCACCGCTGCCTCCTCATTGGTCTCCCCCGGTTCCAACCGGCCGCCAGGCAGGGAAATTTGGCCGGCATGGTGCGTGATCGCATCGGGACGCAGGGTGAGTGGGAGCATCCACTGGCCACCGGCGTCTTGGTAGAGCGTGACGGCGACCGCGGCGATCCGTGATCCTCGGCGAGCTGGTCCCCGGTGCCGGCCATACGCCAGCGCCGGCGCCATCGATCCCCTGCGGGAGGGCGAGGCGCTCTCGGCCGCGAGAAATGGTGTTTGGTGATCCATAGGGTCGATGCTCGGAGGCCAGATGCCCAAAACGGAGTGTAGCGAGTGCGGTGACGATCCGGCCCGGCGGGACGGATGTACTTAGACCAGCGTTTCCAACAGTCGCCGCAACTTTCGCAGTTCCACCCGGTGATCGAAGCCCTCCAGCGGGGCCATATGGATCGTCAACGCCCGGTTGTATTTTTCCCGCTCCAATTGGGTCACCAATTTTCCGTAGTCGATTTCGCCCTGCCCGACACTGACTTGAAACTGATCGGGGCGTGAATCGCGGAGATGCACGTTGTAGACGAACTTCAAGATCTTCTCGATGTTGTTCGCCTTCGACGGCCCGGCGACGTAGACGCTGGGGTCGAGCGTGATCCCCAATCCGTCGACGTTGTTGCACAGCACCATCAAGGTGTCGGGGTCTTCACTGAGGCAACCAAGTTGGCACTTGACCGCCACCCGCACCCCTTCGGTTTCTGCGATATCAACCAGCTTCCTCAGATGCTCGACCTCCTCGTTGAACGGGGTGCCGAGTTCGGCGGAGGGGACGGTCAGGTTGACCACTTTCGTCGTCTTGGCGATGCGGCAAAGCGTTTTGAAGTCCTCGTAGTGCGCCTCGCCCCGGGACCCGAGTTCAATGCTGTAGCCGGAGATCTCCATGCGGTGGGAGTGGCGGAGGATCTGCACGGCGCGTTCGGGATCGGGGATCAACTCGCTTGGCCGCGTGTGATGTCCCGATTCGTGAATCGCGATCTCCACGGCGGTGAAGTCGAGGTCACGCAAGACCTCCACCACGGCTGGTAGACTCTGCTCAGGCCAACACTCCGTTGAAGCGGCAACAAACACGACGCGTCCCTTCTCAGGCCAACCATGGTACGGTTACGAAACGAACACCAATATCAGCGGCAAGCTTAACGGGAGGAGGGCGTTTGGCAAAAGCCCGATCGGCCGCGGACAATGGCGAGGATTTCATCGGCCACCTGCGGCACACTCTTGTGGGTCGTGTCGATCCGGTGGTCGGCGGCGGCCTGGTACAGCGGCCGGCGTTGCTGAAGGATTGCGTGAACTTCGTCCGCCCGGGGCAAGGCGGTGAGCGCAGGCCGCTGGTCGGCGGTTCTCGCATCGGCTTCGATCCTGGCCGCAAGCGTTTCGGGATCTGCGTCGAGCCAAAAGCAATCGCCGTGGGTGCGGATCAGCTGGCGGTTGGATTCCCGTACAATGGCACCGCCTCCCAAAGCGACCACGCAGCGCGGTTGCTCGACCACCGCCGCCAACGCGGCCGACTCCCGCTGGCGAAACAATTCCTCGCCGCCGGCACGGAACATTTCGGTGATGCTCTGGCCACCATCACGCTGGACTTTGTCGTCCAGGTCCACCAACGGCCAGCCGAGATGTGTGGACAGGATCGCGCCGACCGACGATTTGCCCGTCCCCCGATATCCGGTCAAAAATAAATGTTGGCCCATGGGGCGATTTTCCATCGGTGATTTTCCCGCCGGAATCGACTCTGCCGCCGGAAACGAAACGTGACCGACGAAGTTACCACACGCATGTCATCGGACGCATCCTCTTCGGCGGCCATCCGTTCCGCCGGGCGGCAGCGGGCGTTTCGTTGGCTGGCCGTCGCCCTCGTCGTGCTCCCCTTTCTCCTGTTGGAGTTGGGGTTGCGGTGGTTCGACGATTCCGATGCCGGGGCGGTCGATCTCGACCCAGTCGCCAGCTGGCATCAGTCGCAACCGCTGTTCGAGTTCGTTCCGGAGGATGATCGCTGGGAGATTCCGGCGGAGCGGATGAACTTTTTTCGCCCCGCAAGTTTCGCTGCGGTCAAACCTGAAGGGACGCGGCGGATCTTTGTCCTCGGTGGATCGACCGTCCAGGGTCGTCCCTATGCCCCGGAGACCGCCTTTTCGACCTGGCTCCAGTTGCGGCTGGCGGCAAGCGAGGTCGAAAGCCGATTCGAGGTGATCAATTGCGGCGGCGTTTCCTACGCCAGCTACCGCGTCGCCAAGATCCTGGAGGAGGTCCTGCAGCATGAGCCCGACGCGATCGTACTCTACACCGGTCACAACGAGTTCCTGGAGGATCGCAGTTACCAGCAGGTTCGTTCGATGGGCCGGATCCCCCGCTTGCTCAACCGGTTGGGCTCGAAGTTGCAGACGGTGCGTTGGCTCCGGCGACGGTGGAGCGAGCCTGCGACGCCCGCTGAGCCGCCGGGGAATGCTGAGCCGCCGGGGAATGCTGAGCCGCCGGGGGATGCTGAGCCGCCGGGGAATGCTGAGCCGCCGGGGAATGCTGAGCCGCCGGGGGATGCTGAGCCGCCGGGGAATGCTGAGCCGCCGGGGAATGCTGAGCCGCCGGGGGATG
>CAYWXT010000082.1:0-15908 GCA_964462125.1 uncultured Pirellulaceae bacterium | reverse complement strand
GCTGAGCCGCCGGGGAATGCTGAGCCGCCGGGGAATGCTGAGCCGCCGGGGGATGTTGGGCCGCCGGGGAATGTTGGGCCGGAAGCAAACCCGGGATTGCCTGCCGAGGTGGACGCGCTGCTCGACCACGCCGGGGGGCTGGATCGCTATCGGCGGGACGCGGAATCCCGGCGGCGGATCGAGCGGCAGTTCGAGCAGTCGCTGCGGCAGATGGTGACGGTTATCAAGCGGGCGGGCGTGCCGCTGATCCTCTGCATCCCGGCAAGTGATCTTGTCAACACGCCGCCGTTCAAGATCGAGGCCGACGCGGGGTTGTCCGCCTCGCAGCGTGCTGAGTTCGACACCGTGTGGGAGGCGGCCGGCGATTCGGATCTGTCCGACGCGGCGCGGCTGGCTGCCTGTCGGCGCTGTTTGCGGCTTGATCTGGAGCACGCCGGCGGCCATTTCGTTCTCGGCACACTGCTCCACTCGCAGATCACCCAGGGGCAGCCGGGCTCGCGGGAACAGATCGTGTGGCATTTGACCGCTGCCCGAGATCACGATGTCTGTCCGCTGCGGGCGACCTCCCGGATCGCCGACTCGGTGCGGCAGGTGGCCGAAGAGGAGCGAGTTCCGTACATCGACGTCCGATCCCTGTTCGACACACGGTCGGTCTCGGGGATCGCGATCCCCGACGGCCTGCCCGATCCCGAATGGTTCGTCGATCATGTCCACCCCACCATCCCTGGTCATCAGCGGATCGCCGCGGCCTTGGCCGACCGCATCGAGGATTGGGGTTGGATCCGCCAGACCGCGGCGGGCCAGCAGCGTTATGAAGCCCGGGCCGCAAAACATCTGAGCTCGCTCGGGGAGGCCTACTACCAGCGTGGCCAAGAACGGCTGGAGGCGCTCCGCCACTGGACTCAAGGCCGGTCGTCCGAGGCCGGCACCGGCGGTCTTGATGACGAATAGCCTCGCAAGGGCTCCGGCAGACGCGTCGGGGTCCCCTGCGGATCGATGCAGGCGATGGTGGATTCCGCTTCGACGAGAAGCTGCTCGCCGCGTTCGATCCTATAGCGGTGCCGCAGTCGCACCTTGCCGGCGTCGATCAGCTCGGTGGTCAGGGTCAGCAGGTCATCAAATTCGGCCGGAGCGTAATAGCGAACGTTCATTTCCGAGACGACCAGCATCCGCCCCTGTTGCTCGAATTCCTTGTAGCTCAAACCGGCATCACGCAGCATCTCGACGCGTCCCCGCTCGAAATAGTTCAGGTAATTCGCATGATGGACCCGCCGCTGGCCGTCGGTTTCGTGATAGCTGACGCGGATCTGCGTGTGAAAGGTTGTTGTCAGCGGCTCGGTGGGGTTGGCGCGTTTCACGGCCTGCGGCCCTTGTCGTCGCGGATTGGGATGGGGAGCTCCCGGGTCGAGCGGGGGCATCGGCGGGAAACTTGCGTTCCCTCGAATTGACCCTGGGTGGTTGTGAATCCTACACTTGGCGACTTAGGAGGCCACCATATGAGCATGGGATCCGGAACCGAGTTTGAAACCGCACGGGGACGTGACTTCCCGGCGATTCGCCAGTTCACCATTTTTCTTGAAAACCGTGTCGGCCAGCTGTTGGAGGTCGTCAAGCGTTTTGAGGGGACGGGAATCCGAGTCGCAGCGTTGTCGATCAACGACGCGGCCGAGTGCGCGTTTGTCCGCTTTATCGTCAGTGATGCCGATCGCGGCCGAGAAATTTTAGAGCGAAGCGGCTTGGCGATCATCGAGAGCGATCTCGTGGGGGTTGAGCTCCCCGACGGCCAACAACCACTGCTGCGAGTTTGTACGGCGCTGTTGCAGGCGGAGCTGAACATCATCCAGGCCTACCCCCTGCTGGTTCGGCCGCACGGGCAACCGGCGGTGGCGATCATGGTCGAGAACATCGAGTTGGCGATGCAGACCTTGCGGGAAAAGGGGTTTCGCATCATCACCGAGCACGACATTGGCGATGACGCCACACCGCCGACGACCTGATCGAGCGCGGGGCCGCCTGATCAGGCTGAACGTTGGGTCCGCCGCCGATCGGCCTCTTTGAGCAACAGCTTGCGGAGACGAATGCTCTCGGGAGTGACCTCGACCAACTCGTCCTCCTCGATGTACTCCAAGGCCACCTCAAGCGAGAGATCGCGGGGTGGTTTCAGGATCACGTTCTCGTCGCTGCCCGCGGCGCGGATGTTGGTCAACTTCTTTTCACGGCAGGGGTTCACGGTCATGTCGTTTTCGCGGCAGTTCTCCCCCACGATCATCCCTTCATAGACCTCCGTTCCGGGGCGGACCAGCAGCTCACTGCGGTCCTGCAGGGAGAACATGGCGAAGGGGATCGTTTTGCCGCTGACCATCGAGATCAGAACGCCGTTGGCGCGGCGGGGCACCTCACCCTCAGCCGGCCGATAGCTCTCGAAGCGATGCGTGATGATCGCGGTGCCCCGGGTCGCATTGAGCAACCGCGTCCGCAACCCGATCAAGCCTCGGGACGGGATCACGAACTGCAGCAGCGTGTACTCCCCGCGCTGTTGGATCTCGGAGACCTGACCCCGGCGGTGTCCCACCAGTTCCATCACCGGGCCCATCGCCTCGGTGGGGACCTCGACCGTCAACGTTTCAAACGGCTCGTGCCACTTGCCATCGATCTGTTTGTAGACCACCCGCGGCTTGCCAACGCTCAGCTCGAAACCCTCCCGCCGCATCGTCTCGACCAAGATCGCCAAGTGCAATACGCCCCGCCCGCGAACCGCGTAAGCCTCGGTCCCTTCGACCATCTCGACCCGCAACGCCACGTCCCGCTCCAGTTCCTTCTCCAGCCGGGCCTTCAGTTGCCGCGTGGTGACGTACTTCCCTTCGCGTCCCACCATCGGAGAGGAATTGACGCTGAAGACCATTTCCAGAGTCGGCTCGTCGATTCGCAGTCGCGGCAGCGCCTGGCCCGACTCCGGCAAGGTGATCGTGTCGCCAATTTCGATGCTGGCCAAACCTTCGATCGCCACGATGTCGCCGGCCCCGGCCGAGTCGGTGGGCGCCCGGCCGAGATTGTCGAAGACGTACAGCCCCGCGACCTTTTGTTTGCGGACGCCGCTCCGTTGATGCAGGTCGACCGTTTGCCCACTGAGGATCGTTCCTGACTCGATCCGCCCCACCGCGATCCGGCCGACGTACTCGTTCCAGTCAAGCGTGGTGACCAGCATCTGCAGCGGCGCCTCGGCGTCGACATCGGGGCCGGGGAGGCAGTCGACGAGCAGATCGAGGAGCGGCCGCATGTCTGTGGTCGACTGGGCCGGATCCGTCGTCGCGTATCCCTCCTTGGCGCTGGCGAAGATGTAGGCGGCGGTGTCGAGTTGCTCTTCGCCCCCCAGTTCCGCCAGCAGCTCCAGGGCTTCGTCGAGGGCTTCGGCCGGGCGAGCGTCTGGGCGATCGATCTTGTTCACAACGACGATCGGCCGGACCCCCGCCTGCAAGGCCTTATCGAGCACGAACCGGGTTTGAGGCCTCGGACCCTCCGCGGCATCGATCAACACCAAGGCCCCGTCGGCCATCTTCACCACCCGCTCGACCTCCCCGCCGAAGTCAGCGTGGCCAGGGGTGTCAATCAGGTTGATCTTCACATCCCGATACGGCAGGGCGATGTTCTTCGACAGTATCGTGATCCCCCGCTCGCGCTCCAGGTCGTTGGAGTCCAGGATCCGCTCCCCCTTCAGCTCGGCGTCGCGGAATTGGCCGCTTTGCCGCAACAGGCAATCGACCAAGGTGGTCTTGCCGTGGTCGACGTGGGCGATGATGACAACATTTCGAATCTGGGTGCGGCGCAAAGGAAAAACTTCCGAACGGGAAAACGCCCACTGGGGTCGCCGGCGGGCCTGAGAATCAATGAGTCAGTAGGGCTTCAGTGGTCGACGTAGGTAACGTCCCCGGTCGACTCGCCCTCCGGCGTGGTCACGATCAATTGGACCCCCGCCGCTTCGCCGATCTGAACCGCCGTCAGCAATTCCGGGCTGGCAACCTGGTAGGCATGTTCGCCGAGCGACTCATCGGGGGTCAACTCAAAGGTCATCGGCTCCTGGTCCTCCACCTGGTACCGCATTTCGACCTTGGTCACCGACTCCGCCGCCTCCGGGCTGAAGTGGACAATCACCTGGTTGTCGTCCTCACGGAAGGCGACCTCGACCTCCATCTCACCATCGTCCAAACCCAGAAGGTGCCCGCCGTTCGGTCCGTGGGGCGGGTGGTCGTCGTGCACATGCCCCGCGGCGGAATCGTGATCGCCATCATGGTCGTGGTCGTCTTGCGTCTCCGCTCCCCCATCGGGCATCGCGGGGGATTCCGGAGCGTCGGGGCTGCCTCCACAGCCGGCGATCGAGCCGGTGCCAATGGCCAGCCCGAGCACGACGAGCAGTCCGCGGAGGAGGTGGGGGCGTGAGGTGCGTTTCATGGATCGATCGGGGGTTGGGGGAAACGAGGAGACAGGAAACGAGGGGACGGTACCGCTGGAGGGACGGGGAGGCCGGGTCCAGCCCAGGTCGCCAAAGGGAATGCTCCAATCTTACGGGGTTGGCAGCAAATCGGATCAGTGCGAATATCAAATCGCGGCGCGAGATCCACGTCGACCACCCTTCGGCAGACGGCGTGGAAATGGTTGCGACGGACGGCCATTCGTCCATAAAGGCTTCCCTTGCGGCGCGTCCACTCCCCTTGCTCGACCTCGAACCGATTCGGTTTCGCCGAGCTTCGGGGACGCTTTTTTACTCCCGGAGCATCGCGGGGGCGCCGGAGGCGTTGCGAGTTTTTACCGTCTGTGCAATATTCGGCCCTACGGACAAGGATCAAGCGACCATGCCTGCGGCTGCAAACCGTGGGCATTGGGCCGGCGAAAGATTGTGATTTTTTTCACAATGTCGGCTTCGGTCGGTGGTGGATGGCGAGCAGAAGAGATCGATGACGACAATCAAAAAAGGCCTGAATCTTCCGATCACCGGCAGCCCGAAGCAGCAGATCGAGCTGGGCCCGGCGGTCACCCGCGTCGGCTTGGTCGGCGACGACTACGTCGGCATGAAACCGACGATGTTCGTCGCTCCGGGGGACGCGGTGGAGCTGGGGCAACCGGTGTTTGAGGACAAGAAGACACCAGGTGTGTTGTACACCGCTCCCGCCTCGGGAACGGTCGTCGACGTGGTGCGGGGTCCCAAGCGAAAGTTCGAATCACTGGTCATCGACGTCGAGGGGGACCGCCGCGTCGAGTTCGACGCCGCCCGCGACGCCGACCCCGATCAGCTGGGGCGTGAAGGGGTGAGCGAACAGTTGCGGGTCAGCGGCCTGTGGACGGCGCTGCGGACCCGGCCATACGGCAAGGTTCCCGCCCCGGGGACCGTCCCCCGTTCGATTTTCGTCCAGGCGATCGATACGAATCCGCTCGCGGCCGATCCGGTCGTGGTTCTGGCCGACCGGCGGGACCAGTTCGTCATGGGGCTGCGCGCCCTGACGCAGCTCTGCGACGGGCCGGTTTGGGTGTGCAAGGGGGATCGGTCCGAAATTCCCGGGGCGGCGGTCGACGGTGTGCAGGTGGAAAGTTTTGCCGGTCCCCATCCCGCCGGACTGGTCGGCACCCATATCCACACGCTGGATCCCGTCGGCCCGGGGCGAGTGGTGTGGTACATCGGTTACCAGGACGTGATGGCGATCGGGTCGCTGTTGATGACCGGCACGATGGACACGCGCCGGATCGTCTCTCTGGCCGGGCCGGTGGCCAACCGGCCGCGGTTGCTGGAGACCCGCATCGGTGCCGAGATCCCGCAGTTGATCGAGAACGAGTTTGATCCGGAGATCAAAATCCGTCCTATCTCCGGGTCGGTGTTCAACGGGCGAGCGGCCCATTCGCCTCGGCAATTTCTCGGTCGCTACCACCAGCAGCTCTCGCTGGTGAAGGAAGGGGACGAGCGGGAGTTCCTCGGTTGGCAGAAACCGGGATTCGACAAGTTTTCGGTCACCCGCGTGTTTGCCTCCGCGCTGACGCCGGATCGGAAGTTTGACTTCACCACGAGCACCGGCGGCAGCGAGCGGGCGATGGTTCCTTTGGGGACCTACGAGAAGGTCATGCCGCTGGACATCCTGCCGACCCAATTGTTGCGGGCGCTGATCGTCCGCGATTCCGAGCAGGCGGAGCAGTTAGGGGCCTTGGAATTGGAAGAAGAGGATCTCGCTCTCTGCACCTTCGTCTGCCCGGGCAAGTATGAATACGGCTCGCTGCTACGAGAAAACCTGACCACGATCGAGCGAGAAGGCTAGCGGCGAGAAGGCTAGCGGCGAGAAGGCTAGCGGCGAGAAGCCAGGCAGCGGCGCGCGGCGTCGTGTCCATGCCCATGATCGACCGGTCTTTACCCATTCATTTCACAATCATCCCACATCGATCTCCAAACCAAATCGCCTCGCGGCGGAGCGGCCTGGGGGGAGTCCACTGATGAAAGCACTTCGAGACGCCCTGGATAAAGTTCATCCCTATTTCGCCAAGGGAGGAATTTTGGAAAAGGCGTATCCGATGTACGAGGCGCTCGATACGTTTCTGTACACACCGGGAGAAACCGCCAAGGGCGTGACGCACGTCCGCGACGCGATCGATTTGAAGCGGATGATGATCACGGTCGTCACCGCTTTGATCCCGGTGACCTTGTTCGGAATGTGGAACGCCGGCTACCAGGCGAACCTGAGTCTGGAGCAGATGACCGCCGCGGGGTTCGAGTCGAACAACGATTGGCATTACACGGTGCATGAGGCGCTGGGGTTCAGCAACGATCCCTCGAATCATGTCGACAATTTCGTCTTGGGGGCGCTCCACTTCCTGCCGATGTATCTTGTCTGCATGTTGGTGGGGGGGCACATCGAACTGATCTTCAGCGTCCTTCGCGGCCATGAGATCAACGAGGGTTTCCTGGTCACCGGGCTGCTCTTCCCACTCACCCTGCCGCCATCGTTCCCGTTGTGGCAGGTTGCCTTGGGGATCGCCTTTGGCATCATCGTTGGCAAGGAAATCTTTGGCGGGACGGGCCGCAACTTTTTGAATCCCGCCCTCACCAGCCGGGCCTTTTTGTACTTCGCCTACGCGGGCGAGATCACCGGCGACCGGATGTGGACAGCGGTCGACGGCTACAGCGGCGCGACTTCGCTCGGCCAGATGGCGAATGTCCGCGGCGGCGGCGACGCGATCGGTTCGCTCGCGGCGATCGAGCACCCTTGGGGGGAGTCATCGATCAGCTGGACGAGCGCATTTCTCGGCACGATTCCGGGATCGATCGGAGAAACCAGCACCTTGTTGTGCATCGTCGGCGCCGCGATGTTGATCGGCGCCGGGATCGGTTCCTGGAGGATCATGACGGCGGTGGTGATCGGGGTGACCGGGACCTCGCTGTTGCTGAACATGGTGGGGAGCGAATCGAACCCGATGTTTGCCGTCCCCTTTTACTGGCACTTCGTGCTCGGCGGTCTGGCCTTTGGTCTGGTGTACATGGCGACCGACCCCGTCAGCGCCTCGATGACCGAGACGGGAAAATGGACCTATGGAATCTTGATCGGCTTCATGACGGTGTTGATCCGGGTGATCAATCCGGCGTTCCCCGAGGGGATCATGCTGGCGATTTTGTTCGGCAACGTTTTTGCCCCGCTGATCGACTTCTTCGTAATTCAAGCCAACGTGAAACGGAGGATTGCCCGTTATGCCGCCACGTGATTCCGTTTTGGGGACCGTGCTGGTCGCCCTCGTCCTCTGTGTCGTCTGCTCCGCGGTGGTGAGTATCGCGGCCGTTTCCTTGCGGCCTCGCCAGGAAACGAACAAGCGGCTCGACCGCCAACGGAACGTGCTGGACGCGACCGGGCTGGCGATGTCCGAGTTCGGCCAGCCCGCCTCGCAGTTGTCGCGCGACGAAGTCGACAACCTTTATTCCTGGGTCAGTGAAGAGCTGGTGGAACTGGAGTCGGGTGAATACACCGATGCCTTCGATATCGAATCGTATGACCCGCTGGAAGTGGTCGACGATCCGGAGCAGAGCGTCGCGATCGAGGATCCGACGTACGATCCCGGAGAGCGACGGCGGCCGCGGGTGATGAAGGTCTTTCTGGTCCGCCGACCCGGCGAGGAGCGGCTTCGGCAGGTGGTGTTGCCGATCTACGGGTTCGGACTCTGGTCGACGTTGTATGGCTATTTGGCGGTCAAGAGCGATCTGGAAACGGTCCAGGGATTGACCTTTTACGAGCATGGTGAAACGCCCGGGCTCGGGGGAGAGGTTGACAATCCCCGTTGGAAACGACAGTGGGAAGGGAAGCAATTATTTGATGAAGAGGGGGAGCCCGCGTTGGCGGTGGCCAAGGGGCCAGCGCCGGCGGACCATCCGCATGCGGTGGACGGGCTTTCGGGAGCCACGATCACCGCCCGGGGCGTCCAGAGTCTGCTGCGGTACTGGATCAGCGATGACGGCTACGGCCATTATCTGGACAGGCTTGAGCAGGATCTTGCCGAACCCTCCGCAACCGCAACCGAAGGGGGAGAGGAATAGTCATGGCATCGAGCAAGGTAACGAAAACGTTGTTCGGGCCGGTGCTCGACAACAATCCGATCGCATTACAAATCCTGGGGATCTGTTCCGCCCTTGCGGTCACCACCAAGCTTGAAACGTCGATCGTGATGAGCGTCGCGGTGGTGGTGGTGATCGCGCTGAGCAATACGTCGGTCAGCATGATCCGGCAATACATCCCAAGCAGCATTCGGATTATCGTGCAGATGACCGTGATCGCCTCGTTGGTGATTGTGGTCGACCAGGTCTTGAAGGCCTATTTGTATGACATCAGCAAACAGTTGTCGGTGTTCGTCGGTTTGATCATCACCAACTGCATCATCATGGGCCGTGCCGAGGGCTTTGCGATGAAGAACAACGTCGGGATGAGTTTCTTGGACGGCGTCGGCAACGGCGTCGGATATGCGATGGTCCTGCTGTTCGTGGCGTTCTTCCGCGAGCTGTTCGGCAGTGGTTCGCTGTTCGGATATGAGTTGATGGTGCTCGATCGCAACGACGGATGGTACAACCCCAACAACATGATGTTGCTGCCGCCGAGCGCGTTTTTCCTGATCGGATTGCTGATATGGGCGATTCGAGCTTACAAGCCCGAACAGATCGAAGAGGCGTGAGGGTATCGATATGCATCCATTTGAACATTATCTCAGCATTCTGCTGACCGCGATCTTCGTCGAGAATCTGGCGCTGGCCTTTTTCTTGGGGATGTGCACGTTTCTCGCCATCAGCAAGAACGTCAAAACGGCCATTCAACTGGGATTGGCGGTGATTGTCATCGAGACGATCACCGTTCCGGCCAACCAGTTGATTCAGGAGTATTTGCTCAAGAAAGGGGCCCTGGTCCCGCTGCTCGGTTCCCAGTACGCGGACGTGGACCTGACGTTCCTGGCCTTCATCAGCTACATCGGCGTGATCGCGGCCATGGTTCAGATCCTGGAGATGACCCTCGACCGCTACTTTCCGCCGCTGTACAACCAATTGGGAATCTTTTTGCCCCTGATCACCGTCAACTGCGCGATCCTCGGGGCCTCGCTGTTCATGGAGCAGCGGAGCTACGATTTCGGCGAGTCGCTGTGCTTCGGCTTCGGCTGCGGGGTCGGTTGGGCGTTGGCCATCGCGGCCTTGGCCGGGATCCGCGAGAAGATGAAATACAGTGATGTGCCTCCACCGCTTCGCGGATTGGGGATCACCTTCATCACCGTCGGTTTGATGTCCCTGGCCTTCATGTCCTTCAGCGGCATTCAGTTGTAGACAGCTGCGTCCACTCACAGTTTCACAGTTCTGCGTCGCGATCGAGCTCAACTCTCATGGAAACGGTTTTCCTCGGCGTCACGATGTTCACCGTCGTCGTCCTCGCATTGGTCCTGGTGATCCTCGTCGCCAAACGTCAACTGGTCGCCTCGGGCCCGGTCAAGATCTTGATCAACAACCAGAAAGAGATCGAGGTCCCCGCTGGCGGAAAGCTGCTCGGGGCGCTCGCCGATGCTGGGGTCTTCGTCTCCAGTGCCTGCGGCGGCGGCGGGACCTGCGCCCAGTGCAAGGTCAAAGTGGAAGAGGGGGGCGGTGAGATTCTGGCGACCGAGAAGGAGCACATTTCCCGCAAGGAGGCTGCGGAGGGAGAGCGGTTGAGTTGTCAGGTCGCGGTCAAACAGAACATGAAGGTGGAGGTCCCGGCGGAGGCCTTCGAAACGAAAAAATGGGAATGCACAGTTCGCAGCAACCACAATGTGGCGACCTTCATCAAAGAGTTCATCTTGAACCTGCCCGAGGGGGAGGAGGTCGACTTTCGCGCCGGCGGGTATATCCAGATCGAGTGCCCGCCGCACGAGGTGGTCTACAAGGACTTCGACATCGAGGAGGAATACCACGAAGACTGGGACAGATTCGACGTTTGGCGATACGTCTCCAAGGTCGATGAGCCGGTCGTCCGCGCCTACTCGATGGCCAACTATCCGGGCGAGAAAGGCATCATCATGCTCAACGTCCGCGTGGCGACCCCACCGCCGCGAATGCCCGATGTCCCGCCCGGGAAAATGAGCAGCTATATCTTCAGTCTTAAACCGGGCGACAAGGTCACGATCAGCGGCCCCTACGGTGAATTCTTCATCAAGGACTCGGACGCGGAGATGGTTTACATCGGCGGAGGGGCAGGGATGGCCCCGCTGCGGAGCCACATTTTCGAATTGTTCAAGCGTCAGAAAACCGATCGCAAGGTGTCGTATTGGTATGGCGGTCGCAGCTACCGCGAGTTGTTCTACATCGATCATTTCCGGGAGATCGAGAAGGATTTTCCGAATTTCACGTTCGAGATCGCCCTCTCGGACCCGTTACCCGAGGATAATTGGGATGGATACACAGGATTCATCCATCAAGTTCTGCTCGACAATTATCTCAAAAACCATCCCGCCCCCGAGGATATCGAGTACTACATCTGTGGCCCCCCGATGATGAATGCTGCGGTGTTCAAGATGCTCGACGATCTTGGGGTCGAACCCGAGAACATCGCTTATGACGACTTCGGCGGCTAATCGCCGGGCCTGGGGAATCGCCTCCCGCGACTCGGCGCCCCTCCACGTTCCGATGCCACGCCCCATCAAGGCTTCACCCCCCTCTCCGTCGGCAATGCTCGTGCGGGCGGCGATCGCGATCATCTGCTGTTTCGTTTCGGCCGTCGCCTGGGGAAGTGACGAGCGGCTGGTGGAGTTTCGCGGCCGGACCATGGGAACGACGTATGTGGTCAAGGTTTTCGATCCGCCAGATTGGGAGGCGGATATCGAGTTGGAGATCGAAGCGGAATTGCGCGCGGTGAACGACCAGATGTCGACGTATTTGGAGTCGTCGGAGATCAGTCGCTTCAATGCCTCCGACTCGACCGACTGGTTTTCCGTCAGTGGTGAGACCGCGATGGTGGTCGCGGCCGCGCAGCGGATCGCGGAGGCAACCGAAGGGGCCTTTGATGTGACGATCGGCCCCTTGGTGGATGCTTGGAGTTTTGGGCCGGGACCGCGGACGCATGAGGTCCCGGATCCGGAGGTGATCGAGCGAATCCGGCGGTCGGTCGGCTATCAGAACCTAAGTGTCCGGCGCGACCCTCCGGAACTTCGGAAGTCAGTGCCTGCGTTACAGGTGGACCTGTCGGCGATCGCAAAGGGGCATGGCGTCGACCGGGTGTTGAGACGCTTGCAGCAGGCTGGCGCTGAAAACATATTCGTCGAGATCGGTGGAGAAGTTCGCGCTGCGGGGGACAAGGATGGCGAACCGTGGAGGGTGGGGGTTCAGCGTCCCGATGCGGTATCCGATGCCGTGTTGGTCGCCTCGCCGCTGGTCGACCAGGCATTGGCGACCTCGGGGGATTACCGCAATCGTTTCGAGGCCGCTGGGGAAACCTATTCGCACACGATTGACCCGCATACAGGCGCCCCGATCAAGCACCCGATCGCCTCGGTGACGGTGCTTGCCGAGGACTGCATGCGGGCCGACGCGTGGGCAACGGCGATCAATGCGCTCGGCCGGGAAGCCGGTTTGGCGTCGGCGCGGGAGCAGGGCTTGGATGTGCTGGTGCTCGCGCGGCGCGACGACGGCGGCTTTACTGTGGATGGTTTGGGAGCGTTGGCAGAGGCGGCGGAGGATGCCCGGGAGCGACTCGGATTGGTGGAGACAGGAGGGGAGAACCAACGCGGAGAGTTCGTCACCAGCCTGATTCCCGTGTTGGTCGTGACCACCCTCGCGTTCGCCATCTTATTGGCCGTGATGGCGGTGGGCGTTTTGTTCGGCCGGCGATCGATCAGCGGCTCTTGCGGGGGTCTCAGCAGCGGTGGGGGCGAGGGCGAGAATTGCTCGATGTGTGGCAGTTCCACCGAGGGTTGCCGGGAGCTGCGAGATCGGTTGTCCGAGTCGGTGGCCGTCGGCGACGAGGGCAACGAGCGAATGCGGCGCCGTTGATTGTTGACGCGACCGTCGTTGCCGGCCGACTTTTCGACCTGAGATTCTGGGCAGCATCAACGACTGGGTCGCCTGCTTCGTATAATTGGTTCCAGAGCCGAGTGCTTCGTGAACTGGCACCCTCCTTTGTTTGGCCGCTTCGATGACCAAGGTCAACGACCCCATCGACCGCTCGCCGCGCGACCCTGGTTTGCCCGAGGGGAAGCCGGAGTGGTCGATCCGTCTCGGCCAAGTGAGAGGCGTTTCGGTAGCGCTCTCCTGCACCGTGTTTTTAGCCGCCGCGGGCTTGGTCGCGGCGATCACCGTTTCGGGAAGTGGCGGCAATGCGGAAGTGGCCAAGGCCGCTGGGATGGGGGCAGCGATTTGGATGGGCGGCTGGCTGATTCAGGCCTTGGTCGCTGCGGGGGCGGCTGCGGTTCTGGGCCTTCGGCTTCGGGGCTTAACGATCGGGCTGATCGGTCTGGAAACGCCACCCCATTTTTGGAACGCCGTCCGCTCGCTCGCATGGTCAACACTGACACTGAGTGGGCTATTGGTCGCCGGTGGCCTGTTTTGGTGTTATGGGGGAGAGGGCTCGGGCGGTAACTCGGCCCCGCTTTGGCACCCACCGTCGCTGGGCCTGACCGCGGCCGACTCGATTCCCCGCGCCGCGGCGTGGTTGCTGTGGATCCAAGCGGTCTGTCAGCTGTTTCCGTTACCAGGGACCTTGGGGCGGATCACCGTGATCTCGCTTGTGTCGCTCGGCTTTCCCGGGCTGGCCGATGCCGCAAAGGCGAGTTTGGCCCGCCGTTGCATGAAGGGATTTGCCGTGCTGACCGGCTTTGTCGCCGTGGGCCTGTTTGCGACCGATGCGGCGATGCAATTTCCACGCTCGATCCTGCTGCTTGTCCTGGCCGGGGCGCTCTGGATCTCGGCGCGATCGCATGATCTGCGGGAGCTCATTGAACGGTTCCATTTCGCAGCTGACGGCGTGGGTCTGGATGAACAGGGAGCGACCGTGGTCGACCGGGTCCGCCGGTGGTCGGTCGCACGGCGCCGGCGTCAACGGTTGGTCGCAACGGCGAAGGAGGAGCGGCAAGAGGCGGTTGATGCGGCCCGATTGGACGCGATCCTCGAACAACTGTGTCGCGACGGGGTGGATTCGTTGTCCGAGGAGGAACGGGGGGTGCTGAAGCGGGTCAGCGAGCGACTGCGGCGCGTCCGAAAAGATGACGCTGGCTGATCCGGTCGTCGGAATCGGTGCAACCCCACGGCCGGTCCTACGGATTCCCACATTCATGTGCGCCGCTTGGTCGCCGAGTAGCCGAGGCGCAGTGAGAGGCGTTCTAGGGTTGCCGGAGCCGGCCGACCCAGGGCAATTTGGCGGACGGCACTTCCCCGGCAATCGTTATTGGCCATGCTGACAGACACATCGTTCCCCGTCGCAGCGACGTCCCCCGTTGCGGTCCATCCCGAGCGAGCGGAAGCCGAAATCGATCGGATTGCCGAAGCGTTGGGCGAAAAGTTTGAAGAAATTCGCCTGATTCATGACCTGACCGAACAACTCTGCCTGGATCAGGACGTGGGCGGCTTTTGCGTCGAACTGCTCGACACGCTCAAGCACTGCCTCGGGGTGGAAAACGTGGCGATTGAGCTCGCGGCCGATGCCGATTCGGGATTCTCAGGGCAGTGGCATCAAGTGGGAGAGCCGATCACTCCGGTGCATTGGCAGGCGATGGCGGGGGCCGCCTGGGGGGAGTGCCAAAACGGAGGCCCCCCAACCGACTCGGCGGGGGCACCGATTGATTCCTCGGCCGACGCCGGCGACCGTGTCGCGTTGGTCAACGAGCCCTGGCACCCACTGTTGCGAGGCCGACGCATCGTCGTCGTTCCGATCCGGCGCCAGGGGGTCTATTTGGGGCAGCTGATCGCAATGCGGTTGTGCCGGGCCCCAGCATTCGGCACCTCGGAAATCGAATTGCTCCGTTCGGCGTTGATGATCGTGGGGCTGCATCTGATCAACCAGCGGCAGTACCGGGAAGTTCAGCACATGTTCCAGGGAACTGTCCAGTCACTTGCTTCGGCGCTGGACGCCAAGGATGCCTTCACCGGCGGCCACAGTTCCCGTGTTGCCTCCTTGGCCTCGGAGCTTGCCTCACGCCTCGGATATACGGAATCCGACATTGCTCGGATTCGGATGGCGGGAACCTTACACGATATCGGGAAGATCGGTGTGGAGGATTCGGTACTGCTCAAGCCGGGCCGATTGACCGAGGCGGAGCTCGACAAGATCAAGCAGCACCCCGTGCTCGGCTACGAAATCCTCAAGGGCATTCGCCTGTTCCGCGACATCCTTCCGGCGGTTCGCCACCACCACGAATCATGGGACGGGAACGGCTACCCCGACGGATTACGCGGAACGACAATCCCGCGTGACGCACAAGTCCTGGCGGTGGCCGATGCGTTTGACGCGATGGTCAGCGACCGTCCCTACCGGAAAGGAATGTCGCTGCAGAAAGTGGTCGAAATCTTACGGCAAGGCCGGGACAAGCAATGGGCAGGGGATGTCGTCGACGTCTTGCTCGGGAGCCCGGAACTGTTAGAAGAGTACGCGAGACAGGGGACCACCAGCAAGCCATCGCCGTGAGCAAGCCGTGCCGGAACGAGATCATGCCTGGTTGATCGCCACCGATGAGGCTGGCTATGGTCCCAAGCTGGGGCCGTTGGTGGTCGTGGCAACCGCTTGGAGGTTGCCTACGGTTGGGCTCTCGCCCCCTGATCGGCTCGAAAACCTTTTCGCGCCGCTGCGGCAAGCGATACGGTGCGGCGAGGTGGTCTTTCGTGTCGAAGATTCGAAAGCGGCGTTTCAACCCGCCGGCGGGGCGGGTCACCGAAAGCTGCACGCCGCGGTCAGTTGCGGTTTGAGGTGGTGCGGGGTCGACGCGTCGACGGTCAACCAACTCTTGTCGCTGATCGCCGCGGAAGACATGGAGGACATCGTTCGAGAACCTTGGTTCGATCAACTCGGCGATGACCCTTTTCTCGCGCCGGTGCAGACCGACGCAACCGTCGCCCACTGGGGGGCCCATGGTATCGCTCACGCAGACGCCCTGGCGCGGGTGATCACCCCACGTCGTTTCAACCACCGCTGCAGCGACGGCCGGAGCAAGGCGGACCTGCTGAGCGAAGCCACCCTCGGGCTGGTTCGCCAATTGATCGACCGGAACCTCGCCGACGCCGACGTCGACGTCTTTTGTGATCGGCACGGGGGACGTCGCTACTACGGCAGCGTCGTCCAGCATCACTTTCCTGACACCCCGGTCGCGGTCGAAACCGAGAGCCCGGCGATGAGCGTCTACCGGTTCGCAGCGGGCAAATCCCAGGGACGCATTCGGTTCACCGTGAAAGGGGACCGGTT
>CAYWXT010000081.1:0-20785 GCA_964462125.1 uncultured Pirellulaceae bacterium | reverse complement strand
CGAGAAACAACGATCGCATCCCTTCAGCAAACACTTTCGGGTGGAAAGACGAGGCATTTCGCCGGGAACTCCTGGGAGAATCTGCCTCTCGATTCGCTCAAGCACGTGTCAGTTGGCAGTTGTTAGTAGGCAGCGGTACTCGTACTCGACGACAGCCTGCCCCTCCGCTCCTGCGAGCTTGCCTTGCAGGAAGCGGGAGTTTTGTGGTTAGCCCGCGGCACCACGCCGCAACCGCACCTTGATCGGCTCCGAGTTATGGCCAAGCCTCGGTCACCGGGGAAGGGCTCGATCGAAGAGGGCGATCTCGTCCAGGCGGCCTTCAAAGTTGGACTCGTTGTCACTGCGGCCGCCGAAGAACAGCGTTGCCATCTCCGGCGGATCGGTTGACCCGCGGATGTCGATCTCGGGAGTCGGGTTGTCATTCAAGAAGACGCGCACCCGGTCATCCTCACGGATCAACGTCACGTGGTTCCACGTCCAACGCTCGGTTGCCGTCTTCCCGACCTCCGGCTGTCCTTCCCCATGGGTGAAGATCAGCCGCCCCGGTTCGGTCGCCGTCCCGCCGATGCCCAAGTGATCGCCGCGAGGCGTGGTGCCATGGGCGTGATCCCGGGAGAAGAGCCAGCAAGCCGTTTCACGTCCCTCGACCGGCATGCCGTTCCAGAACCAAAACGAAACCGAGTAGTCGCTCCCCAAATTTTGAAACACCCCCCGCAGACGGCCACCGGCAAAATGGGCCGCCCGATTCGTTTCGCCATCGTCGGCGAATGGCTCCGAGTCCAGCCCGGGGAGATAAAACACGACCCCGGGCTCGTAGAATGCATGGCGATCGTGGCCACTTCGATCCGCCGCGATGGGGCCGCTGAGGTCATCCAGCCGCCAGTACGCGAGGGGATCCCCACCGGCTATTCCCTGGGCCGCGGGACCAAGGCTCGGTTGTACGCTTCGTCGTGGCTGATCGGTGACCTGTTCCAAGAGCTGCAGCGCCGCTTCAGCGATCTTTGGTTCCGCCTCGACCTCCAACCCGGCCGATCGCGCGGGCCAAGTGTTGTAGCCTCCCAATACGTGCTGCTCCGGTGGCGGGATGTAGCCGTCGCCCCCGTTGGCAAGCTCGATCACCATCGTCTCGGTGAGCGGGCTTTGCAATTTCAGCTTGAGTCCCGTTAAGGCGTACGTTTCGTTGGGCGTGGTGGCGATCGCGATTTCACCGATACACAGCCCCTGCACGACGATCTCGGTCTCCTGCCGCTCGTGCAGGATCACTTGCTCCCGGGCCAAGACCTCGGTTTGGTTCTCTGGCAGCCGATCGCCCATCGCCTCGACAATCCGCTGCGCCCATTCCAGCCGCTGCTGGTCGGGGACGCGGTACTTCAGTCGCATCCGTCGCTCGGCCATCGCCAGATCGACATCCGGCTGATATTCGATCTGCTCGAACGCTTCGACCGCGATCTCCAGCAAGCCATCGGTGTATTCCTCGATCGTCGGGTCGGGACGCTGATCCGGCGGGAGAGAATAATCGCGCCGCCAAATGTCGCCGCTGCAACCGTGTGAAAGGGCGCCAACAAAGGGAGCCGCCACGTCGTCGTCGTCCTGGGCGACCTCCGACCGAAGCCCTTCACAGAACAGCCCAAAGTAATCGGCGCTGATCGCGCGGTCGCCGAAGTAATGCATGGAGAAATTCGCCAGCACGGCCAGCGGGCGTCCCTCCAGCGACCGGAAGGCGATCAGGGAAAGCTCCGGATCCTCTGGCCCCGACGGCCCGGTCACATCGTCCCAGTTCCTGGCCGCGTGCATGTTGGCCCGCATCGTTGGATTGCCGAACGGGTCGTCCTGGATCCGGTCGCTGCGGCGAACCCAGCGCCGCAGGGCGGTGAACTCATCAGCCGGGGCCGACCCCCAACCAACCTCGGCCGGCTCCAGGTTCCTCTCCGCCGCCGCGATCGATTCGGCCAGTTTCTCACGCAGGAACGAGACGTACATCGGGTCGGCGTCGGTGCCCAGGGCGCCCATGCAGGAGGGGGCGGAGTGGGTGTGGGTGGCGGAGATCAGCATGCGGTCCGGTTCGATCTCCGTTCGCTGCGACGCCAACTGCTTCGCGTCATCAAGCAGTGGCCGCGGCATCATGCAGCTGTCGACAACCACGATCGCGATCCGCTCCTGGCCGTCATCCAACACGATCGACCGGGCGCTCACCGGTGTATTGACCTCCGAGGCGGTCTTGCTCAAAAAGCCGCCGTTGACCAGCACCGGAAATTCCGGCGGGGTGACATCGGTAACCGCCGCCCCGACCTGAAATTCCCCGCGCGCAGCGGAGTGGCCGCAAGCCAGGATCATCATCGCCAGGCAAGCCATCGCCGCCCACTTCCAGCACAACATCATCCGAGCACCCTTTTGAGCCATTGGGATTGGGTAAGTCAGGAACAATCTCGCGAGGGGAGAAAGCCGCGCTCGCGAGAGGAGAAACCCGCGGTTTTGCCATCCGATTCTAACCGACGCCATTGCCGGCGGTTGCTCAGCGGCTGGCGGTGGTGGGGGTGGCCGCCGCGGTTTCCAAGATTGATTCATCGACTTGATAAGCAGAAAATTCTCCCCACACCGGGAGATGATCGCTGATGCGGAGCGCCAATTCTGGACCGACTTTGAGATCGCGGACGAAATCGACCACGCCGGCCCGGCCGGTGAACTCGCGGGTCATTTCTTGATCGATCAAAATGTGGTCGTAGGTCTTCGTGCCGCGCGTGTTGGTCGGGACGTCGCCCAGGATGCTGGCCAGGTTGGGGATTTCGCTGAGTTCTCCGAGTCCGTCGGCCGGGGCATTCAGATCGCCCAACAGGATCACGTCGGTCTGGCCGGTCCGCCGGTATTCATACTCGCGGACGCGATGGAAGACGTCGTCCAGCACATTCAGTTCGTTTTCGGACGAGGCGAGGTCGCGGACCTCGTCCGGGTCGGTGTGGACATTGATCAGGGTGAAGCGAAAGGGGCGTCTGCCGTCGCTGGAGGCGGTCCGGGCCTGGAACGTCGCCACCATCGGTTCGCGATGCATTCGGTCGTTGTCGTCGCGAACGACGTAGGCCGAATCAGGCTCCCATTGGACCCGCGCCTCGTCCCAGATGAACGCGTAGGCTTCCTTCGTCCGGGTGCGACCGATCGGCTCGCTGGTCACTGCGCGATAACGACCGCCGGAGCGATTGACCAGCTCCACCAGTCGCTCGACCGGCAAGCTGGTTTGAGCCCGGATCTCCTGGATCGCGACAACATCGAATTGGAGGACGATCTTGGCGAGCTGCGGCATCACCTCCGCGTCGCTTGACTTCGAGTCCCCGAAGACTTGGATGTTGAAGGTGGCGAGCCGGATTGTTTGATCCGATTTGTCGCCCAGGCTTTCCAGGTTCACCGGCTGGACCGCCGCCGGCGGCTGCACGCCGCGGTACTGGTCCAGCGCCGTCAGGTCGATCCGTCCGGTCAGGACCGAATAGGCGGCGGCCAGAATCCCAGCGAGGGTGACCGCAGGTCCGATCCAACGGACGATCGGAATGTGTCGCAGGATCGATCGCGATCGTCCTCGGCCGAATAGCAGTCCCATGTCGGCCTCCTTGCCGGCGCGTGGTGTGGGGCGCTCGTTTTCAGGTATTCCTGGCGGTCCCAGCGATCTTGCCGGGGCGTATTCCGGCGAGGCTCTCAGGCGGCGACACCGCCGATCGAATCCAAGGCTTGCAACACCAGTCGGCGGAGCCGGGGGGGAGCGTCGTCGGCGACTTGGCGAAGGGTCGGCACTGCCGCAGCGGCCTTGGGACCGATTCGGCTCAGTGCCCAGGCAGCTCGTTCACGGGCCGGCAGGTAGAGCGACCAGCGGAGGCAGGCATCCAGCGCCGGGGTCGTCTCCGCCGCCGCCGGACCGAGTCGGCCCAACAGCGTCGCGGCCCAGTAGACGATCTCCCCGTCGTCGGATCTGTCCAACAGCCGCGCCAGTGCCGCCGCCTCTTCGGCCCGTGGGCTCACCGCTGTTTCCAATGCTTCGGCCGCCCATAGCCGGACTTCGTCGTCGTGGCTGCCGGCCAATTCGACGCAGCGGACCGCCAGCCCCTGGACGCCGTCGTGAGTGGCGATCTGCCGCAGTGCCTCGGCCTGCTGCGTCACCGATTCACCCTGTAACCACCTCTTCCAGCGGCTGTGTTCATGATCCATCGTTGTTGCCTCCCCAGATTCTGCGGTGGGTTGTGGCCGCGATCGGCCGACACGATCCACTGTTTCCGTACAATACGTTCTGTATTCTGGGCAATTGCGATTTGATCGCCGCGGCCGAGTTTTGACTGGATGTGAACAGGTTTTTCGGAAGCCACCGAGGAAACAATGCAGAACCCCACTGACTTTGCTATCGTTCCCGATCGAGAGTCGATCGCCTCGGTCGAACGCGACATCCGCTTTTTTCCTTCGCAGAATGCCGCCCCGAAGGTCCTTTCCACCGCAGACATCGAGACTTGGAACCGGGACGGCTACCTCGGCCCCTTGGACGTCTATGGCGCCGAAGCGATCAACGACATCCGCCGCTATTTTGATCAGTTGCTGGCGGATGCCCTGGCCGAGGGGCGGGATAGCTATTCGATCAGCAGCGCCCATCTGAAGCACGCCCGGGTCTGGGAGATGCTCACCGACCGCCGAATCGTGGACTATGTCAGCGACCTTTTGGGAGAGAACGTCGTCGGTTGGGGATCCCATTTCTTTTGCAAGCTGCCCGGCGATGGCAAGCGGGTCGACTGGCACCAGGACTGCAGTTACTGGCCATTGACGCCGACCAAGGCGGTGACCGTGTGGCTCGCCATCGACGATGCCGATCTGGAGAACGGGGGGATGGAGGTGGTCCTCGGTTCCCATACCCACGGGCTGATCGAGTTCAAGACGAGCGAGGACCGATCTGGCAATGTGTTGGACCAATCCGTGAGTGATCCAGAGCGATACGGATCGATTCACCATACCCCGCTGCGAGCCGGCCAGATTTCGATCCACAGCGACTTGTTGCTGCACGGATCGGCGCCCAATGACAGTGATCGTCGTCGCTGTGGCCTGACGCTTCGTTACTGCCCGGCGGACGTCACCGCCTACTTGGATTGGAATCGGAAAGGGGTCGTGGTTGCTGGATGCGCTGATCCCGACGAGTGGCCTGGCGCGGACCAGCCAGAGACCCCCTGAATGAGAGCCTCTCCGGCATCCCCCTCACCCGCTCATGCGGCCGACACTCTGGCGGCCGGTGCTACCCCCGTCAGAGGCAGATTATTGCTCGGAAGCTTGCCTGTTCGGGTTGAAGCGTGAGCCAGATCGATACAATGGGTTTGCCGGCACACCGCTGGCCGCGGCACCGGCGAGTCTCGCCGGCGCCCGCGAGTTAACCGGGTCGCGGGAGCCCCATCTGGGCCCGCTGACCGATTCCAACTCTGAACCCAATATCACCGCATGAGCCTTGCTTCACAATACAACGACTCGAGTTGCGCGATCTCGTTCGAGCTGTTCCCGCCAAAGACCGACGAAGGGGTCGATCGACTTTGCGAGCACGTCCGGCGCCTGCTCGATTTCAACCCGAAGTTCTTGACCTGCACCTACGGCGCCGGCGGTTCCCGCCGGGACACGACGTTGGAGGTGCTGGACCGGGTCCGGGAAATGAGCGGTCTTCCCGTCGCCTCCCACCTGACGTGTGTCGGTTCGACGGTGGAGGACTTGTGTGAATATCTGGAGGAGGCCCAGCGGCGCGGCATCGATTACATCGTTGCGCTGCGGGGCGATCCTCCCAAGGGGGACACCGAGTTCCGCCAGGTTGAAGGGGGGCTGCGGTATGGCAACGAGCTGGTGAGTTTGATTCGAGAGCGGTTCAGCCAGTTCGGGATTGCCGTCGCCGGTTATCCGGAGGTTCATCAGGAGGCGCCCGATCGCCAGAGCGACCTGGACAACTTGAAACGGAAGGTTGACGCCGGTGCCGACGTCGTGATCACGCAGTTGTTTTACGACAACGCCGACTTTTATCGCTTCCGCGAGGACTATGAGCGGGCGGGGATCGACGTGCCGCTGGTTCCCGGAATTCTGCCGGTGACGAATTTCAAGCAGGCCAAGCGGATTGCTGAAATGTGCAAGTCGCGGATCCCCGAGAATCTCGAACAGGCGATGTTGGCCAGCGACGACCCGGACGATCAATTTCGCCGCGGTGTCGAGCACGCCAGGCAGCAGACGATCGACCTGGTCGAGAATCACGTTCCGGGGATCCACTACTACGTTCTGAACAAGAGCGACGCCGCGGCCCAGATGCTCGACGGCCTGGAACTCGCCGCACCGGCCGAGGCGTCTTGAGCAGCGAGGTTCGTCATTCGCTCTCCGATGCTTCCTTTCGCGATTGTTGGATCTTCTTGAACGCGGTCTGGCTGCGCAGCGGGAATGGTGGCGGCGAGTTTTCCGGTAACGAATCGAGGACGGCCTGCAGTTCCCGCTTGGCTCGCCGATGCGCCAGATCGTTGGAGTCGGCCAGATCGTGGTCCTCGTCGAAATCGGCCTCGACGTCGTACAGCCTCCCGTCGTTGTACAGCTTGTAGCGGAGGTTGCGAACGACGCGGTCGTCTCCGTACTGGTTGAAGATCCAGCTCCGCGGGCCGACGTCGACCTTGCCCAGCGCCGCGTCGGCGAAGGAGAGCCCATCCAGGACCAGGTCTGACGGGATCTCCGCCCCGGCAAAGTCGCACATGGTGGGCAGCAAATCGGAGAAGTCGGCCAGCGGAATGGTTCTGCCAGCCGGGACACGACCGGGCGCGTTGACGAGCAGACCGACGTCGCCGCCCGGTTCGGTCAGCTGATACAGCTCGCCGCGGATCGTTCGTCCCCGCGCGCGGGCGACACGTTTTTTTTCGGTGCCGTTATCGGTCGCGACGATCACGATCGTGTCGTCGCGCAGCCCGGTGCGTTCGAGCTCCTCAATGAACTCGCCGATCTGTTTGTCCGCGTACCGGACCATGTCGGCGAACATCTCCTGATGCGGCCGATCGGCGTCGCGATTCAGCGGTGTTGGGACGACCGGGTTCAGGAACGTGTCGCCATGGGTCAAGACCATCGGATAGTAAAGCAGAAACGGTTGGTCGTGATCACGGCGGAGGAACTCGAAGGCGTATTCCTGGGAGACGTCGGGTCCGAAGCGATCTGGGTGGACCTCCCGTTCGCCGTTTCGCAGAAACACCGGATCCCAATAGCGGCTTTCGATGTTGGAGATGAATTGGGAGGTGAAGTCGGTGTCCGCCTCGGACACCAGACGCTTGAACTTGGCCATCTCGTCGTCGCTGACCTTGTCGGTGTCGATGCTGCCGGGCCAGACCAACGACTCATCGAAGCCGTGTTCATCCAGGATGCCCGGTTCGTCGTACAGATTGTTGATCTGCCATTTGCCGGTGATCATGGTGCGGTAACCGGCGTCGCGGAGCAGTCGGCCGAAGGTGACCTCGGTTTCGGGCGGGAGTCCGCCGCCGCTGTACAATGCCGCGTCATGGTGCATGACCATCCCGGAGCGGTAGAGATAGCGGCCGGTCAGGGCAACGACACGGCTGGCTCCGCAGACCGGTGGGGTATAGCAATGCTCGACGCGGAGTCCTTCGCGGGCAAGTTGGTCAATGTTGGGCGTGACCCCCTCTTCGCTGCCGTAGCAACCGAGCCATTCCTGGCCCAGATTATCGAGCAGGATAAAGACCACATTGGGCGGCGTGGAGTCGTCGGCTTCGGCCGCCAGGACGGCTTGGTGGGTCCCCAGCAACAGACCGAACCCCAGGACCGCCATCAGGGCGATGGCGCGGTCTGGTTTGATCGACAACATGGAATTTTCTCCGTTTGGTGGTGATGGTGGCGGTCACTGTTCGGGGAAGAACGGGAACAGTTCACGGATTTCGCTCTCGGTCGGTTGGCGTCCATATTCACAGATTTCGAACACCTCGGCGTAGCGAACCTCGTTGGCTTTCTCTTCGCCGTACCAACGGATCAGCGCGTTGCGATGGTTATTGGCCTCGGCGCTTTGTCGCCGGTCCCAGCGTTCCCAGAGCCACTCGCGTCGCAGTTCCGGCTGGGACTCCGGCGGGTTTCGCTCCATCACCTCGGCGCTGCCCAAGGCTCCTCCTTCGAACGTTTGCGACACCAGCGCCATCAGGGCATCGACCTTCTTTTCGAAGACCGAGTCGATCGCCACGGCGATGTCCGCCTTGAACGGGTACGGCTTCTGAAAGCGGTCGCTGGAGTAGAGGAAGACCGGGTTTTTCTTCAGCGGCGGGGTCAGGGGGAGGAAATGCGGGACCGCGACCATGTAGGCGGCATCCTGGACCAGAACGCCGACGTAGCGGTGATCGGGATGGTAGTCCCACGGTCGATGGGAGATCACGATGTCCGCGTCCCACTCGCGGATCAAGCGAGTGATTGTGCGGCGATTTTCCAATGACGGCACCAGTTCGCCGTCGTGAATATCGAGCACCTCACTTTCGACGCCCAGTTCCTGAGCGACTTTGGCCGATTCCTCCGCCCGCCGCCGGGCGAGTGGGCCGCCGGCCATGGCCCAATGTCCGATGTCACCGTTGGTGACCGAGACCAACTTCACTTTGTGACCTTGATCCGCCCACATCGTCGCGGTGCCGCCGCTTTTGTATTCGGCGTCGTCGGGATGGGCGCCGAAACAGATGATCCGCAGCGTTTTGGAATCATCGGCGGCTTCTTGGCCAGGGGCTTGGGTGGCGAGAATCGACAGCAAAAAACAGAGCAGCAGGCGCATGGATGAAACTCCAGTCTCGGTCGCAGACGGGTGGGAAGTATGGGGGCACAGGCAATGCTCACGCCGGGCAATCGTCATGCTTGACAATGGGAAAGCGTCGGACAGGCATCGTCTTCTGCGTTACCATCGTGGCGTGATGCCCATCCAGTGTACCTTCTCGGCGTTCGTCATTCTCCTCTCGGTCGCAGTTGTGGCGACCGGCAGCCGCGGGGAGGAGATGGAGTCCTCGTATCCGGCCCGACCCGTGAAGGTCATCGTTCCGTTCGCGGCCGGCGGCGGCAGCGATATGTTCGGGCGAATCGTGCAGCAAGCAATCGACGAGGAATCATTGTTGCCCGAGCGGCTGGTGATCATCAACGTTCCCGGCGCCGGCGGTACGATCGGCAGCCGCCGGGTGAAGAACGCGCGGCCGGACGGCTACACCCTACTGCTGCTGCACGAGGGCATTCTGACGGCCAAGTTCGCCGGACAGGCTGCTTACGGGCCGGAAGCGTTTGAGCCGATCGCGGGGACCGGCGCAGTCGATCAAGTCATCGCGGTCGCCGATGGTTCCCCGCATGCGGACCTGCCTGGGCTGATGTCGATGGCGGCGGAGGAGCCGGAGCAGATCGTCGTCGCCGCCAACCTGGGGGCGCCGAGCCATTTTGCCGGGCTGATGCTGGAGCACGAACAGCCGGGAGCGCGATTCCGCTACATGCAGGCCGGGGGTGGGGCGAAGCGGTTTGCTGCGCTACAGGGCGGACACGTCGATGTCTCGGCATTCTCGATCGCCGAATATGTGCAGTTCCAATCGGCCGGACTACGGGCCTTGGCCGTGTTCAGCCCCAACCGCCATCGCGAGCTACCGGAGGTGCCGACGGCGACCGAGCAGGGTTTTGATGTGATCAGCGAGAACATGCAGTTTTGGTGGGCGCCGCGCGGGACGCCACCCGCGCGGGTTAGCCGAATCGCCACGGCACTCGAGCAAGTCATGCAGCTACCGCGAGTTCGCGAACAGCTGGCGACGATGAACATGGAACCGACGTTCTTGGTCGGGGACGCGTTGGACGACGAATTGGAAAAGCGTGAGCGACGACTTTCGAGCGTCGTCAATCGGCCGGTTCCCTCGCTGCCGCATCTGCCCGTGATCACGCTGTTGCTGACAGCGGCGCTCGGACTCTGGGCGTGGCGATCGACGCGGCGGGCCGGCGGGCCGGTGCCGGGGCGACGTCGCATCGGGTCGTCGCACCGATGGCTGTCGGCCGCAGTTGTTGCGGTGACCTGTCTTTACGTGGCGCTGTTGCAGCAGGGATGGCTCGGTTTCCGGCCAGCGACCATCGGCTTCATCGTCGTTGTCGGGTCGCTTTTGGCGCGGCGGTGGAGCGTGCTTCCACTGCTGGGCCCTTTGGCGATCGGGCTCAGCTTCGGCATTCACTATCTGTTCACGAGCGTGTTGGTGGTCGATCTGCCGTGATCCATTTTTCGATCGCATCGATCACGAGTTTGACCGAGGTGGATTGGCTGCCCTTGGCGTGGCTGGCGCCGCTGTGCGGGCAGATCGGACCGGCGATCGAACTGCTGTTCTCGCCGTCCGCCATCGCACTGATGGTGACCGGGACGACGCTGGGAGTGTTTGTGGGAGGGATCCCGGGATTGACCGGGGCGATGTTGATCGCGCTCTCGCTGCCGCTGACCTTTTCCATGAGCGGGGAACACGCGCTGGTGCTGTTGGTCTCGATGTACGTCGGGGCGGTCAGTGGTGGGTTGGTGACCGCGACGCTGCTCCGGATCCCCGGCACGCCCGCATCGATCATGACGACGCTCGACGGTTACCCGATGGCCAAGCGGGGAGAGGCGGGACGGGCGCTCGGGCTGGGGGTTGGCGCCTCCTTGTGCGGCGGGCTCGTCGCCTGGGGGTTTTTGCTGGTGTTGGCCGGGCCGATGGCCGAGCTGTCATTGCGGCTTGGACCTTTCGAATTCTTCTCGCTGGTTCTGGTCGCGATCGTGTTGATCGCCACGATTGGTGGCGGGACGGTGGCGGCCGGGTTGTTTTCCGGGTTCCTGGGGATTTTGGCGACGTTCCCCGGTACATCTCCGGCCACCGGCGAGCTTCGCTGGACGTTCGGCGTGGCGGAGTTGGACGATGGATTTCGTTTGCTGCCGGTGCTGATCGGACTATTTGCGATCAACCAGGTGATCCGAGAGGTATTGCAGTCGGACCAACTGGCCGAACGGGTGGAGCCGGAACCGGGGCGGGTTCGGATCGGGTGGCGGGTGTGGTGGGGATACCGGAGGAATTTGTTGCGTTCCTCCTTGATCGGAACCTGGGTGGGGATCTTGCCCGGCGTCGGGGCGAACATTGGATCGGTGCTCGCCTACTCCGCGGCGCGCAACGCGTCGCGGACGCCGGAGCGTTTTGGGGAGGGAAGTGACGAGGGGATCGTGGCGTCCGAGGCGGCGAACAACGCAACGGTTGGCGGGGCGTTGATCCCCTTGATCGCGATGGGGATTCCGGGCAGCGTGATCGATGCGGTCTTGTTGGGGGCTCTGGTCATTCATGGTCTACAACCCGGTCCGCTGTTGATGCAGCAGGATCCATTGGCCGTCCACGCGATGATCGGGACGGTGCTGCTGGCCAACCTGTTCATGTTTGGCTTGATGTCGTTGGCGGCCGGTTGGATGGCGCGGTTCAGCCGTCTGCCCCGCTGGTGCTTGATCCCGATCATTTTGACGTTTTGCGTTGTCGGGTCGTATGCGTTGGCCAACCGGATGTTTGACGTGTGGGTGATGCTCGGCTTCGGGATTGTCGGTTTTCTGCTGGAGCGGCGGGGGATCCCGCTGGCCCCGTTTGTGATCGGGTTTGTCTTGGCGCCGATTGCCGAGGAGCATCTCGGGGCAGGCTGGATGCAAAGCGGGGGGAGTTTGTGGCCGCTGCTGACCCGACCGCTTTCGGCAGCGTTTTGTTTGGCGGCGTTGGGGCTGTTGGTTTGGTCCCTGCGTCGACACCGGACGGCGCCGCGGTTATCGTCGGGGCCTTGATCGGCCCCTCGATGAGACCACTCCGCTTGATTTGCCATGGCTGCGTCGCCCAAGCTTGCCCGCCGTCCGAACATCCTTTGGTACTGTACCGACCAGCAGCGTTTCGACACGATCGGGGCGCTCGGCAACCCGCACGTGCAGACGGCGACCCTTGACGGGTTGGTGCAGGAGGGTGTGGCGTTCACGTATGTCTATTGTCAAAGTCCGATCTGTACGCCGAGCCGATCGAGCTTCATGACCGGCATGTATCCGTCACGGGTTCACCACACCCGCAACGGGAACGAGTCCTTTCCGCCCTTTCCCCCGGTGATCACGAAGTTGATCGCCGAATCGGGTTACGATTGCGGGCTGGTGGGAAAGTTTCACCTGCAAAGCGCCGGCCGCCGGACCGAGCCGCGGCTGGACGATGGGTTTGGCTATTGGAAGTTCAGTCACGCCCCACGCGACGATTGGTCGGAAGGGCATGACTACGCCGATTGGGTTCGGGAGCGTGGGGGCGACTTGGACGCGATGCGCGCGGACGAGGCCCGGGTGCCGCCGGAGTTTCACCAAACGACGTGGGCCAGCGAGCGGGCGATCGAGTTCTTGTCGCGGCCGCGGTTGGCGGACCAACCGTGGTTGCTGAATATCAACGTCTACGACCCCCATCCGCCGTTCATTCCGCCCCAGGTTTACGCCGATCGGTTCGATGCCGAAGCGATGCCCGGCCCCCATTTTCGCGAGTCGGACCTGGCGCATCAACGGAAGCTGGCGAGTCTCGACTTTCAGGATGAACTCAAGACCCCAGAACAACGGGATGCAAAACGGGTTCAAGCGTTGTACTACGCGATGATCGCGCAGATCGATGACCAGTTCGCGCGGATCCTGGAGGCGTTGGAGCGAAATGGCCAGCGGGAGAACACCGTCGTGATCTTCACCAGCGATCACGGGGAATCGCTGGGCGATCACGGGCTGATGTTCAAGGGATGCCGTTTCTACGAGGGGCTCGTCCGCGTCCCCCTGATCATTTCTTGGCCAGCCGGGTTTCAATCAGGGCTGGTCAGTGAGGGGTTAGTTGAAATGCTCGATTTGACCTCCACGATCATGGAAATCGCGGGGCTTGCGTGTCCCGATTACATGCAAGGACGCAGTCTGCTGCCGGTGCTCGGTGGCGCGGTCGATCCCGGTCGTTGGCGGGACTTTGTTCGCTGCGAGTATTTCGACGCCCTCGACCCGCAGTTCACCGGTGGGAGCGGGACGTTTGGGACGATGTACCGCACGCCGCAGTACAAGCTTTGTCTGTACCACAACAAGGGTCTCGGCGAGCTGTACGACCTGCAGCGCGACCCGTGGGAATTTGAAGATCTCTGGGACGATCCGGCGCATCAGTCGGTCAAGTACCAATTGATCCGCGACGCATTTGACGCACACGTGGTGCTGACGACCGACATGGGCGCGGCACGGATCGCCCCGATGTAGATCTCCCGTAGGCAACGGTCCTTGGCAAGGGTCAGTCGTCGGATTTGGACGGGCCCCGGCAAATCAAGACGGGGCAGGAACAGCGTTGCAGGACGGCGTCGCAAACGCTGCCGATGATCCAGCGGGCGATCCCGTGCCGGGCGTGGGTTCCCATGACCACCAGGTTGCTGCCCAATTGGTCGGCCAGTTTGATGATCCGTTCGCTCGCGTCTCCCACCTCCACGTGGTAGCGAACACGATCGGCGGGCAGGTCGATCGTCAGGTCGGCCAAGTCACGGCGGATCGCGTCGAAGGGGACTTCTTGCGTCATCGGGATGGGGGCCGCCTCACCCACGTACTCCAGCCCCGGTTGCCAGACGTGCACAAGATCGAGGAAGGAGATGCGCCGCTTCGCTTCTTCCGCCGCGACCGGCAGGGCGGCCAGACTCGCGGAGCTGAAATCGATCGGACAGAGAACCGAACCGCTAGTCATGGAAGGGGTTCCTCGCAAGAGCGGGCGTCATTCAAGCGTAGCACAGGCTGCCAGCCTGTCGACCGCGCGGGCGTTGCTCGCACGTGCGGGCATCATACAAGCGGTCGCCCCTTACGACGCCGCACGCCCCTGAATCTACTCCATCCGGCAGGTGAAAACGACGAGGCGACCGCGGAGGGGGCCGTCGGGGGAGATCTCCCGAATCCGTGGCTCCCGACACCGCTGGCCTGTGCACGGCGGGCACGGTCTGTGCGATAATGCCCGCGGTCGATCGGATCGCGGCGCCGGCGTTCATCCTTTCGACGCTCCGGCACCCGGTTTGCGTTCGATCCGACGATTGGTTCGTGCGACGTTCGGTTCCCAGTGTCGCGAACGGGCGAACGATCAATCGGGGCGAATGATCCATATCCCAGGAGTCTTTCACGATGAAGGTATTGTTGGCGACGGACGGTTCGAGCCATGCCGCGGAGGCGGCGTGGTTATTGGCCAGGCTGCCGCACGAAAAGTCGCTCGAGCTGGCGGTTTTGACGGTGATCCACGTTCCGTATGTTCCGAGCGTCCGCGCCACGAAGGATTGGATGGCGGATAGTATCGAGAGCGAGAAAGCGTTCGCGGCGCGGACGTTTGACGAAGTTTCTCAGATGTTCGAGGGGGCCGACGCGACCGTGGAGCATATCGTCCGCGAAGGTCACGTGGGGGAGACGATCCTGGAGGTGGCCAGGGAGCGCGGAGCGGAGTTAATCGTGGTCGGTGCCAAGGGGCACTCGACGGTCGACCGGATCCTGCTCGGCAGCACCAGCGACTATGTGGCCACCCACGCCTCCTGCTCGGTGCTGGTCGTTCGCCCGACCGGTCTTCGCACCGATCCCGACCGGCCCTTGCACACAGTCTTCGCCTACGATGATTCGGCTCCCTCGCAAGGGGCGATCGAGGAGATCGCTGAGTTTCGCTGGGGGGGGCAGTCGACGTTTGAAATCGTGACCGTAGTCTCGTTCATCTCAGCGTTCATGAACGAGGTGGTGATCGAACCGAAGGAGATCAAGGACGAAGCGACCCGGTCGGTCACCGAGGCCGCTAAACAGCTTTCGAGCGTTGCCCCTGAGGTGGAGTCACGGCTGATTGAAAGCGATCACATCGGAGAAGGGATCGTGAAGCACGCCGAATCGCAAACGTGCGACCTGGTCATCGTCGGGGACACCGGATTCGGGGGACTTTCCAAGGCCTTACTCGGCAGCGTTTCGCGATACGTGCTCCGGCACGTCCCCTGTTCGGTGTGGATCTCACGTCGGAGATCGAGCCGCTCGGCAAAGTGATCACGGCGGTCGTTTCTTACCGTGGCTTCCCGCGACCTGGCGGCGCGGCGCCGACGCGGAGTTGATTGTGGATCTGATGGGCCGGCGCGATCCGGCGAACGACTTCCTGGGCCACTTGTTTCAGGTAGAACGTTGGCACGTGACCGTCCAATTCGACCCACTGCCGGTTGGCCATGACAGCGATGCAATACAGATCGCCGTGGCCGGTCCGGCAGAGTTCCCGGCGGATCCGTTCCACCAGCCAATCGTCACCTTGCAAGGCGGTGGCTGTTCGGTCGGCCGGGTGGACCATGATTGCTGGGGAGGGATCAGCAACCGGGAGCGAGGAGCGAGACATGGGAACAGTCCACCAGGGCGTTAGCGTCCAAATCGAATCATTCGCAAAGATCACACGGATGCGAATTTCATGCCCAACCGAAACCGATCATTGATTCTGCGTTGTCGCCGACCTGACCACCCGCCTTCCCGCCGACCCGCACCATGACCACCTCCATCGATTCCTTCTTTGCGGACGAAGGGTTGTTTCGACTCACAATCGACGCCTCACCCTCGGGGATGATCATCACCGACCGGGACGGGACAATTGTGTTGGTGAACCGTGCGGCCCAGGTGATCTTCGGGTATTTGGCCGAGGAGTTGGTCGGTCAACCGGTGGAGGTTTTGGTTCCCGAGTGCGACCGCGAAGCCCACGCGGGCCACCGGGCCCGCTACGCGGAGTGTCCCGAGCCGCGTTCAATGGCTTTGGGACGGAATTTGTGCGGCGTCCGCAAGGACGGCAGCGAGGTCCAGGTCGATATCAGTTTGCATCCGATCGAAACCACCCGCGGTCCGCTGGTGCTCGCCAATGTGATGGACGCCACGGACCGTCGCCGCGCAGAGCAGGAGCGGGAGGCGCGGCACCGTCTGGAGCGACTGGCCCTGCTCGGCCAGTTGGCAGGGGGCGTTGCCCACGAGATCCGCACCCCTTTGTGTGTGATCAGCAACGACATTTTTTTCCTCCGCCAGTTCATGAATCAACTGGGCCCGGACGGGGCCGAGTGCGTCGAGGAGATCGAGCAGGCGGTGGGGAAAGCGAACCGCATTGTCACGGAGTTGCTCGACTACACCCGCGAGGCTCCCGTGCATACCGTCGAAACGCCGTTGAGGGAGATCGTTGCGGTCGCACTCCGCGACGCCGCTTTACCCACCGGGGTGCAGGTGGCTTGTCCCGAAATTCCCGAGGCGATGGCGATGAAGGTCGATCGCGATCAAGTCCAACGAATCTTGACGAACTTGCTAAAGAACGCAAGCCAGGCGATGGGCTCGGAAGGCCAGATCGATGTGACCGCCGGTCGGCAAGCGGATCGCTTCGTTATCGAGGTTGCCGATCGCGGGCCGGGGATTCCCGCGGAGGAACTCGATCGCGTTTTTGAGCCGCTGTACACCACCCGCTCCAGTGGCATCGGTTTGGGGTTGGCCGTCTCCCGTCGGTATGCTCAACGGCATGGCGGAGACTTAACGGCGTCGCAGCGGGAGGGCGGAGGTGCCTGTTTCCGGTTGGAACTGCCGCAAGCACTCCCCAGCGGCAACGAAGATCGCGATAATGAAAGCTTGAGAAAGCAAGACGAATTGCGTTGATGCCGAAGGAAGCGCATGCCGGAACAACACCGTGTGATGATTGTCGATGACGACCAAGCCATTTGCCGCTCGCTCGCGCGAATCCTGCGCACCCACGGTTACGAGGTCGAGACGGCGTTCGATGGTCTCTCGGCCGTGGAACGGGCAGACAGCTTTCAGCCGCACTTGCTGATCCTCGATATCCGAATGCCGGGGATCGATGGCGTGGAGACGTTTCATCAGATTCGCGAGCGTCATCCGGCGGTCACCGGTGTGCTGATGACCGCCCACTCAGGGCAGTCCGTCATTCAAGACGCGACGGACCGCGGCGTGCTGACCGTGATGTCCAAGCCCCTCGACGTGAATGTTCTGAGCGAAACGGTCAGCGAAGCCCTCCGTACCGCACCGGTGTTGATTGTCGATGACGACGAACAACTACTTGCCTCGCTCAAACGGGCCCTGGCACAGCGGGGGATCGAGACCAAGGGGGTGACGACGCTGGCGGAGGCGATGCGTGAACTCCGGCGTCGGCCCGATCGGGTGGTGATTGCTGATGTGGTGTTGGGGGATGGCTTCGGCTACGAATTGCTCTGTGAGGTGTCGCGTTCAGGCAATGTTCAGCCGTTTGTTCTGATGAGCGGGAAAGCCGATTGGCGCGAATTGGCCAACCCCGAGCTGATCGCCAGCCGTGCCACCTGGATGTCCAAGCCGTTGGACATGGAGACGTTGCTGGGTCACTTGGGGCAGACCACTGCCGATTCCGGTGGCCGTACCGAGGGAGACGAGTAGTCGGATGACGGCGAGCCCAACCGCTTCACGCCAACCGGTCCCGCCGCGCGACCAGGGACTATCGATCCTGGTGGTCGATGATGACCCGGCACTGCGGCGCAGCATCCGCCGGTTGCTGTTGCTTGACGGCTACAGCGTCGATTCGGCAGGCAATGGCCAAGAGTTACTGGCAATCGAGGATCTGGATCAGTATTTCGCGATCCTGCTCGACCTGCGGTTGCCCGACGGTGATGCGTCGGAGCTGTACGACCAGATCCGCGAGCGGGCTCCCGATACATCGGTGTTGATCATCACCGGCCACGCCGACGTGGAAAGTACTCTGCAGGCAATCCGCAAAGGGGTCGACGATTACCTGATCAAGCCGATCGAACCCGATACCCTCCGCTCCCGGCTCAGTTCGATCGCCGAGCTCTATCGCGTCCGCAAAGAGTTGCAGGAAAGCGAACGGCGGATGCGGTTCCTGGTCGAAAACATGCCGGCCGGTGCCGTCTACGTCCAACATAACCGGATCTTTTTCAACCGTGCCGTCGAAACCTACATCGGATACGACAATGAGGACATCGTCACCGTCGACGATTGGTTTCGCGTGCTGTGCCAGGACCAACGGGAAGTCAGCCAAGCGCGGTACGAGATGATGGATCACGCGGGCTTCCCGGAAACGTTCACCATCCCGATCTACCACAAGGATGGCGTGCAGCGGGAGCTGCAGATTGCCGGCTATCGCTATGACTACCGCGAGATCTGGATGGTGATCGACTGCACCGAGTTGCATGAGGCGCAACGGAAAGTGGTCCAGTCCGAGCGGTTGGCTGCGATCGGCCAGATGGTGACGGGGCTGGCGCATGAGAGCCGCAATGCGCTGCAGCGGGCCCGCGGCTGTCTCGACCTGCTGGAACTCGACCTCGAGGGACAAACCGAGCAGCTCGATCTGGTCAGCCGCGTCCGGCGATCCTTGGGGGATCTGCAGCGAAACTACGAAGAGGTCAAGAATTACGCCGCCCCGATCAACCTTCGTTTGGAACCGGTCGACCTGGAGAGCTTGATCCGCACGACTTTTGAGGACATCCGCTGCGAATTCGACTCGCCGGATCATCAACTCTCGATCGACACGCGAAACGGGTTGGCCACCGTCCAAGCCGACGCCCATCGTCTTGGCCAGGTGTTCGCCAACGTGTTCGAGAATGCCATCGCCGCCTCCCCGCAGGGAGCCAACATTCACGTCACGGTCCATGCCCGCGGCTCCGGCACCGATTCACGGCAGATCGTCCGGATCGCGGACAAGGGATACGGAATGAGCCCCGAGACGACGCGCCGGCTGTTCGAGCCCTTCTACACCACCAAACATCATGGCACCGGGCTCGGGATGGCGATCTGCAAGCGGATCGTCCAGGAGCACGGCGGGGCGATCGCCGCGGCGAGCGAACTCGACGTGGGGACGACGATCACGATCGAGCTCCCCGACGTTCCGCCGTCGGTCGCCCCCGTTGAGGCTACGAAATGCGTCTTGGAACCACCCCAGTGAGACGGAGCCCCCCAAACTGGCACAAGCCAGTGAGACCGAAGCAACCGGTCAGTCGGCTGGCGGCGCATGGGCCGTTCCCCGAATGCTGCGCATTTGGCCGGTCCGCCATGGCAGCGAAGTGTGCACGTTCGCACGCCTCCGGTGGCAGGAATCCGATCGCAGTGGCAGGAAAGGGCTTTGGCATCCGAGATGCACTTCGTTTCATTCCTTTCCCTTGCCTTGCCGGGCATGAAGTTTCCCTCTGAAATCGAGCGTAAGATCGCTCCACTGCGAGACATCCCGTGAACGACGCGTTGACAGTCAATGAAAAGCCGATGTCGCTGTTGATCGTCGAGGATGACGAGGACTTCCGCGACTCCAGCGCCCGTTGGATGGACCGCAAGGGGCATCGTGTGGCAGCGGCCGCCAGCGGTGCCGAGGCTCTGAGTCTGTGTGAGAAGCAACAGTTCGACGTCGGGGTATTCGACATGAATATGCCTGGGATGTCGGGGCTGGAGTTGTTGCAGCGGGTCGGCGACGACAATCTCGATCTGGAAGTGATCATCCTGACCGGCGAAGGAACGATCACCTCGGCCGTGCAGGCCATGAAACTGGGGGCCAGCGACTATCTGACCAAACCTTGCCCACTGGGCGATCTGGAGCATCACTGTGAGTTGGCTCGAGAGCGGGGCCGATTGCGGCGTGAGAACGAGCGGCTGCGAACCATCATCTCGCGCGGCCGCCGCAAGGCTTCGCTGATCGGCACCTCCCCCCCGATGCGCGACATCGGCAAACTGATCCGGCGGATCGCACCCACGGACAAGCCGGTGCTGATCATGGGCGAGAGTGGGACCGGCAAGGAGGTGGTGGCCAGAATCATCCAACAGGAAAGCCAGCTCGCGCGGCAGCCGCTGGTGACGATCAATTGCGCGGCACTCCCGGAACAACTGGTCGAGAGCGAGCTGTTCGGCCACGTGAAGGGGGCCTTCACCGGGGCGACTACGGATAAACCGGGGCTGTTCGAGGTGGCCGACGGGGGGACGTTGTTCATCGACGAACTCGGCGAGCTGCCGCTGTCGCTGCAGCCGAAACTGTTGCGGGTCCTGGAAGACGGATCATTGCGGCGGATCGGATCGCATCGCGAGCAGTCGGTCAACGTGCGGATCATTGCGGCGACCAACCGCGACTTGGCAGAGCAGGTCCGGGAGGGCAAGTTCCGGGAGGACCTGTATTACCGCGTGAACGTGCTGCCGATCCAACTGCCGCCCCTCCGCGAGCGTCCCGGCGATGTCGACCTCTTGATCGATCATTTCCTGCCCAAACCGTGGCACGTCGATCCCGCCGCCCGCGCCGCGATGAATGCCTATTTTTGGCCAGGCAACGTGCGGGAGTTGATCAACGTGGTCCAGCGAGCGACGATCCTGGCCGACCACCATGAGATCACCCTCGATGATTTGCCTCGAGAAATGGTCAGCCCCTCGCTGGGCTCTCCCCACGATGGGCACGATGCAGAGGAAGATGGTCAGCCGGAACCATTGGTGGAAACGGAGACAGCCCCGGACGCCTCAGCGGGGGAACCGATCTCCACAAGCGACCGTCTGGACGACATCGCCAAGGAACATGTGTTGGACGTGCTCACACGAGAGCGGGGCAACAAGGCCAAAGCCGCCCGCGTTCTGGGGATTCACCGAAGGAAACTGTACCGGTTGCTCGAACGATTCGAGAGCAGCGGCGAACCGAATCCCCCGCCGGGATCCCGATAACTGGCTGGAACGGCGGCCCTCGCACTTGGTCACCGCCAAAAAAGGGCTCTTCCGCGAGTTTCGTGGCAACTGTCCAGGATGCAGGTTTTGGAGGGATGA
>CAYWXT010000080.1:0-20804 GCA_964462125.1 uncultured Pirellulaceae bacterium | reverse complement strand
GGTGGTTGGTCGGTTCGTCCAGCAGCAGCAGGTCGGGTTGGCGGATCAGCAACTGGCAGAGGGCGACCCGGCGTTTCTCTCCCCCCGAGAGCGTCGTCACGTCGGCGTCGGCCGGCGGCAGGTTCATCACCGCCATGGCCACCTCGACTTGGCGGTCCAACTCCCACAGGTTGGCCGCGTCGATTGTGTCCTGCAGCTTCGCCATCTCATCGCACAGCTTCTGCATTTCCCCGTCATCGCTGACCTCGCCGAGCAGCCCACCGATCTCGTTGTAGCGGTCGAGGATCGCCTGCCGCTCGGCCACCGCCACCTGGACGTTTTCGTAAACGGTCTTGCTCGGGTCCAGGGGCGGCTCCTGCTCCAAATAGCCAGCGGTGAAGCCGGAGCCCAGGCGGGCCTTGCCGTCGAACTCCGTGTCCAACCCCGCCATGATCCGCAGCAGCGTCGACTTGCCCGCCCCGTTGGGGCCGAGCACGCCGATCTTGGCCCCCGGGTAGAACGCGAGGTGAACGTCTTCCAAGACGACGTTCTGGCCGTGCTTCTTGGTCAGCCCTTCGACCTGATAAATGAATTGTCCTGACATGAATTCCCAAAAGGAGAATGTGTGGTATTGAAAGCTCAGGGTAAGGGGTCAACGGAGAAAGCGAGCGCATCGAATTGCAGTATTTCCCGTCCCCCCCGAGGTCACTCCCACTCGATCGTCGCCGGCGGTTTGCTGCTGATGTCGTAGCAAACCCGATTGACGCCTTGGACCTCGTTGATGATTCGCGTGCTCATCCGCGACAGTAGCTCGTACGGCAGGTGACTCCAGTCGGCCGTCATGAAATCGTCGGAATTCACACAGCGGATCGCGACCGCGTTGTCGTAAGTACGGGCGTCGCCCATCACTCCGACGCTTTGCACCGGCAGCAACACAGCGAACGCCTGACTGGTTTGGCGGTACAAGCCGGCCCGCTCGATCTCGCTGACGACGATCGAGTCGGCCTCGCGTAGCGCCGCCAGTTTTTCCGGGGTCACTTCCCCCAAACATCGCACGGCCAGGCCGGGGCCGGGGAAGGGATGCCGCCAGACCAACTTTTCGGGCAGCCCCAAGGTGGCACCCAACCGCCGGACCTCGTCCTTGAACAGGTCCCGCAGGGGCTCGATCAGCTCAAACCCCAACTCCTCCGGCAGCCCACCGACGTTGTGGTGCAGTTTGATCGTCGCTGCTGGCCCGTCCAGGTCGGAACCGCTTTCGATCACGTCGGGATAGAGCGTCCCTTGGGCCAAGAAGTGGGCGTTCTCGACCTTCAACGCCTCCTCCTTGAAACACTCGATGAAGGCATACCCGATCCGCCGGCGTTTCTCCTGAGGCTCGCTGACCCCAGCCAAGGCGGTCAGAAAGCGTGCCTCGGCATCGACCACGTGCAGGTCGGTGCGAAAGTGGTTGCTGAACTCGTCGATCACCGTCGCCTGCTCGTTTTTCCGCAACAGCCCGTTGTCGATCAGGATGCAGGACAACTGCGGCCCGATCGCCTTGTACAGCAGCGCCGCGACGACCGAGGAATCGACGCCACCGCTGAGACCGCAGATCACCCGGGCCGAACCGACCCGCTCGCGGATCGACGCCACCGCGGCCTCGGCAAAGTCCCCCATCCGCCACGTGCCGTCGCAGTGACAGATCCCCCGCACGAAATTGGCCAGCACCCGGCCGCCGAGCGGCGTGTGGGTCACTTCGGGATGAAACTGCAAGCCGTAAACCGGCCGGCGGCGGTGGCGAACCGCGGCGTAGGGGCAGGTCCCGGTTTGGGCCAGCGGCTGAAACCCGTCGCTGACCGTTGACACCTGGTCACCATGACTCATCCAGACGTCCATCTCATCCGGCAAGCCGTCGAACAGCCCCCCCTGGTCGCGGATCGTGCAACTCGCCCGCCCATACTCCCGGCTCGGGGTGCTGTCCACACGCCCGCCCAACGCCTCGCAGGCGAGCTGCATGCCGTAGCAGATCCCGAGCACAGGGATCCCCAGTTCGAACAACTTCGGGTCGCACCGCGGGGCGCCGGGCTCGTAAACGCTGGACGGACCGCCCGAGAGAATGATCCCGTTGGGCTTCAGCTCAGCAATTCGCTCGGCGGTCACGTCGTGCCGCAAGATCTGGCAGAAGACGTTGTGCTCCCGCACCCGCCGGGCGATCAGCTGGGCGTACTGGGAACCGAAATCGAGAACCACGATCCGTTGTTCGGTCAGCGAATCGCCTGGACCGTTCGCCGCGGCGGCGTCGACAGTCGCCATTTTGGAATACGCTCATTCATGGGAAAGACATTCACTCGACCGATGGGGCCGGCGAGGGAGAGGTGTCGCGGCATCGAATCCCGGAGTGTAGAAAATGGCTTGCCGATCCCCAAGGGGCCGCGCGAATGGAACCGCAGTATCCGTTGAACGAAAGCATGGGGACCGAAAGCATGAGGACCAAGCCTTGAGAATCCTGGTGACCAACGACGACGGAGTGTTCGCTCCGGGGCTGGCAGCGCTGGAGCAGCAGATGCGGCACCTGGGGGAGGTGTTCGTCGCGGCGCCGACGACTGAGCAGAGCGGGGTGGGGCACTCGATCACCTACCTCACGCCGCTGGTCTGCAAGTCGATTCACCGCGAAGGACGCCACTGGGCCTGGGCGGTCGAGGGGTCGCCGGCGGACTGCGTGAAGCTGGCGATCACCGAACTCTCCCACGATGCCCCGGTTGATCTGGTCGTCAGCGGCATCAACAGCGGGCTCAACGCCGGGATCAACGTTTTGTACAGCGGCACCGTCGCGGCGGCCATCGAAGGGGCTTTCTTCGGGGTGACCAGTGTCGCCGTTTCCTTGGAACACGACGCCGACGCCGACTACCAGGCCGCCGCGGTGATCGCCCGTAACGTCATCCGCGGCATGGTCGACCGCCCCGAGTCGCGGGGAGGACTGTTCAACCTGAACGTCCCCACCGCGGCCACACAGTCCCCCCGCGATCTGAAAGTCGTCCCGATGGGGCTGGCCCAATACGGTCGGCGGTACGAGAAACGCCAAGACCCCGCCGGCCGCGACTACTATTGGGCCCTCTGGTCGGAGCCGCCCGAACCACCCTCGGAAGCGACCGACGTCCAACAGTTGCGGCACGGAAACGTGACCCTCACGCCGTTGCGGTTCGATCTGACCCGCACCGAATTGCTCGACAAAATGCTCCATTGGGAGCTGAAACCGTGAGCCTTTGCCCCTTCCGATCTCGCCCCCCGGACGATACCCTGTTCCGCTCGCTTCACCAGCTAACAGGCTTTCCTTCCCCGCCTTCCCTTCACCGCCTTTCCTTGACGGGTGACTACGACGATGAGCGTCGCATCGACTGATCTGAAAAACCTGGCCATCGATACCATTCGCACCTTGAGCATGGATGCGGTGCAAACCGCCAACAGCGGCCACCCGGGGACGCCGATGGCGCTGGCCCCGGTGGCGTACCAGTTATTCAACCACGCGATGAAGTACGACCCGGCCCAACCCTTGTGGCCGAACCGCGACCGCTTCGTCCTCTCCTGTGGGCACGCCTCGATGCTGCTCTACAGCACCCTTCACCTGACAGGCGTCCGGGCCGTCGATCAAGCGGGGCAACCGACCGATGATCTCTCCATCAAACTGGAGGATCTGAAGAACTTTCGCCAGCTCGGCAGCCCCTGCGCCGGGCACCCGGAGCACGGCGAAGCGGCCGGGATCGAAACCACCACCGGCCCCCTCGGCGCCGGGATCAGCAACTCGGTCGGCATGGCGGTCGCCAGCAAATGGTTAGGAGAGAACTACAACACTCCCCAACACGCCCTGTTCGACTACAACGTCTACGCCCTGTGCAGCGACGGTGATTTGATGGAAGGGGTCGGCAATGAAGCCGCCTCGGTCGCCGGCCACCTGCAACTGGACAACCTGTGCTGGATCTACGACGACAACAGCATCACGATCGAAGGCCGCACCGATCTGGCCTTCAGCGAAGACGTCGGCACCCGCTTCCAAGGACTCGGCTGGAACGTGATCCAGGTCACCGACGCCAACGACCTCGGCGCCCTGGCCAAGGCGATCGAGGCCTTCAAGACCTGCCACGATAAGCCGACGATCATCATCGTCCGCAGCATCATCGGCTGGGGGGCCCCCAACAAACAAAACACCCCCGGGGCCCACGGCGCACCGCTTGGCTGGGACGAAATCGAACTGGCCAAAAAGCACTACGGGCTCCCCGAAGGTGAAACCTTCTTCGTCCCCGATGGCGTCCGCGAACATTTTCAGAACAACGTCGGCGCCCGCGGTGCCGAAGCCTATGCCGAGTGGGTCGACGTCTGGGAAAAGTACCGGGTCGCCCATCCAGAGAAGGCCGCCGAGATCGACCTGATGCTGGCGGGCAAGTTGCCGGAGGATTGGGACCAGGAGATCCCTGTCTTCGAGCCGAGCGAAAAAGGGGACGCGACCCGCAACAGCAGCGGCAAGGTGCTCAACGCGATCGCCAAGCAGGTCCCCTTCCTGCTCGGCGGTTCCGCCGACCTGGCCCCCAGCACCAAGACGCACCTAACGTTTGAACAGGCCGGCGAGTTCCTGCCTCGACAATTCGCCGGGCGCAATTTGCATTTCGGCGTCCGCGAACATGGCATGGCCGGAATCGTCAACGGGCTGTCCCTCTCCGGGCTGCGGAGCTATGGCTCGACCTTCTTCGTCTTCACCGACTACATGCGTGGGGGAATGCGGCTCAGCAGCATCATGCACCGGCCGGTGCTGTACATCCTGACCCACGATTCGATCGGGGTGGGCGAAGACGGCCCGACCCACCAACCGGTCGAACACCTCGCCGCCTGCCGCGCCATCCCCGGCCTGTACGTCTTCCGCCCCGGCGACGCCAACGAAGTCGCTGAGTGTTACCGTGCCGCGATGACCCTCGACCGTCATCCCAGTGCCCTGGTGCTCTCGCGGCAAAACATGCCGACCCTCGACCGTTCGATCTACGCCCCGGCAAGTGGCTGCCGGCGCGGGGCCTATGTCTTGTCCGACTGCGACGGCACCGCCGAGGTGATCCTGCTCGCCAGCGGCAGCGAACTGAATCTCTGCGTCGAGGCGGCGAGAAGATTGACCGCTGCGGGAAGCAAGGTCCGCGTCGTCAGCATGCCCTGCATGGAACTTTTCGCCCAGCAAGACGCCTCCTACCAACAGGACGTGCTGCCGCCAGCGGTCACCCACCGGGTCGCGGTCGAGGCTGGCATCCGCATGGGTTGGGACCGCTGGATTGGAACGCAAGGCAAGTTCGTCGGCATGGATGGCTTCGGCGCCAGCGGCCCCTACGCCGAAGTCTATGAGCACTTCGGCATCAATGCCGATGCCGTCATCACCGCCGCCAATGCATAGCCGGTGCGAAAAACCGCGTCGCCGAAGCCGCAGTGACTTCGGGGGCAGCTGAACCTACTCTTGCAGCAAGGCCTGGGCCAGCAGGGCGTCGACGAACTGGGCCGCGTTCGTTTCAGGATCGAACAACAGGCCGTAATCTTCCGGCAGGTATTCCAGCAGGGCGTTCCCTTCGACCAAGAACCCTTCGACCTCCTCAGAGCCATCGAAGATCTCGGACATGGCGGAGACAAACCGCTCCGCGTGACCTTCAGAGGTGAACGCGACCAGGACCGGTTGGTCATCCACGTCTGCCGTCAGGGCGCCCATGCCATCGTCCTCCCCGTCGTCCTCTTCCTGGACGCTGATCAGGATGAACTCCCGCGCCACGATCTGTTCTCGCAGCGCGGAGGCATCACGATTGGCGACGGCGTCGGCGAGTTCCGGATCAGCGGCCGGGAGGTCGTCATCAGTCGGTAAGGAATCATCAGACATGGCGGTGATCGTCGCAATGCGAGAGCGTTGGTCGAGTCAAAGGAACCAATCTGCACACCTCCGTCGATTGGATCGTCCCAGTATAGCCCCAAATGACGTCGTCTCCCATCACTCGGGGCTGAACCCCGCATCCCCACCAGCTAAACTACAGGATCGGCTCGTCATGACAGACGCGGGGCTGATCGTTTTTTCGATTTTTCCGTTTCTCCCACCAGTCCGAGGTCCATCGGTGCCACGACCCACCTCTCCCCGACGCGATTTTCTGAAAGCGACCGCTGCGGGAGCTGCCGCGACGGTCCCCTATTTTTTTTCCCGCCCACGGACCCTCGCCGACGAGATTCAGTCGAAGAACGATCGGATGACGATCGGAGTGATCGGCGCCGGCGGGATGGCTCGCGGGAATATCGGGTCGGCTTCCGATTGGCTCGACGTGGTCGCGATCGCCGATGTCGACGCCGGACGCGGTGAATCGGCCAATGAACAACTCAGCCAGGGCAAGGCGGACGTCTATAGCGACTACCGCCGAGTGATCGAGCGAGACGACCTGGACGTGATCCATATCGCCACGCCTGACCATTGGCATACCAAGCCACTCGTCGAGGCGATGCTGAGCGGCAAAGATGTGTACTGCGAAAAACCGCTGACCCTCACCATCGACGAAGGAAAGTTGATCCGCCAGGTCCAGCAGCAAACCGGACGGATCATCCAGGTCGGGACGCAGCAGCGGAGCACGTTTCATCTGTTCGCCAAAGCGATGGCGATCGTCGCCGAAGGTCGGCTGGGCAAAATCAATCGCATCCAGGCTGCAATTGGCGGCGCCCCGACGAGCCCCGCGATCCCGGTCGCCGAGGTCCCCAAACAACTCGACTGGGACCGCTGGTTGGGACCGGCCCCCAAGGTCGATTATCGCTATCTCGATGCCGGCGACAATCAGGGCCGGGGCAAGACGAATTGCCACTATGAATTCCGCTGGTGGTACGAGTACTCCGGCGGCAAACTGACCGACTGGGGCGCCCATCACGTCGACATCGCGAACTGGGCCCTGAAGCTGAATGGGCAAACCGAAGGTCCGCTATCGATCGATGGCACCGCCGAACATCCGGTTGAATTTCGAGACGGTTTCCCGGTCGAAAAGGACCGCTACAACACCGCGACCGCGTTCCAATTCACCGTCGCCTATCCGGGCGGTACGGAATTGATCATTCGGCACGACACCGACAACGGCGTCCTGATCGAAGGGGATCGCGGAAGGATTTTCGTCAATCGCGGCAAGCTGGTCGGTGCCCCCGTTGAGGCGCTCGGCGATGATCCGCTCCCCGAAGACGCGATCGCCAAGGTCTACAAGGGGCTGCCGATGGAGCACAACGGGCGCAAGGCTCATTGGGCCAATTTCCTGCATTGCGTCCGAGAACAAAAAGAACCGATCTCAGATGTCCACTCCCACATGGAGATGCTCAACGTCTGCCACCTGGCCGGCATCGCCGCCCGCTTGGGACGCGCCGTGAAGTGGGACGACGCGAACGAGCAAATCGTTGGCGACGAGGAAGCCAACGGATTCCTCGCCCGCCCCTACCGCGACGGCTACGAAATCGAGACGTGATTCCCAGCGCCGCCCGGCCGCGGGAGCGGCGGCGGGAAAAGGAATTCGACCGGGAAGACGATCGTTGACGACTTGACAGCGGCGATGGTGTAGAATCGGGGTCCCTCCCACACCCCCCCCCTCGCGCGCGCGTGCACCCACCCATGAACGGCACCGCTTTCCGGCTGATCGCCATTATCGCCGCTGCCCTGTCAGCCCCGCTCGACGACTTGATGGCGAATCCCGCCTCTCGTCGCCCTTCGGATTCAACGGCCGAGCCGGTCTCGTTCGAGTTGGACGTACAGCCGGTCTTGGCCGCCTATGGCTGCAATGCGGGGGCTTGTCATGGCAAGCAGCGAGGCCAGAACGGGTTTCAGCTGTCGTTGCTCGGATTCGATTCCGAATTCGACTTCGCCGCCCTGACGCGCGAAGCACGCGGTCGGCGGATCTTTCCTGCAGCCCCGGAGCAGAGTTTGCTGCTCCGCAAGGCGACCGCCCAGTTACCCCATGGCGGCGGGAAACGGTTCGATGTCGATTCGGATGCGTATCGAATCTTGTTGCAATGGATCGAGCAGGGAGTGACGCGACGCGTGGAGGGCGAACCGGTCCTGGAACAGGTCGAGCTGCTCGGGTCAAAGTTTTCCTTGGCGCCGGATGAATCGGCGTCCCTCGAAGTCCTCGCCCATTACAGCGACGGCAGTCGGCGGGACGTGACGTCGATGACGAGCTATCTGTCCAATGACGATGCGGTTGTCTCGGTCGATGCGGCGGGCGCGTTGACCGCGGGCGAATTGCCCGGAGAAACAGCGGTCATGGCGCGGTACATGAACCACATTTGTGTCGCCGACGTCGTGATCCCGCGGCAGGAGACGGTTCCCGCAGACGCTTACTCGGAACTGACCCGAGAAAACTTCATCGATGATGTCGTCTATGCCAAGCTTCAAGAGTTGGCGATTCAGCCGTCGGAGCAAGCTCCCGAGCATCGGTTTCTGCGGCGGGCGTATACCGACCTGATCGGCCGACTCCCCTCGCCGCAGGAGGTCCGAGATTACTTGAACTCCGACGACGCTGACAAACGCGAGCGGTTGATCGACGCGCTGCTCGAGCGTCCCGAGTATGCCGATCACTGGGCCAATCAGTGGGCTGATCTGCTGCGTCCCAACCCTTATCGCGTCGGCATCAAGGCGGTGCTCAACTACGACGATTGGATTCGCGATCAGTTTCGTCGCAACGTCCCCTACGATCAGTTCGTCGAGGCATTGGTGACGGCCCAGGGAAGCACATGGCAGAACGGCGCGGCGACGCTGTACCGCGACCGTCGCAGTCCCGACGAGGTGGCGACGCTGGTCAGCCAGTTGTTCCTCGGGGTGCGGCTGGAGTGCGCCAAGTGTCATCACCATCCGTTCGAGCGGTGGAGCCAACAGGACTTCTATGAATTCGCTGCCTTTTTTGCCCGTGTCGGCCACAAGGGAACTGGACTTTCGCCGCCGATTTCGGGCAGCGAAGAGGTGATCTATGTCACCGACCGTGGGGATGTGAAACATCCGGTCAGCGGGGAAACCCTCGAGCCCAAGCCATTGTTCGATGTTTCCGACGACGAGGGCGAGACACCGCGAGATCCCCGGCAGCGATTGGCAAGCTGGATGACCTCCACCGAGAACGACTATTTCGCGCAGGTCCAGGTCAACCGCATCTGGGCCGCCTTGATGGGGCGCGGGCTGGTGGAGCCAGTTGACGACTTGCGGAGTACGAATCCGCCCACCGCTCCGGCGCTGCTCGACGCCTTGGCCGAATCGTTTCAGCAGAGCGGTTACGACCAGAAAGCGTTAATCAAAACGATCACTATGTCCCGCGTTTATTCACTCGCCTCGGAAGCCAATGAGACCAACGTCGCGGACCGTTTGAACTATTCGCGGCACTACCGGGACCGGCTGCGCGCCGAGGTGTTACTCGATGCCGTCGCCGACGTGACCGAGACGCCGACGAAGTTCGCGGCGATGCCCGACGGCGCACGGGCCAATCAGGTTTGGACCCACCGCGTCGGGTCCATGTTCCTGGACACCTTCGGCCGGCCGAACGAGAACCAGGATCCGCCCTGCGAGCGAACGACCGATGCGACGGTGACCCAGTCACTGCACCTGATGAACTCCCGAGAAATCGACGGCCGCGTCCGCAGCGATCAGGGGCGCGCTGCCCGTTTGGCCGCCAGCGACCAGACGCCGGCCGAAATCGTCGAAGAGCTTTATCTGGCGATCTTTTCGCGATATCCCGATGAGGAAGAAGCCGCCTATGCTGTCGAGCTGGTGGCTGCAGCGGACGATCGTCGCGCGGTGATCGAAGACTTAATGTGGGCGATGATCAACGCCCCCGAATTTGCCATCCAGAACTAAGAGGAACGCAGTATGTCCATTTCCAGAGGTGAAACCGTCCGTTCCACTCGGTGGCGAAACTGTGAAGGGATCACCCGCCGCGACGGCTTGCGGCTCGGTCTGGGCGGCTTGGTCGCCGGCGGCCTTTCCGGGGCGCTCCGCGCCTCGGCCAGCGAAGCGGTGGGCTCGGCGGCGCCTCAAGCCGACGCCTGCATCCTGATCTGGATGGATGGGGGTCCAAGCCACTATGAAACGTTTGACCCGAAACCGAACGCCCCGGCGGAGATCCGTGGGGAGTACGGCTCGATCCCCACGCAAACGCCCGGAGTGCACTTTTCAGAGCCGATGAAACGTCTGGCCGCGATCTCCGATGCTCTGGCGATCGTCCGTTCCATCCGGCATGACCAGGGCAATCATGGGGCGGGTAACCACTACATGATGACCGGGGCTCCCCCTCGGATTCCCGTCGGGTGCGGGGCGTTCGTCAGCTTTCACCCCAGTTTGGGAAGCGTGGTCGCCAAGGAGTTGGGAGCACCCCACGGGATCCCCGCCTACTTTTCGATCCCCCGAATGTCCCGCTCCGGAGGCCCGAACTTTCTAGGTTCCAAGTATGGGCCCTTCGTCGTCCCGGATGATCCGAACCGCGACAGCTTTCGCGTTCGCGACGTGACGATCCCGAGCGGGTTGAGCGATGCCCGCTACAGCGACCGCCAGGAGATCCGCCGGAACGTCGATCGGATGGTGCGGATCAATCACGAGGCGGCCGGCGATCCGACGCTGGCGGCCGACGAGTTCTATCAGCAGGGCATGCAGCTGGTTACCAGCCCTCAAGCGCAGTCAGCATTCGACATCCACGAAGAGTCCGACTCGGTCCGCGATACGTTTGGCCGACACCCCTTCGGCCAGCGGGCGTTGCTCGCACGGCGGCTGGTCGAGGCCGGGGTCCCCTTCGTGACACTCTATCACGGCGGCTGGGACCACCACCGAGATCTGTTCAAATCGTTCGATTCCAAGATGCCGCCGTTTGAATCGACCGTCGCGGCGCTGGTGAAGGACCTCCAGGAACGTGGCCAACTCGATCGCACCCTGGTCATCGCCTTAGGCGAGTTCGGCCGGACGCCGAAGATCAATAGCCGCGGTGGTCGGGATCACTGGGCCAACGCCATGTCCGTCATGTTTGCCGGAGGCGGGACTCCCGGAGGCTTGGTTGTCGGCGCGACCGACCGCGAAGGCTACGCGGCGGTCGAACGTGTGCTGTCACCGGAGAACTTCGTCTCCACCGTGTACAGCAAACTTGGCATCAATCCCGACAAAATGCTCTACACACCCCAGGGTCGCCCGGCACACCTGGTGAGCGACGCGACGCCGATTTCGGAACTGATGGGCTGAACCGGAACGCTGACACGCAAAGCACTCACCCAGGTCATCCAACGCGGACCGGCACGCTCGAATTCGAATGAAGTTGTCCATGACCATGAAGCCGATTACGTCGCGGGAGGCGCACTTGGTACCGAGGCCTTCATGGGTATTGGCCTCGCTCGTTCTGCCGTCGAAGGTCAAAGCGTGGCGGCGCTGTTGGATGATCCGGCGGCAGAGGTTCTGGACCAAGTGTTTCGTTGAATAAGCCGGGGAGCGTCCAGCCATCGCCCCTTCCAGCAAACGTTGTGTTCATTCATTGTTCATCCCCGCTTGGATCGAAATCACTCGTGTCTCCCCTTCGCCTCGCCCATCGGCACCGGACCCTATCGTCATCATTGGCCTTGATGATGATCGCGCTGACCGCATCGACCGCCGCGGCGCAGCTGACACTCGACCGCCTCGTTCCGTCGGTCGTCTCGAGTGGCAGCGAGCTGACCGTCACGGCGGAAGGCACCTTTCCGGACTGGCCCGTTGAAGCCCGTTGTGACCGCGAGGAGGTGACCGTTGCCGCTGGCGAGGAGTCGGGTGAGCTGACGGTGCGAGTTTCCGAGGACGCGGCCCCCGGAGTTGCCTGGGTCCGGCTCGTGGACGAGCGCTCTGCCTCCGCCCTGCTCCCGCTGTTGATCGAGTCATTACCGCTCGTGGTGGAATCGGAACCGAACGATCAAATCGCTGAGGCGCAAAGCATATCGCTCCCGGCGGTCATTGCGGGCCGTTTGGAGAAGCGGGGGGACGTCGACGGCATTGCCGTCTCGCTCCAGGCGGGCGAAACACTGGTCGCATCGCTCGTCGCCAAACAACTTTTGGGGTCCCCGATGGATGGTCTCTTGCAGGTGGCCGACCGAGATGGGAACGTGCTCGCCCAAGCGGATGACGACTGCGGTTTGGACCCGCAGTTGATTTTCCGGGCAGAGACCGACGAGGAAGTGATCGTGCGCGTCTTCGCGTTCCCCGAAACGGCCACGAGTTCCATTTCGTTCGCCGGTGACGCCGCGTTCCTCTATGCGCTGCGGCTCACCAGCGGCCCTTTTTTGGATCACGTCACACCCATCGCCACGGGAGCGCCGGTCGAGGAGGCGACCGCCGCTGGCTGGAACCTGCCGGACACCGTCGAGTTGACGCGAACCGATCACGGTGGGCTGTCACCGCCGACATGGACCGCCGCGGAGGCAAGCGGTTGGTTCCCTCAGCCGTCACTCGATGACGACGCGGTGAACGTCGCCGCCTCAAGTGACCCAAAGACGCCGGCCCGCACCGAGACGTTGCCGGCGGTCTTCAGTGGCCGCATCACCCAAGCCGGACAAGTCGATCGCTTGCAATTCCAAGTCCGATCCGGGACCCGTTATCTCGCCCGTTCGCATTCCAGGTCGCGCGGTTTCTTGGTCGACCCGGTGTTACGAATTGTCGACACCGATGGCTCGCAGATCGCCGAGAAGGATGATCAGTCGCGAACGAACTTCGAGGCCACGCTGGAATTCACGGCGGAAGAAGACGCGGAATTCGAACTAGAGATGTTCGATGCGGTCAACGGGTTTGGTCCCCGCCACAGCTACAGCGTGTGGATCGGTGAGGTGGCCCCGCAGGTTCAGCTGCGTCTCGATGCCGATCATTTCTCGCTCGCCGCAGGTGAAACATTGGAGATCCCGGTGACCGTCAAGCGGCTCGGCGGTTTTCCTGAAACCGTGGCGGTCACCGCGGAAGGGTTGCCCGAGGGGGTCAGCGCCGCGGAGGCCGTTTCGGAACCGAAGGGAGACTCGTCCAAGTCAGTCAACGTGACACTTTCCGCAGACGAAGGGGTGACCTTTCAAGGAAGTTTTCGAATTGTCGGCGCGTTGCAAGGGCCCGAGTTGCAAGGGCCCGAGTTGCAAGGGCCCGAGTCCGAGAACGAACAGGCCGAGACCCGTTACCGGGCATCGTATCCGCTGAGCGACGAGACGTCGCTTACCGATTTTTGGCTTTCGGTCGCTGAAAAAGAATGATCCGGCGGTCGCTCGGCTCCAGGTTTTCAGACGAAGCCTACCGTCGGGCTTCCGTCTCGGGGATCCGCTTGAAGACTGCCATGGCGATCACCAGCGCCGTGACCAGTAACAGCGAGCCGACCAGGAAGGGGGCGCCGGGCAATTCGATCGGTGCCCGTTTGGAGGTGAAGTAACTGAACAGCCCCGCGGTAAAGAAGATGGGGGCGACGATATTGGTCAGACTCACCAGGGAGGTAATCGCTCCTTGGATCTTTCCCTGATCGGAAGGACTGACGTTGGCCGCCACAATGCTCTGAATGGCGGGGCTACAGAAACCGCTGATCGAGCCGACAACGATGATGATCGGAATCATCCAACCGTGCGTCGCCAACCCATAGCCCAAAAACGAGAGCGACCAGACCGAGAGCCCCACCATCAACGTCCGCCGCTCTCCGAATCGTGCGATGACCCGGCGGACAAGACCTCCCTGGACGATCGCCGCCATCAACCCCACCAGTCCCAGCGCCAGCCCGTTGGTCAATTCGTCCCAGCCAAAACGATAGTTGGTGTACAGGACCCAAACGTTTTCCAACCCCCGCTGGGCCAGGGAACTGCAGAGAAACGCCAGGGACAAACCGGCGACGATCGGGTATTGCCGCAACAGGCTGACGGTCCCCAGCGGATTTGCCTTGGCAAGCGTGAAGCTGCTGCGGTGCTTCAACGGCAATGATTCCGGAAGGATGAAATAGCCGTAGACGCAGTTGGACAGCGCCAGGACGGCGGAGACAAAAAACGGAAGCCGCAGACTCCACTGTCCCAGCAATCCTCCCAGCGCCGGGCCGATGATGAAACCCAAGCCGAACATCATGCCGACGAAGCCGAAATTGCGGGCCCGGGTCTCGCGCGTGGAAATGTCCGCGATGTAGGCGTTGGCCGTGGTGATGCTCGCCCCCATGATGCCGGCAAACAGGCGGCCGACGAACAGCCACCACACATTCGGCGCCAGCCCTTGGACCAGAAAATCGACCCCCAATCCGAACAGCGACGCCAAGATGATCGGACGCCGCCCAAATCGGTCCGACAGACCGCCGAGAATGGGGGCAAACAGGAACTGCATCAGCGCGTAGCTCGCCCCGATGACTCCGACATAGCGGGCCGCCAAGGCGGTGTCGCCGCCGACGAAGTCCTTCACCAACTGCGGCAACACCGGGATCACGATCCCGATCCCGAGAATGTCAACAAACAGGGTGAGCAATATGAATACGATTGCCGCCTGTCTCGGTTCACCCGAGCGTTTCATTACGGTTCCAGGAAAATGACCCTATCGGAAGCCCGACGCGGGCCGCGCTTATACCCGGGACGCCTGGCGAAAGCCAGCACGGGCGAATCTCCACGTGACGTCCCTGGTGAGGGCATGCTATGCTGGAGCTAACCCGAATCGGAGACGATCGACGTGTATTCAAGAATCACAGCAGCAATTGCGGCCCTGTTGCTGCTCGGCATTCACACCATCGGCTGTGGTCCAAGCGAACAGCCCGCAGCGGAGGTCGTTGACGGCGCCGAAGCGTCCGAACCGGAAGCAACGCCCGCGCGGCTTGCCGAACAGCCCCGCAACCCGTCCTCAGCAGGCAACGACATGTCCGCCGCCAAGCCCCCCGAACCGCAACCGCAGGACTCCGTCAAGCTAGCCGAATACAACCCACTCTCGGAGATGGAAGCCTACGTGATCCTGGAAAAAGGGACGGAACCGCCGGGGACAGGGGGTTATACCCTGACCAAGGATCCGGGGACGTACGTTTGCCGACGGTGCAACGCGCAACTGTACCGATCGGAAGACAAGTTCGAGAGTCATTGCGGCTGGCCCAGCTTTGACGACGAGATCCAAGGAGCGGTCAATCGGCGGCCCGATGCCGACGGCCGGCGCGTCGAAATCGTTTGCAGCCACTGCGGTGGTCACCTCGGCCACGTTTTCGCCGGCGAAGGTTTCACCGAAAAGAATACCCGCCATTGCGTCAATTCAGTCTCGATGAAATTCATCCCTCGCGGGGAGGAGATTCCGCCGCGAATCGAGCTGGAACCCTGATCGCGAACTATCATTGGTCGTTTGGCCGCTTCGTCCTCGACCGGAAATTTCGCTGTGACTCGGGTTCTCCTGACCGCGTTCGAACCGTATGACCGCTGGGCGGAGAATTCAAGTTGGCTCGCCTTGGTCGACCTGACCCGCTGGTACGAGGGACCGATCGAGATCGTCACGCGCCGCTATCCGGTCGACCTAACCGAAATGTGCGGGCGGCTCCGGCAGGACTTGCTCGAAGCGTTCGACTTGGCACTGCACGTTGGACAGGCTCCGGGCGAGACGGTGATCGAGTTGGAATCGATCGGACTGAACGTTCGCTCCGACAGCTCGCCGCTGGTGCGGGATGCGGCCGTCGCCTATCGCTCGACGTTGCCCCTGGAGCCGGCCGCCCAACGGCTGCGGCAAGCAGGGATTCCGGCAGCCGTGTCGCATCACGCCGGCACTCACCTCTGCAACGCCACGTTGTTCCTCAGCCTGTACTACGCGGATACCCTTTCGCTGCCCACCGGCAGCGCATTGGTACATCTGCCGCTGACCCCCGCCCAAGTGGCCAGGGAAGGAAAGAACCTGGCCAGCATGAGCACGCCGATGGCGAGTGCAGCCCTGGCACTCCTGCTCGATGCCTTCGCCCAATCACCAGGCTCAGCATCACCCAGCTCCACTTGAAACTCAGAGACGTTCAGTCGATGTAGACAAACGGGTTGGTATTCAACAGCCCGCGGCAAAGCTCCGTCAATGCCGCGGCCGGCGCCGCCGAGCGCCGACCCTGTTGGCCGTCGGACCTCTCCACGACCTGACGAACGAACGCTTGAGCCTCGTCCAATTCACCCGCCTCGGGTTCCCGCGAGAAAACGCGCAGATACGCTTCTCGAATCTGTGCCGCCGCGTCATCGGGATGCAGCCGAACCAGACGACGGGCCAAGCGGTTGGCGGCGTCGGAGGTGATGGCCGAATTGAGCAGGAACAGGGCTTGCGGCGCCGTGGTCGATCGGGCGCGGACCGCGCAGCTGGTGTTCGCCGAAGGACGGTCGAACGTGGCGAGCATGGGATAGGGAAGGTTGCGGCGTGCAAACAAGTAAATGCTGCGGCGGTAGTGATCCGCCTCGCGCTCACTCGCCGACCATTGTCCCTTGAGCAACGTGCTCTTGAGCTCCTCCGGAAGTGGCGGCATCACGCCGGGACCATCGGTCACCCGGTTCAACGTGCCGCTGACCGCGAACATCGCGTCCCGTAACACCTCCGCGTCGAGCCGGCGCCGCGGAAAGCGACCGAGCCAAACATTTTCCGGATCGGCTGCGATCAACCGATCCCAGTCGGCTTTCGACTCGCCGGCATAACTCCGCGTGCGATAGGTCGCCGAGAGCACGATTTCGCGGTGCAGATCTTTCAATCGCCAACCACCCCGGACCAGCTCGGTCGCCAAGTAGTCGAGCAGCGCGGGATGAGAAGGCTCCTCGCCCATGACGCCAAAGTCGCTGGGAGTGTTCGAAAGCCCGCGCCCGAAATGGTGCTGCCAGAGCCGGTTCACGATCGAGCGCGCGGTCAGGGGATGCTTCGGCGAGGTCAGCCAGTGGGCCAGTTCCGCCCGCCGCTGACCCGACGTTTCGCCGGCCACCGGTATCGCTTCTGGATCCGCGATCCGCAAGAACGCCGGCGTCAGGCTCGGCCCAGGCCGCCGCCAATCTCCCCGCACCGCCAGATGGCTCATCGTCGCGCGGCCCGAGCCGCCGCTCAGATCGGCCACCGAACGGTTCCGCTTCAGCTCGATCGCCGGGTCAAAGAACGCGCGCAGCCGATAAAAGTCGGCTTGGCTGATCGCATCGAACTTGTGGTCGTGACACTGCGCGCAGCCGACCTGCAAGCTCATGAAGACCGCCCCGACCGTGGACGTGATCTCATTGAGCAGCACGTGCTTCCGTTCGACCTGGGAATTGATGTCCGGCATGTCGGGGCCCGATGTACAAAACGCCGTGGCGACCGCGGCCCCCGCGTTCTCCGGCGCAAGCACATCCCCGGCGATCTGCCAACGGACGAACTGGTCATAAGGGAGGTCGCGATTGAAGGCATCGATCACCCAGTCGCGATATCGCCAGGCATCCTTGCGGACCTTGTCATGCTCAAACCCGTCGGTCTCGGCAAAACGCGCCAGATCGAGCCAGTACTGGCCCCAGCGGCGGCCGTATTCGGGTGAGGCGAGCAGCGAATCGACCAGCCGTTGGTAAGCGCCCGGCCGGTCGTCGCCGAGGAACTGCCGCACCTGCTCTGCGGTGGGCGGCAGTCCCGTCAGGTCGAAGGCAAGCCGCCGGATCAACGTCACCCGATCAGCACCATCGGCCGGCCGCAACGACGCCGCTTCAAGCCGCGCCAGAATGAAACGATCCACCGGTCCTCGCGGCCAAGTCTGATCGGTCACCGCAGGGATCGCAGGAGCCCGGAGCGGTTGAAATGCCCAGTGCTCCCGGTCGTCAGGACGAATCGGATCCTCCACGACAGCCTGGGGCGAATCGGCGGAGCCATGCGGGAGGTTGAAACACAGGCCCACACCGGCGACGAAACCGATCGCCAACACAAAAATGCAGCCACGACTCACGAGATCAAATCCCATACGACATCCACCTCCTCGGGCCCGGTCAGGCGCTCATCGAGTCCGTTGTGCGAATAGGTCAAGTCACGATGATCGAGCCCCATCAATTCGAGCAACGTGGCGTGAAATTCGTTGACGTGAACCTTGTTTTCCGCCGCCCGCAAACCGATCGGGTCGGTTGCCCCATAGGCCCGTCCGCCCGCGATGCCGGCACCCGCCAACCAGCCGCAGAATCCCCATGGGTTGTGATCCCGCCCAGTTCCCTGCTCGCTCATCGGCATCCGGCCGAACTCCCCGCACCACACGACCAGCGTCTCCTCCAGCAGCCCGCGGCGTTTGAGATCACGGAGCAGGCCTGCGACCGGAAGGTCCGTCCGCTCACAATACTCACCGTGATTCTTTGCCACGTCGTTGTGGGCATCCCAACCATTGGTGTCGCCGGAGTAGACCTGGACGAAACGTACCCCGCGTTCGATCATGCGCCGGGCAAGCAAGCACCGTTGGCCGAACTCCTGAGTCTTCGGTTGATCGATCCCATACAGCCGCAACGTGTGCTCCGACTCCTGCGCCAGGTCGACCGCTTCGGGCGCAGCGGCCTGCATGCGGAAGGCAAGTTCGTACGATTCGATTCGCGCGTCCAGTTCATCGTCGCCCCCGCGCTGCTGCAGATGACGGCGATTGATTCGCTGCGCGAAATCGAGCGTTGATCGCTGTTGACCGACGTCGATTCCGGAAGGGGTGTTGAGGTTCAAAATGGGGGCCGCACCGGCGCGCATCGGCGTCCCCTGGTACGAGGCCGGAAGGAACCCGCTGCCCCAAGCTTGAGGCCCCCCCTTGAGCCCGCCGCCGGGGTCGGGCAGAACCACGAACGCCGGCATGTCCGCGTTCTCGCTCCCCAAGCCATACGCCAACCAACTGCCGAGGCTGGGATGCCCCATCAAGATGCTGCCGGAATTCATCTGATAGACCGACTGCGGGTGATTGACGCTGTCGCCGTGGAGCGAACGAACCACGCACAGGTCGTCGGCAAGCTGAGACAAATGGGGAAGGAAATCAGAGACGGGCAAACCCGACTGGCCGCGCGGTCGAAAGGGGCGGACCGGTCCGAGCAACGGGTTTTCCGCCACGTTCCGCCGCGTCATCACCTCCCCAAAACTCGACGGCAACGCTTGGCCCGAATACTTGCTCAACTCCGGCTTGGGGTCGAACAGGTCCACATGGCTCGGGCCGCCATGCATGAACAACCAAATCATCCGCTTGGCCCGTGGCGGAAAGTGCGGCTCCTTGGCCGAACCGACCCCCGCGAGAGAACCGCCGGCAGCCTGTGCGGTTCCCGACCGCCGCTCACCGGCCAGCAAGGATTGCAGCGCCATCATGCCGATCCCGCCACCGACCGATCGGAGCAACTCGCGGCGGGAAGGAATCAAATTGGTCACGCCGACACCTCTTCAGTTGCAGCCCCTCCCATTTCGACCCTTCAGTGTATCCGATCGGTGTGGCACCTGCCCGTCTCGGGAGGGCCTTCCCGACCAACTTTCCCTGTACCACACAAGTGAATGAGATGGGTCCCCTGCATGGGACAGATCGCAAGAGGCGACCGCAAAACAACTTCCCGGACGTTTGAACCTAGCGCCATCGGCTCAAAGTTCGTACCATTCGGGTGTGGGGGCATTTTGAAAACAGAGCCAACCCGGTCAACATCGCCGCTTCGGCGGACGTGAAGATGAAGCGTTCATCAACTTCAAGAACCGAGGATCGTTTCATGCGATCTGTTGTTTACGTCGTTGCGGTCCTCGCGGCACTCGACGAAGGTGGGTTCCAGAATGCGGAAGTGGTCCAATAACGAGGTCACCGACGCGACCGGCGTGTTGCTCATCGGCCACGGAACGCGAGACGCTGAGGGGACCGCGCAGTTCTTTCAACTGGCGGACGAGCTCCGCCGGCGTCTTGGCGGCCAACCGGTTGCCCCCTGCTTGTTGGAGTTCCAATCACCGAGCATCGCCGATGCGTGGAAGACGCTTGTCGACCAAGGGGTCGATCGTGTTCAGGTCGCGCCGTTGTTGCTGTTCGCCGCCGGTCATGCCAAGCAAGACATCCCCCGCGAGATCGCCTGCTGCCAAGCGGCCACGTCTGGAGTGGTGACCGAGCAAGGCGGGCCGATCTCAAGGCATCCGGCGATCGTCGCGTTGCTCGGCCGGCGGCTGCAGGACTCCCTCGCAACATCGGCCGCGGCGCGACAGCGAACCGCGGTGGTGATGGTCGGCCGCGGCAGCCACGACCCGTGTGCCCAGGCCGACATGCGCGTGTTGTCCGAAGTGGTCGCCCACCGGGTAAGCGTTGCCCGAGTGGAAACGGCCTTCTACGCGATGGCGAATCCCCGGCTGCCAGAGGTGATCGACCGGGTCGTCTCGACGGGACACTACGATACGGTCGTCGTCCAACCCCACCTGCTGTTCACCGGCCGCCTGTTCAATGCCATCGGCCGCCACTGTGACGAGGCGGACCGACGTCATGCGGGCGTTCGCATCATTTGCTCGGATTATCTGGGTCCAGATCCTCGGGTTGCCGAGGCGATCGCCGATCGGCTGAATCCCCTGACTCACGCGCAATGTCGATGACGGCGTCGGCGACGACGCGATCGGCGTGCTGGGTCACCGTGGCGTCGGCCCCGCGAAACCACCTCATGATCGGGGCGACATACTCCGCCGGTGCCGTCGCCAAGGGCTCGTCCCCTCCCCATGCGGTGCTGATCCAGCGATCACGCGCTTCGTCAAACTCGTACTCGCCGCCGAGTGAACATTGCAGCGGCATCCCCAGCAGTCACGATCTTCCGCTCATCCCACGGGTCCATCCCCAGACCCCGCTCGAGCACCGCGATCGCGTCACCATGGACCTCGAAGTAGGCGTAGCCTACGTTGTCCGTCTCGTTCGTCTCGGCCACGTGCTCGTCGGCATCGATCGTCA
>CAYWXT010000079.1:0-20973 GCA_964462125.1 uncultured Pirellulaceae bacterium | reverse complement strand
CAGGGTCAGCTCGGTCCGGATGTTGAACAGATCATCGGCGATGATCGCTCCGGCGATGCCGACCGCAGCCCCGATCCCGGCCCCGAGAAGCGAGAGCGTGACCGACTCGGTGAGAAACTGCCCCATCAGATCGCGCGGGCCCGCGCCGACGGCGGCGCGGATGCCGATCTCGCGGGTCCGCTCGGTCACCGACACCAGCATGATGTTCATGATGCCGATGCCGCCGACCAGCAGCGAGATCGAGGCGATCGAGGTCAGGACCATCGTAAAGACTCGCTGCGTCCGCTCAGCCTTCTCCAGCAAGTTGAGCGGAACCGTGATGGAAACATCCCGATCGCGCCCGTTTTGTTTCAAGATCGAACGAATCAGCATCGCCGTCCCCGGCACCTGTTCGGTGGACGGGGCCGCGACGGTCATGTGCGAGATCTCCACCTTTTCTGGTAGCTGCGACCCGCTGGGATCGAAGCTAATGTTCTCGCCGAATCGATCTTGATCGGTGGTGAATGGGAGGTAGACCTCTTGGCCGTAGTCCTGCCCGTCGCCTCCGTTTTCCCGGCCGGTTGCCCGCGATCGCAAGACGCCCACCACCTCGTAGTAGCGATCCATACCGATTCGGATCGACTGGCCGAGAGGATTGTCCAGCGGGAACAGGTGTGCCGCCGCGCCCGGGCCCAACACGGCAACGGGAATTCCCCGATCACAGTCCAGGGGAGTGATAAAGCGGCCGACAGCGAGTTGGAGGTCATGCAGGTCGTAATGCACGGGAAAGACTCCCACCACGCGACCTTTCAGCTCGCGGTTTCGGAAGCGGATCTGCCGCTGATGGTCTCGCGACGGTGAGACGACGGTGGTGTCCGGGATAGTCGCCCGGATCCGTCTCAGGTCTCGCATCGTGAGTCCGTACCGCAAGGCGCCGGTACTGCCGCTATCGGCCTGCGAATCGGTAGGCAACACGCTCTGGAGGATCACATTCGTGGCCCCGAGCTGGTTGATGGCGGCGACGGCTTCTGCCCGCGCCCCTTCACCGACGGCTAGCATCACGATCACCGACGCGACACCGAAGACGACACCCAAGATCGTCAGCAGCGATCGAAGCTTGTGCAGGGTCAGCGTCTGAAACCCCAGCCAGAACGAATGAATGGTGCGTTGCAACATGAGGGAAAAGCCGCTATTGCGCCGCCGTCTGGAGCGGTTCCAACGGATCGCGCTGCTGGTCCTTTTCGGAGTCAAGGCGGGCTCGGGCGTCGAGTGCCACCCGCTGGTCGGCCGCGACGCCGGAGAGGACTTCGACGTAGTTCTCCGTGTTTTCTCCGAGCGTGACCTCGCTCCGCTGCATTCCATTTTCCGTAACGACGTAGCAGTAGTACGAACCGTCGCTGGGCGCAACCGCCGCTAAGGGAACGATCACGCCCTCGGATAGCTCACCGACGTGAATTCGTGTTTGCGCCGTCATCCCAGGCTTCAGCGCAACCCCTTCCGGCAGGCTATCGATGAGAATCGTGGTCGCATACTCCTTCACGCCCCCATACATCCAATGGCGTGTCGAATCATAGAACGTCGCGACTTCGGTAACCCGTCCCTGAAGAGGGATGTCGGGAAAGGCATCGACGCGGACCACGGCCGGCATTCCCTTGCCCATTTTTTTGATTTCCGATTCGTGAACAAACGCTTCGACCTCCATCGCCGTCATGTCGGGCAACGTGAACAGTGTCTGTTTGTAGTGGGCGGTCGCCCCGAGTTCGATCTTTTTGTTCTTATCGGTTGCGTAAACGAGGGTTCCGCTCGCGGGTGCTTTGACATCGCATAGCTCCAGCTGTTTCTCGATTCTCGCCAACTGCTTGCGTTCCAACTCTTCTGTTGCCTTCGCCACTTCCAAATCGGTCTCCGCCTTGCTCACGTTCGCCGCCGCACTGCTCTTGCTGCGTTCGAGTTCTCGGACCGCTTCCTCGGCATTTGCCGTCAACTCCGCCTCTTCCCGTTCACGCGTAAAATCTTCCAACACTTGTAGTTTTTGGCGATCGCGGTCCACGGTGTACTCGGCCCGCTCCACAGCCTGCCGCTTTGCTTGAAGTTGCTCTGGCGAGCGAAAGCCTTTCTTGACCAGCATCTGGAAATGCTCCACCGTCTCTTCGGCTTCTTGCAGGTCTGTCTCTGCAAGCGCGATGGAACCTTGCAAGTCGTTGAATTCGATCTTGTATTCGCCTTCGATGTATTTCGTGAGATCGAGGCGGGCGAGGGCGAGGGCGAGTTCGGCTTGGGCGATTTCACTTTCCGCGCGGTTCTTCTGGATCTTCAGCTCTTCGGTCGCCGCCTTGGTGGTCGCGTTGGCTTGCGTGACCTCGATTTGCTGCTGCGCCAGCCGGTCGTTGATGGCAGAGGGGTCCAGTTGCAGCACCACCTGGCCCTGCTCGACCTCAGCACCTTCCGGCAGCATTTCCACGATTTTCAGCTGCTGCCCCTCCACTTCGCACACCACTTCGACCGCTTCGGCGCTTTGCAGTTCCCCCCCCGCTTGCACTTCGTGTGTCACGGTCGTTTGACGCGCCACGGCGGTGATGGGCCGAGCCGATTCCGAGGTCGTCCTCCATGTGAAGAACGAAAGCAACCGCTGTGGCGGACCGGTCGCAACGGCCGTTAACAACACGCCCCCGGCGGCCAGCGCGAGGACACCGCGCCTCCATGGGAAACCACTTGTCCTGCCGGTCGCCCTAGAACCGGACCGGGGCTGGGAGTTCGGCCGATTCGCCGGGTTGAAAGTAGGGGAGGGAATTGGAGTCGCCGAACTCGTCTCGGCTGACCGGCTGCTCGGTGTGGCCGCGCTGCTCGATGTGGTCGGGCTGCTCGGCTTGTCCGGACTGCTCGGGAGTGTCGAGAAATCGGATGTCATCGCGGAGTTGTCCCTGCTCATCGAGCTGAAGGGCTTCGGTGTCTAACATCAACTGCAGGCGAGCCGTTTCGTATGCCACCCATGAGGCGACCAGCGAGTTCTTCGCATCGAGAAGGCTGTTGAGGGCATTCAAGGCATCCTGCGTGGCACTGGAGTCTCCTCCCGGGTCGGGTGCAAGCAACTGCAGGCGAGCCAATTCCACTTGGCGGGCCGCAGCGACCAAACTCTGACGGCTGATCTCGAAGTTCAGCCGCTCGGCTTCCAACGCCCGCAGGTCTCGCCGCACCGCTTGTACCACCCCGTCCCGACGCGCGATGAAGTCGCGCCGTGCCTGCTGGTAGTTTATCAACTCCTCGCGATAATTGTTGCGTTCGGATAAACGATTGAGTGGTGCGTCGAAGCGGACCCCCACGCGATAGCTGCTCGCTGCGGCTGAAAAATTGACCGGGTTGCTCGTCCCCCGCTGGGTCGCCACGTCGGCGTCGAGAAAGACGTCAAGATCCGACTCCAGAGCATCGCTGGCGAGCCGGATCTTTCGCCACGCGTCGACGACCGACGCCTGCTGGTTCATCAGGTCCAAACGTTCACTCAGTGCCGTCTCGACGGCGACGCTCTCCGGCAACTCGACCTCTTCCAACTCGATCAGGAAGGCGCGGATTTGGGTCTGGACGACAAAAAGATCCGCCACTTGATTGACACTTTGGCGGGCCAAACGTTGGAAAAGCTGTGAGTCTGCCGCCTCGGCCGGGTCCCGGACCGTTTCCGACGATTGTGCCACCCGAGTGCGCTGCCGAGCGACGTCCTGTCGGAGATCGGCTAAGCGTTGCTGCATTGCTTGACGAGCCGCCCCTTCTCGCTCAGCCGTCTCCTCCAGGCCTTCCAGCGGATCGAGTGGCTGCTCCTGCCACTGCTCCCATTCCTCCTCGACGACGCTGATCTGGTTCGCCAGACGCTCCAGGTATCGTTCCAAATCGGAATAGCCTTCTCGCAGTTGTGTGGACGTCGGTATCTCGTCACGTTCCCGAAAGATCCTGGCGAGCTCGTTGAGCTGTTCTTCGAGCGTTTCGATTTCGGGCGAGGCGAGTTCAAAGGGTTCAAGTTGCGTATCGTCCAATGCGACGTCCACTTCCGGGGGGAGCCCGAGCTGGATCTTGTAGGCGTCCAATGCATTTTCCAGTGAGTTGTTGGCGCGGATCAGACTCAACCGTCCTGCTTGGTAACTCTGGAAAACCTGGTCGACCTGCAGTGGAGAGACAAGCCCGGCGTCGGCAAGCGCCTCGTGCGCTCGCAGATTCTGCTCCAAAGCAAACAGGTTCTGCTCCAGGTTGCGGATCCCCTGCAGCTGCAGAAGAAGATCAAGGTAACCGCGGTCCCCCGAGATCAAGTCGACGTAAAATTGTTTGCGAAACCGAACGAAGTCCCGAACCCGATACAGCACGTTCCGCTCCGACTGGGTCAGGTTTTCCAAACGGACGTCCCGGAAGGCGCCGCGCAACAGCGGCTGGACGAAATTCAGCGTCAAGTTGGAGGGGGCGATTCCGGAATCGTTCCCCGTAAATTCCCACACGAACGAGTTGGCGAAGTTCACGAGCAGCTGCCCCCCCGACGCGAAGGCCTTGCTGAACCCAAGAAACGAGTGGGTCTTCAGTGTGTTCTGCTCGTTCGGCCCCCGCCCGAAATGAAAATAGTCGGTGACGTTGCCGCCGAACCATTGGAGGTCGAACTCGAACCGCTCAAATGTCAGCGCGAGCGCGGAGAGGTAAAGTTCTTCAAGCTCGGTCTGGTATTCGCGACTGTGAACCAGTCCGACGTCCACCGCCCGATCGGCGGAGAGTTCGAGGTCTCCATCAGCATCAAGTTCAAGGGACTCCTTCCACAAAGGAGACTCAATCCATGTCGCATCCCCTTGGGCATGCCAGTGCTCGTACCCTGGCTGATCGGCGGGGCGATGCATCTCCCGATGGGCGAGAGGATCGTCCGGCGGCATGGGAGGAGAATCTGGAATGGAGGGGTCAAAGTTGCGCGACGTCGCCACCGGCTCGACATCCCGCAACGGCAGGCTCCGATCGACCGGATTCGCCTTCGCCTCCAGAATGCTGTAAGTTTCCCGATCGGCGTGAAGGCGATACTGCGCAGGCGTGCATCCTCCCGCCAGAAATGCCCCAGCGACAGCCAACAGAAAGAGCGCACATGGGAACGGAAAACTGGCCACCGAAATGCTCAGACCAAGATGTGGGCCGATTGGACGCCACTCCGCGTCCACAGCCCCCCCTTATAACCTGCGTAATCGGTAAATTTTGCCGGCATGCCTTAGCCAAAACCCGCCGCTGATAGAGAAAATTCGCCACCGAAGGGATGCGGGACCTTCAGGCCGGGGGGGTGAAAGGCGTGTTGCGTATCGGTCGTCGCAACCCCGGCGAGTTTGCCTCGCAGATCAAGATGCCAGGTCACGGTGCCCGTAGCTGCGAGGGCAAGCTGGCCGGAGACGCAGGCTCCGCTGAACCCGCACAGACACCCCAACAAATCCCGCCATGCGCCCTCCCGAGCTGCCGCAACTGAAAGCGGGCCTGACACGCGTACTGAGCAAATCTGTCGGCCGGCCCGTCGAGGTCGAGATCGGGGGGCGACGGCCAAATCCTTACCAAAGCACCTCTGCCAGCGAAATCGTCGATTGTCGCCTCGGCGATGCGCCCCCCCTGGTTCTTCTTTGCAAGTACGGTGGGGATACGCCCACGCTGACGGGTGCCGTGGAGTATTACGGCGACATTGCGTACGAGGGGGATGTTTACCAAAACGTTCTCGCCCGCACCGACTGCTCCGTGCCTCGATTTTACGGAAGCTTCCACGAACCAGATTCAGGCAGACGTTGGCTTGTGCTGGAATACCTGGGTGGGGGCCAGTCCGTAAGCAAGATGGTTTACCAGTACCCCCTGAGCCTGGCAGCGGCCTGGATCGGCAGGTTTCACATGCTGCACGAAGATACCGTCTGCAGTCCGCGTTTCTCGTTTCTCACCCGCTATGACCAGTGGTACTATCACCGCTGGGTACAGCGCGTCTTACGACTCAGTGGGTCACTCGGCGAGAAAGCACCCTGGATGGCGGAACTCTGCACCGCGTTTCTTGGGCCAGTCGCTGACCGACTGCTTTCACACACGACCGTGATCCACGGTGAGTACTACCCGAAGAATGTGTTGATTCGTGACGGGACCGTCTACCCGATCGACTGGGAATGCGCTGCCGTTGCCGCCGGCGAGATCGATCTGGCGGCGCTCACCGAGGGTTGGCCGGAGGAAGAGTCCAGGGCGTGCCAACGAGCCTATGTGGAAGCACGCTGGCAGGGGCGTGGCCCATCCGGATTCGAGCAACGGCTCGATGCAGCCCGGATCTATTTCCAACTGCGATGGCTGGGAGGCCGCTATAGCAACAGCACAAGCGATTCCTATCCGCAGTGGCGGCTTGAGCTCATGTACCAGTGCGGTCGCAGGCTTGGGATTCTCTAAGGATCGTGTGGGAAAAAAGTGTCCGGTACCTTTTGCGAGGGACTCGCCCTCCGGGTGCTTTGCACAAAAGGTACCGGACACTTTTTTCCCGCTCATTGCTAAAGACTCACGAGCATTCAAACGGCGCCCTGGCGGGGGTGTTTCTCGCCGACCTGAGATTGGCTAGTCTGATGCCGCGTTTCGCGCCGCGTCAATCATCATGGGCCGGAACGCGTCATGACCTGCATTTGGGGACCCCATGAATTTGGGGCCAAGCATGAAGCCTATGACACGTGGCTCGGACAATTCGGCCCGAATCGTGGTGACCGGATTGGCGGCGACCTACCCGCTGGGAGGGGTCTTCTGGGATTACATTCAATATGTGCTCGGGTTCCTTCGCCTGGGACACGACGTGCTTTATCTGGAGGACACGGGTAAGTGGTGTTACAGCCCTACGCAGCAGACGTTTGTTGAGAGCGGTGAGGAGAACGCGCGGTTCCTGGATCACCAGCTTCGGCAACTCGATCCGCGGTTGAGTGATCGCTGGTCGTACCGCGACAGCACCGGCTGCGTCTTTGGTCAATCGCGTGAACAGGCGCTTCGCTTTTGCCGTGAGGCCGACCTGTTCCTACATATCTCCGCCTCCTGTTGGATGCGGGACGAGTATTTGGAGGCGGACAGGGTCGCCTTCATCGATTCGGACCCCATGTATACGCAAGCATCGGTGCCCCGCTACGCGTCCGGAGAGGCTGAACCGGATGAGATCGATCGAATCGAGATGCTCCAACGCCACGATACGTTCTTCACGTTTGGCGAAAACGTTGGCCAGGAGGAGTGTCGGATTCCCCAAGGACTGTTCCACTGGACGCCGACACGTCAGCCGATCGTGCTCGATTGCTTTGAGCCTCACCGGGTCCCGGTCGCGGAGCGGCGAGGGTTATTGACCACCGTCGCCTCGTGGGAGCCTACAGAAAGCGGGCCTGTGGTCGACGGCCGGGCCTATACCGGGAAGAGCACGGAGTTTGAACGGTTCATCACTCTTCCCGGCCGCAGTGCATTGCCGCTGGAACTTGCCATGAGTGGGGAGTTTCCCCGCGATCGGCTGGAACAACAGGGGTGGCAAATCATCGACGCGTACTCTGTGTCGCGCGATCCGTGGGACTATCGCGACTACTTGGCGAGTAGTTTCGGCGAGTGGAGCGTGGCCAAGAACGCCTACACAGCCAGTTGCAGTGGCTGGTTTTCGTGCCGCAGTGCCTGTTACCTTGCCCTGGGTGTCCCCGTGATCGTCCAGGAAACGGGCTTTAGCCGAGTGATTCCCAGCGGCGACGGAGTGCTCGCATTTCGGACGTTGGACGAGGCGGCAGCGGCGATTGAAGAGGTTAAGGCGCACCCCTTGCATCATCGCGACGCAGCGATTGCCATTGCCCAGGAATACTTTGACTCCGATCAAGTACTCACCCAGATGTTAGAGGTGGCGCTGAATGGTGAACGAGCCGATCGATCGCCCGAAACCCACTAGGCCATTCCAGCGACTTCGGATCGTGGTGATGGGATATGTCATCCGCGGTCCTTTGGGGGGCTTGGCGTGGCACCACCTGCAGTATGTTGCCGGGTTTGAACGCCTCGGCCACGACGTCCTTTTCATCGAAGACAGTGACGACTATCCCTCCTGCGTCCATTTAGACCGTGATGCGGTCGACACCGATCCGACAGAGGGACTCCAATTCGCCGCCAATGCCTTCGACCGGTTGGGGATTTCGGGCAAATTCGCTTATTACGACGGCCACACTCGCCAGTGGCGCGGCCCCGCGGCCAACAAGGCCGAGGCATTCTGTAAGAGCGCTGATATTGTGTTGAATATTTCAGGGATCAATCCTGTCCGTCCTTGGTGGGCGGAGGTGCCGCTGCGGGCTTTGATCGATACCGATCCAGCCTTCGTCCAAATCCGACACCTGCAAAGCGAACGGGCACGAACGCTCGCGGAGGCCCATAATCGGTTCTTCACATTCGCGGAGAAGTTTGGCGACGAGGATTGTTTGGTACCGCGCGATGGCTTTCCTTGGATGCCGACGCGGCAGCCGGTGGTACTGGACGCCTGGCCGGTACGCCCGATAACGCCCGATGCCCCTTTTTCCACCGTCATGCAGTGGGGCAGTTATCAAGCCCTCGAACACGAAGGAACTTCGTACGGGATGAAGTCGGTATCGTTTGAGCCCTACTTCGACTTGCCGCAACGAACTACCGTGCCGTTGCTGCTGGGCATCGGCGGTGCCGCGCGGCCTCCCAAGGCGCGGCTGCTCGAGCATGGCTGGCAGGTCCGCAACTCGATCGACTTCACCCGGGATCCTTGGCAGTACCAGCAGTTCATCCAGGACTCGGCAGGGGAGTTCAGTATTGCCAAGCAAGGCTACGTCGCCTCCCGTAGCGGGTGGTTCAGCGAGCGCAGTGCCAACTATCTGGCGAGCGGTCGACCGGTCATCGTGCAGGACACCGGCTTCAGCGACCTGTTGCCCACCGGCGAGGGGCTGCACACCTTTCAGACGCCTCAGGAGGCTGTCGGTGCGCTGGAACGCGTTCGGGCCGACTTGCCGGCGCAAGGGGCGGCCGCTCGCCAGTTGGCCGAGCAATCGTTCGACGCAAAAAAGGTCCTGGCCGATCTCCTCGCACGGGCATCGTCGTCCACCGGGGCCTGGGTATGATGAACGATCCATGCCGTCTGGGGCTGCTCGCAATGTGGGTGCTGTTCGCCAGTCGCTCCTCCGGCGGTCGTCCCACCAGTTCGCGAGACCCGGAATGAATGCGTTCAACAAAGTTTTCGGTATCGGCCTGAGCAAGACAGGCACGACGAGTCTGGGCCTCGGCTTGAAGCGGCTGGGGATCAAGACGATCGATTATCCACATGACCCGACGACATTACGCGAGTTGGAACAGGGGGACTATCGCCTTTCCGTGCTTGAGCATTATCAAGCCGTCACCGATACCCCTGTCGCGATTTATTATGCCCAACTCGACCGTCTCTTTCCCGGCAGCAAGTTTATTTTGACGGTCCGTGAGAAAGAGTCTTGGCTTCGTTCGGTCGAGGAGCACTGGAAGTTCAGCGAGGAGTGGGCCCAGCGGCACCTTCCGTTCCGCCGGTTCACCTACTTTATCCATGCGGCCGTGTACGGCACTTATGCTTTCGAACGTGAACGGTTCAGCTTCGTCTATGACCAGCACGTGCGGAACGTGCTCGAGTATTTTCACGACCGGCCTGACGATCTGCTCGTTGCCGATGTCTGCAGCGGCGACGGTTATGAGAAATTATGCCCGTTCCTCGGACGTCCCGTATTGGACGAGAACTTTCCCCGCGCCAACACCAAGCACGAGAAGTCAGAGCGTCGCGCGTGGATCCGCCGGATCGACGAAGTGACCGCGGGGGTGTCAGAGCTGATCGAGGAGAAAGCGACCGTTTTGCTCATCGATGAAGGTCAACTCAGCGGAACCACCGTCTCTGATCAGCGCGAGACGATCCCGTTGCCTGAACAGAACGGCGAGTATGCCGGCCGGCCCGCTACGGCCAAGGACGCGGTTGATGAGTTTCAGCGCACACGCCAGCGTCACTCGCCGGATTACCTCATGGTTGCATGGCCGGCATTCTGGTGGCTCGAACATTACCATGGTCTCGCCGCTCAGCTTGACCAGTTTCCCCGCGTCCACGCGGACGGGAACTTCATTCTGTTCGACCTGCGGTCCAAACCAGCTGCACTCAACAGAGATGAAGTGTGACACGATGAGTGCAGATTCTGCCATCGATTCCCAACGGATCGCTCTGACCCGCGCGTTGGAAATCGCACCCGCCGTCGATCTTGGTCCCTTCGAATCCGCGATTGATGACAGCCGTTGGACGTTGGACCGCAGCGTGTTGCGGTTGCTGTGGGCGCTGGTGCACGAGATCTGCCCGCGACATGTGATGGAGTTCGGTTCCGGTCTTTCGACACGAGTGTTGGCCAACGCGGCGAAGGCAGCGGGTGCGGAGACATCGATCAGTTCGGTCGACCACGACCCTGAATTCGGCGCGGAAGCGGCGCGGCGTTTCGAGGAACAAGGAGGCGGTGGGCGTGTTGCGTTGCAAATCGCGCCGCTCGTGGTCCGGGCTTATGGTGGTGAGCTCGTGCCAGCCTATGACATTGACAAAGCGAGACTCGCCTGCAGCGATCCTGTGGACCTGGGACTGATCGATGGTCCGCCGGAACCGTTAGGTGGTCGGGCCGGAACGCTTTATCAGATCATGCAATACGCTCGTCCTGGCACACTCGTACTGCTCGACGACGCCGACCGCCCTGGCGAGCAGGCTGCCCTTAACCAGTGGCAGGATGCGTTGGGTGCTGCGATCGAAGTGCTGCGGCCGTCCGGGTTTCCCAAAGGGCTCGCCACGATCCTGATCCACCAGCCAATCGCGCAGGATGAGCTGTGGGACCGTCGCCAGCAGTTGGCGATTGCTGACATCAAGGACTGGGTGCCCGCGAACGAACCGGTCGTTCTCATCGACCAGTGGCAGTGGGACCGCAGCCGTCTGGGATCCCATTCGACCCAGGAGGTGGTCGGCGAAGATGGTTGTCCGCTGGGGGCGCCGGCCGACGAACTGGAGTCTCTGTCATGGCTCACGGCGGTGAAGAATCAGAACGCTCGCTTTATCGTTTTTGGCTGGCCAGCATTTTGGTGGCAGCGAACTTACCCCACCCTTTGGCAAAAACTGCTGCGTGAAGCCAACTGCGTCCTGTGCAACCAACGCGTTGTGATTTTTGACCTGCAATCGGTCGATCATGAAATGGAGTGAACATGCGGATCGTTCTGGTCGGTAGCATCGGTCGCTTCCCGGTCGCCGGCCACGCCTGGGTCAATCTTCAATACCTGCTCGGGTTCCGGGCGCTGGGACACGACGTCTACTACCTCGAGGACTGTGGCTCGGAGTCGTACGTCTACGATTGGCAGCGGCAGGAGATGCGGCAGGATCTCGATTATCCTGCAGGATTTGTTCGCCGCGCTCTGGAGCCGTATGGCTTTGCGGGAAGGTGGATCTACCGGGCGGGAAATGAGTCCGCAGGAATGGGCATTGCCGCGATGCGCGACGTCTGCCGTTCCGCGGACCTGCTCCTGGTCCGCGGAGCTCCACTGCCCTGCTGGCGCGACGAGTATCGAGAACCGCGGCGACGCGTCTTCCTGGATGTCGATCCGATGTTCACTCAAGTGAAAGCCTGTCGCGGAGACACGCTTCTCCGCGAGACGATTGACGGTTGTCACGTGCTGTTTACCATCGCCCAGCGGATGGGGGCTCCCGACTGCGCGATTCCCGACTTCGGGAGGCGGTGGCACCGGACCGTGTCGCCGGTTTGCCTGGACCAGTGGCCTTTCGCCTCGTCGCCGACCGGTGCGGCCTTCACCACCATCATGCAGTGGTCGGCTTACCGATCGGTCACGTGGCAAGGAGTCGAATACGGCAACAAGCAAAAAGAATTCCCCCATTTTGCCTGTGTCGCCCGCTCGGCGGACGCTCCGTTTTGTGTCGCCATGACCGGACGTCCACCGGAACACGTCGACACGAGTGGGTGGCGAATCATCGATGGGATGGAAGTCTCTTCCACACTGGAGGAATACCGGCAATTCATCCAGTCGTCGATCGGCGAGTTCGCCGTGGCGAAACATGGCTACGTCGCCAGTCGCGGCGGATGGTTCAGCGATCGCAGCGTTTGCTACCTGGCTTCGGGGCGGCCGGTCATTGTCCAGGACACCGGACTTGAAACGTGGCTGCCAATCGGGGATGGCTTGCTGACCTTTCAGGCCCCTGAAGACGCCGCGGCTGCGATTGGCGATGTCCAGTCACGATACGAGCACCATCGCCAGGGGGCACGCCAGCTTGCGGAGCAATATTTTGCTACCGATGTCGTTTTGCCGCGATTGCTCGACGAGGCCGACGCGTGAACCCGTGGCGTCCTCGACGGTGATGATGCAGTCGTCCTGATCGGATCGGATGCCGCGGCTCAGCGTGCTGTTGTCGCCGGCGGTGGTGCTGTCGGGTTCTGCTGCGAGAGATACAGCTGGCGATACTTTCCGCCTGCAGCGAGCAATTCGTCATGCGATCCGCTCTCGACGACTCGCCCCTGTTCGATCACGACGATTCGGTCGGCTCGGCGGATCGTCGAAAGCCGATGCGCGATGATGATGGTCGTGCGCCCCTGGATCAGCTGCCCGAGCGTCTCAACCATGGCCGCCTCCGTTTCCGGATCGAGTGACGAGGTTGGCTCATCAAGGATCAAAATGGGCGCGTCTTTGAGGATGGCGCGCGCGATCGTCAGTCGTTGCCTCTCTCCTCCGGAAAGAGTGACGCCGCGTTCCCCGATGATCGTTTCGTAGCCGTGGGGCAAACGGCGGATGAACTCATCAGCCTTTGCCGCGACCGCCGCTGCGACGATCTCTTCGCGGCTGGCGCCAGGTCGACCGTAGGCGATGTTCTCGGCGATCGGCAGCGGCAGTAGGAACGGCTGTTGAGAGACGACGGCCACACTCGATCGCACGCTTTGAACCTGCAACTCGCGAATGTCGGTCCCATCGAATCGAACCGCTCCTTGCCACGGATCGAACAGCCGCGGGATCAAGGAAACCAGCGTGCTTTTCCCCACCCCCGTTCGGCCCACCATCGCAACGGTCTGACCGGCATCGACGTCCCAGGAGACGTCGTGGAGGACCGGTGTGTCTGGCTCGTATCCGAATGACACGTTCGTGAAGCTGACCGCGACTCCCCCCGATTTCGCCTGCGGCACCACAGGCTTGGCCCCCGGCCGGTCGACAACGCCGGCATCCGGGCCTCCCATCACCTCCAGCACGCGTTTGGCTCCGGCCGCCGCCGAGGCGAATCCTTGCGAGAGATGCGCAAGCGATTCGATGGGGGCATAGAGTGCCGAAAAGTAGGAGATGAGCACCAGCAGCGTCCCCACAGTCATCCGTTCCTCAAGCACCGAGATTCCTCCGACCAACAGCACGATGGCTGCGCCCACGGCCGTCACTGTTCCCGTGCTCACTCGGAATCGATGCTGGGCGAACTCGCTCTGGATTCGGGCCTGTACACTGCGCCCCGCCATCTGCGCGAACCGATGACTCTCGCTTTCCTCCCGGCTAAACGCCTGCACCACGGGGATCGCGGTCAGCGTCTGCTCGGCCAAGGAATGAATCTCCCCCTGGACCTCCCATTCCCGGTACTTCCGCTCGGTCAGGGAACGGGAAAAAAAACGGATCAACGCTGCCAACGGAAATACAAGGGCGAGCGCGAATATCGCCAACCCGCGGTGCAGAAACCACATGACGTAGAACATGCTGACGACTGTCACCAAGGATGTCAGCAGGGGAAGAAACACGTGCATCACCAGTTCCCGGACGCAACTGGTGTCGGCCGTAATGCGACGGATCAGATCGCCGGTGCGATGTTGGTTGTGAAAGACGAGCGACCGCCGCTGAAGATGGTCAAACAGATCGGTCGCCAGGCCATACACCATCCGATTGCCTGCTCCGGCTTGGACATAGTTTTTCACGATGGTGATCAGGCGTCGCAGCAAAAAGAGACCCACAGTGGCACCAGCTAGCCACGCCAATAACCCTCGCTCAGAACCGGCTCCCGGAAATGCTCGGAACCACGCGATGGCGTCCGGAAGAGGTTCTCGCCGGAGTACGTTGTCCACGATCAGCTTCAGCGGCCAGGGGGCGAGCAGACCCGCGGCGATACCGACCAACATCAACAGACCGATCACCAGCAGCTCCCACCATTGCGGCAACGCATAGCGGGCGATGTTGAGCCACCAGTACCTCATGCCACGTCCCTGCCATGCGGACCGGCAAACTGGTGATCGTGGAACCGTCGGTAGAGTCCGCCGGTCGCCAACAGGCCATCATGCGTTCCTGTTTCCACCAAGCGTCCCTGGTCCAGCACAGCGATTCGGTCGGCATGGCGAACCGTCGACAGGCGGTGGGCGATGATAAAAGTGGTCCGGCCCTGCATCAGCCGCTCAATGGCAGCGATGAGCGACGCTTCGGTTTGAGTGTCCAATGCGGTGGTGGGCTCGTCCAAGATCAGCACCGGCGTGTCCTTCAAAAGCGCCCGGGCAATCGACAGACGCTGGCGTTCCCCGCCCGAGAGCGTCGCTCCCTGTTCGCCAATCACCGTGTCGTAGCCTTCCGGCAGGCGGCGAATGAACGCATCCGCTTGGGCGTCCACCGCGGCTTGCACGATTTGATCGCGGCTCGCGTCGGGACGTCCGTAAGCGATGTTGTCGGCCACCGATAGTGGCATCAGGAAGGGATCCTGGAGAACGATTGAAATTTGCGAACGCAGTTCGTTCAGACTGAGTTCACGGAGGTCCACCCCATCCAACGCGACCCGCCCTTCCCAGGGGTCAAAAAAACGCGGGATCAATGAAACCAGCGTGCTCTTGCCGGCGCCGGTCGGTCCGAGCAGCGCCACCACCTGGCCCGGCCTCGCGTCCAATGTGACTTGGTGCAGAACGGGATGGTCGGGTTCGTAGCCAAAGGTCACCCCTTCAAGGGAAACGTGGCCGCGCTGCGGTGGCGCCGCCAAGGGCCGCGGATGCGCAGGGTCAGGGACGATGGAGTCGGACTCCATGACTTCCATGATCCGGTCGATGCTGGCCTCGGCATTTTTCAACTGCGTGAAAACTTTGAACAGCCCACCGGTGGCCCCCTGCATCTGGCGCACGTACGCCAGAAAGACCAGCAACGTCCCCAGCGGGATCGCGCCGCTGAGAACGCGCAATCCGCCAACGTACAGCACGACCGCGATGCCGCTGGTGGTAATCAGCCCGTTTGCCAGACCATAGCCGCTTCCCAACAAGTTACCGCGCTGGGCCAACACCGCAGCATCGTCCGCCAACTCGCGAAAGTTCTGGGTATTGCGGGACTCCGTGGCGAACGTTTGCACCAGCGGTATGGCGCCCAAGGTTTGATGCACGAAACTCATCAGCCTCGATTTGGCTTCGCGCCCCAATTTGGAGCGGTGCTTCAAACGCTTGCCAAAGAATCGGGACGTGACCGCCAAGAACGGTGCAACGGTCAGTGCCAGCATCGTCAACATCGGATCAAGTACAAACCCGACGCAAACCATGACCCCCAGCGTGATCATCTGCTGGATCGGCGCCATCAGCAACCCATCGGCGACCGAGTAGATGCACCAGCTGTCTTCGGTCAGCCGACTCAACGAATCGCCGACGCTGCGGCGGTGATGGAACAGCAACGAAAGCCGCTGGAGGCGGGCGAACAGATCCCCTGCCAGCGCGTAGACCATTCGCTGGCCGCCGACGCTCCACGACAAGCTCAGGCCAACGTGGAGGGCACTGGTGAGGAAAAACAGGCCCAGGCTCGACACGCCCGCCAGAACGACCAACGCCCGAGGGGTGGCCTCGAATCCGACGGACTCCAGCAACCATGTGAGCGGTCCGGGCGTCGCGGCATCACCCAACGCGTAATCCACCAACAGCTTCATCGGCCAGGGCAGCAGGGCGGCTGCGGCCGATGATGTGAGTGTCAGCAAAAATATCGCCACAAGCCAACGACGCTGGCGCAGGACATATCCCAACAGACGTCGATACCGAGACGCCATGCCGGAAGATGCTGGGTTCGCCGAGGTCAACCGGGGTTTCATCGATGGGGTCAAATCAATTGCCAACGCCGGCTTGGTTCTCGCCAGCGAATTCACATACCGCCCCTGCCATTTCCTCTGGATCGTGCGCCGGCTCGCTGGTGGCCTCCGCTGCCAGCGGTTCGGCGAGTCCGACGTCCGCGGCAGCGGTACTGACCAGGTGAGCGACGGTGCTGAGGCATCGTTCGCGGCTATGATAAATCCCCGCCAGCGCGACAAACATGACCAATCCGCCGACGACGAGACCGACCAGCGATCCACTGAGGGCTGCCACCAAAAGCCAGACCGCCGCGGCGGCGAGGGTCACGCGGCCAAAACGCGTCAGCTTCAGTGCACAACGGGCTCGCGTGAATCGCCGCGGCCAGCCCAACTCTTCGGTAGCCGTGCGAATCGTGATGTCGTGCCAACAGGTACCGACAAGCTTCACATCCCAAACGGCCCAAGCATTATCGAAGTCACCCTTCCACCGAATCCGGCGGGCCAGATGGATCACTTCCGGCAGCAAGTTCTCCCGTCCTTTCTCGTGCTCGTCATCAAAATACAAATCCAATGTATTCCAACGAATCGACTTTCGTTGCGCACCGCTGCCTTCGGTAGATGGCGGCAGCACCGGCAGTCGCTTGTTGGCAAGCAGGTAGGTCAGTCGATACCACCCTCGAAGGATCGGCTGCACGAGATAGAGGAAGGCAATCAGCGGACGGCACCACCACGGATGACGACGGGCCAGGGGAGCGACCCAGGCCGAACGGATCGCCATGGCCAGGGTGCCCGCCCACATCAGTCCACTAGCGATCACCAGGGGCCAAGCCATGGTCGAGACGAACAGCAAAAAAATCGCCACCAAGTGCCACTCCAGCGATACCAGAACCGACCAAAAACCCCACTCGTTGTTCCGATAGATTGACTGGAACAACCCGGTGCCGAATTGACCGTGATAGATCCGTTGCGGCATCAGGGGGAGACCCACGGCGCCGTCGCCATAGATGATGCCGCGCCAGCTGCTGCGCCCGAAAGCCCCGCACCTCTGCGGATGCTTGAAGTGGACCATCGCCTCACTGCGTCCATAGCCCTTCTGCTGCCGAACATAGGCCTTCACGGAAGGACGCCGGTGGTGCCACACCATCGCCCCGGAAGCGAATCCGATGGGCAGACCGGCGTCCAAGAAGCGCCAGCAGATGTCGACGTCGTCCCCCGCTTGTCGAAACTGAGCGTCGAATCCCCCAATGCCGAGCAGCGTCGAACGGCGAAACGCCATGTTGCAGCCAGGTACGTGCTCGGCGTGTTGGTCGTCCAGCATCACGTGACTGGGATTCCCGGGACTGGCGCCCACGCAGCGCGCCGTCCAACTGGAATCAAGCGGCGTGATGTTCGGTCCACCGATCGCCTCGACCTGCTGGTCTTCCATCGCTTGCACCATGTAACGCAGCCAGCCTGCGTCCGCCTCGCAGTCCGAGTCGGTGTAGGCCACGATCTCGCCGGTGGACAACTCGGCCCCCACGTTCCGGGCGACGCTCAGGCCCCGGTTCTCCTGTCGATGGTAAACCACCTGAGGGAATTCTTCCGCGATTTTTGAAGTGGCATCGCCCGAACCGTCATCGACCAGGATCACCTCGTAGTCAGGATAATCCACCGCCATCAACGATTCGAGGCAGCCGCGCAACGTGGTGGCACCGTTGTAGGAGCAAACGACGACCGAGACCTTGGGCCAATGTTTTTGCTCCCCGTGCGGCACGCTCTGCCATGTCGAACGAAGTACGCCAGCCGACGGCTTTTCGCTCCGGTCCCGCCGGGTCAAACCAAATGCCCAATCGTCAATCTGGTGTCCGCCGGTAAACCAGTCGTCGGTGTACGCAAAGATAAAGGAACCGGCCAAACCGTGCCGGAATCCGCGCTGGACATGCATCTGTAGCATCCGAGCCTGCTCCTCTTCTCCCTCCCGTATGGTGTCGATGCCATACTCGCCCAGCACCAGTGGTTTATTCCCAGCGATGTGCTGCAAGCGGTCCAGATAGGCTCCCAGCTTTCGCTCGTCGTGCACGTAGACATTGAACGTCCAAAAATCACCCAGTGTCGGGGTTAGGAACTCGGTCGTCGGGAAGTTCACAAATGTGATCAGGCGTTCGGGACTCACCTGCTTGGCCGAATCGATCAACTCATCAATAAAGGCCTCGACCCGATGGCGACCGTAATAGCGAACCACATCAACCGGGATTTCATTGACCACACTGATGCCGAGCACCCCCGAATGGCCGTCTACCCGACGAGCCGTTTCGGTCACCTGACGCCGTGCATTCGCCTGCGCCTCCCAGTCTTCGAAAAAACAACGATGCTTTTCCCAGGGAACGTCGATCAGCACCTTGTGACCATACGCCGACGCCTCGTCGAGAACCCACATTGGGGGCGGAAAATACACCCGGACGGCGTTTCCCCCAAGACTACGTAAATGGGAGAAATCTTCTCGCAGTTGCTCGATCTCTGGAAAGGGCTCGCCCTGCCGATTGGGTGCGAAAGGGCCATACGAAACCCCCTTGATGTAATACTTGTCTCGCCCCTGGACCAGATACTTTCCCGCCACCGTTATCGGATCGAGATTGGCCTGCGGTGGCATCATAAACTCTCTTCCTTGTTGTCTCTCAGAGGTTTGTGCAGCTGTTGCTGACGATTGCGCTCTTTCACTGGCCGGTGGGTACACACAGCCAGAAAACGGACGATTGAACACCGACCGTATTGTTCGACAGCACGGATCAGGAGCGGTTGCTCATGTGCCGTCAGACTCCGATTGGATTGGCTGAGTAGATCGCTGGAAAATATTCCACGTGCATCTCGTTCACCTTGAAATGCCTCCACTGCCAAGATGAGAGAAGCCCCCTTGGATAACGACACCAAAGCGGAACATTGGAGTTGATCGCAGCCAGAATTCGACGAAGCCTCGTTGTTGGGACCGCCAACGATGTAAACGATAGCGCTGCGTCAAAGGTAGTCAAGTCAGGCTCTCAGAAAATGTCGTGACGGCGGTCAACGGTCACCCGACATGTCCGTTTGGCGGTTCCGCGGTTGACCAACTCAATCGCGCCTCATCACCCTCCCGCATCCCGCGGGAGGGTTCCGCGATGGGGCCCCGAGGAGGGCCACCATGCTTCATCCCAAACCCCGTCAATTCCACGACCAGACAATAGCACCTACTGCCCGCCTGTAGACATGCTCCATGTGCCCCAACTATTGGCCTAGCGCCGCCGGCTCAGACCCTAATAGGTTCATCCATGCATTGAAACGGCGTCTTAGGCTCCGCATCGGCCGGAGCTGGAGCTCACGCCGGACGCAAACGCCTGCGGGCACAATCTTCCCACAGTCCGGCAACCTCGTTCGCCTCGGTTTCAAGAAAACATAACCCGGGTTGGCCGCCCGGTTCGATCCGCCCCACGTCGCGACGCCCCAGCGCCTCGGCACCAGCAAGTGTCGCCATCTCAAGTACCCGCGACGGATCCAGGTCCGTTCGATGCCGCAGCAACCACTGAACCTCTCCCCACAGATTCAAATCGGGATTGCTGGCCCGGGAGTCGGTTCCTAAGGCGACTCGCACCCCGGCAGCGAGCAGCCGCGCGATTGGGTGGGGCGGATTGCCGAAACGGGCATGGGTCCGCGGACAGTAAACGACGGTCAGGTTGACGTGCCCCCGGATGCGTTCGATTTCCGCCTCACAAAGATCGTTGCCATGAACCAACAACGCTTGCGGCGCCCTGGCCAATTGGTCGATCAAACTGGCGACCGGCTCCCGCGGCCAGGGAAAGAGCCCCTCCCGCCAGACGCCGAGTTCACGCAGCGCGTCGGCAAACGGTCCTGTCCCCTGTTCGAGCAGTTCCCGCTCCGCTGGCGATTCGGCGACATGCATCGCCACCGGGCTGCCCACTCGGGCGGCGTGCTCCAAGCATTGGGCGATTGCCCCCCGCTGCGTGGAATACGGCGCGTGGGGACTCCAACCGGTACGCTCGATCTTCCCTCGATGCTCAGCTCGCCCTTGGTGCTCGTCACGCCCTTGGTGCTTGAGCGCGGCAGCGAAACGTTCCTGCCACCGCTGTGGGCTCAGCCCGATCACTTCGGCAAAGCTGACCAGGTCAATGCTCTCATCGGGAAGCACGTAATTGCACGGCGGGGTTGTGATCTCGCCGAGCAAGCGGACTCCGGCAGCCTTCGACTCGGCCAAGCCGCGTGTGATGGCCGCGTGCTTGCGACGCTCATCGGTCGTCCCCCGCGCCGCGATGACTTGCCCGATCCAGTGATGCAGAGGCGTTCCGGGCCTTCCGATCGGTTGCTCCAGATCGGAGAATTCCAAGTGCGTGTGGGCGTTGACCAATCCCGGCAAAAGGGCGACATCGCCGAAGTCCTCCGCGCCGTGCGGCGGCGGTCCCCGACCGATCTCCACGACGCGACCACCAACCAGGCGAAGCCAACCGCCCAAGATGGGTGGCGTCGAGACGGGCAAGATCCACCGCGCGGCGATCGTTCGTCCTGAAGTCTGTTCCACCCCCGATGCCTTTCACTCGTAATGTCGTTTCAAGTGTTGAAGGTCCCAGCGGCACGTACGAAGCTGCCGCGATCGTTTTATCTCCGGCCGACCGAGACGGTCGCTCGCGACTTGCTGGGGAAGCTGCTGCTCCGTCGGCTCCAGGGCGAGTGGATCGGCGGAATGATTGTCGAAACCGAAGCCTATTTGGCCGACAATGATTTGGCCAGCCACAGTCGGCGGGGCAAGACGCCCGGCAACGCGCCGATGTTTGCACCGCCAGGCACCCTCTACGTCTATCCGATCCATGCCAAGAGCGCACCGCTGCCGGCACCTCACCGCGTAGCAGGACATTCGCTATAATAGACTGCCGCCGCGCGGGACCACGGCCACGACCGGTCGTTCGGGCGGATCCTCCCCCGGC
>CAYWXT010000078.1:0-21100 GCA_964462125.1 uncultured Pirellulaceae bacterium | reverse complement strand
AAACTTCACCAACACGTCCTGGCGCCGGAACACGCCCAGGCATCACCACGATCCGCCTCGGCGAGACAAGTACGTCCGTTTCGCCGAAACGGATGTCGCAGCGGCGAGGACGTCAAGCTTCGCCAACACGTCCTGGCGCCGGAACACGCCCAGGCATCACCACGATCCGGCTCGGCGAGACGGATGTACTCCGAGACGGATGTCACCTACCGCGCGGCAAACAGCTTCTTGAGCTCATCCAGGCTGGTCAGCCCCCGGGCCACGGTGAGCACCCCTTCCGCCTTGATGTTCCGGAATCCTTCCGACTTCGCGACGGCGGCGAGTTTGGAGACGTCTCGGGTCTTGGTCAAAGCCTCCTTCAGCTTTGCGCCGGGACAGAGCAGCTCAAAGACCGCGATCCGCCCGAAGTAGCCGCGTCCCTCGCAGACCTTGCAGGGGGTGATCGGGGCGGGACGCCCGTTCTCATCAACCTGCTGCTCCGGCGGCGGGGGAATGAAAGGGTTGTACAGCATGGGAACACGTCCCGGTGGAATTCCGAGTTGCTGCAATAACTTCGGCGACGGCTCAAAGCCTTCTTTGCAGTTGTCGCACAACCGTCGCACCAATCGCTGGTTCAAGACTCCGCCGAGATGCGACGTGATCTTGGAGGCCGCTTCCTTGTATTGGGCGATCACCTGCACGGCCGCTTCGATCGCTCCATCGGCAACCAGCCGGGTCATGATCTGCTTATCCGCCGTCGCCACCTGGTTCACCGCGAGCTTCATCGTTTCCTCAGCCGGTAGATTGGGAAACAGCAAGGCGTCGGGTTCCTTCATCACGATTTTGCGGAGCAATTCCGGCTCGGTACGGCCGGTATCCCCACCGAAAAAGTTGGGGTTGATATTGATGATGTCCGGCTCCGGCGATTCCTGGGGCTCGATCGACTGGAAGTCGCGGACAAAGCGATCGGCAGCGTTCATACTGATCTCCCACGTCGTGGTCAGACCCTGGCCCTTGGGGGCGCTGATGATCACGATGTTCCCTTCGGAGTTGAGTTGTTCTTTGAAGGTCGCGATCATCTTGTCCCGCATCCCCAGATCGGCGAGATGGGTGAAGGGCGATTTTTCCGGGATGATTTTCGCCAGCACCCGCTCGCCCGATTTCACCCCTTGGGACTGGACCTGAAGCTCGTATTTGTCTTTGGCCACCTTCAGTCCCAGAGATCCCGATTGGGGGCTCCGCCGGTCGGCCGGATTCAATTGGCAGAGTTGCTTGAGGGCGTACAACATCGCGTCGCCGGTCTCTCGTTCCAGCGGCGGAAGTTGCTCCCAGTTGCCGTCGACCTGGTAGCGGATCGCACAGGCGGCGGCGGAGAAGTCCATCAACACGTGGGTCGCCCGCGACTTGATCGCGTGGGCGAGTTGCCCCCCCGCCACGGCAAAGCCGGGGTTCTGGCGGACAGAAATCAACAACGCCTGCATCTCATTGCGGTCGGCAAGCTTCGGTGTGAATTCGACCGGCGCGACGGTTTGCCAGAGCTGCAGTTCTTCGGTCTGTTTTGCCATGTCAGATAATTCCCGGTGCCTTCACGTCGATTCCCTTCAGCGCCATCTTCAACGAATCCTTGTTGGGGGCAACCGCGAATGCGGTGGGCCGGTCGATCAGTTCGTCATCGATCAAGCCCTTCAGACTCATCGTGAAGTCCTGCATCCCGTCCTCGGCACCGATCCGGATCGCGTCGGGGAGTTTGTTGTCATGCCCTTCGAGGACCAATTTCTTGATCATCGGGGTAAACGTCATGATTTCACACGTCGGGACCCGGGAAACATCAGGACGGATACTCCGCAGCAGCTTCTGAGCGATGATCCCTTTCATGTTGAACGCGATCGCCGAACGGATCGCGTTGTGCATCTCTTCGGGAAACAGGTCGAGGATCCGGCCGATCGTCGTCGCGGCACTCGCCGCGTGGATCGTCCCGAAGACCAGGTGCCCGGTCTCCGCGGCGTGAATCGCCGTCATGAACGTTTCCTCGTCCCGAAGCTCCCCGACCAGGATGATGTCGGGGTCTTCCCGCACGGCATGCTTCATGCCGATCCCGAAGTCCTTGACGTCCTGGCCGACCTCCCGCTGATTGATCAGCGCCTTGTCCTCGGTGAAGATGAACTCGATGGGGTCTTCGAGCGTCAATATGTGCTTGCGGTAGATACTGTTGACATAGTTGAGCATCGAACCGATCGTCGTGCTCTTGCCTGAACCGGTAACCCCAGCGAGCAGAATCATCCCCTGGTCGAAATGACAAAGCTGTTCAATCGATTGCGGGAGGAACAACCCGCGGAAGTCGGGAATGAAGTTGCTGATCCGGCGAGCGACCAAGCCGATGTTGCCGAGTGACTTCAGCATGTTGACGCGGAATCGCCAACGAACCCCATCGACGTCGATGAGGTGGGCAAAGTCGGCCCCCCCCTCGGCTTCAAAAATTTCCAAGTTCCGCTCGTCCATCATCGGCAGCAGCAGCCGCACCATCTCTTCGGCTTCAATCGCCGGTCGGTTCAGCGCCTTCAGCTCGCCCCCGACCCGAACCATCGGCGGCTGCCCCACCTTCAAGTGCAAGTCAGACCCTTCGAGCTTGACCAAGGCTCGAAAGATCTTGTCGACCTCCAACTCCTTGTGTTCGTGGAGCAGACTTTCCCGCAGCCGGGCGGCGATCGCATCGGCGCGACTTTGCGGAGGGGAGGGGAACGCCGGGGCAGCAGGAGTTTGGTTGTGATTGTGAGCCATGCGGTGACGACGCGCGATTTGTGGAAGGAGGACCAGAATCGAGACCGCCCCGCTGGCCAATCACCCGATTCCCGACAGTGTAGGTCCCCAGAGTGTAGGCGAAGCGGCCGAGGACTCAACGTGTCCGGCACTCGGGGTGCCCGGCTGTGGGGACTGCCCCCAATTCTATCAGTCCCTGAAAAGCTCGCGAATCCCGAAGGTGAAGAACGTTCCCAACGCGAAGTTGGCGATCTCCTCGTGAGGTTTGAACCTCAACACCAGGGTGTCACCCGGTTGCACCAAGATGTTTTGGGTCGAGTCGTTCATGGCTTCTTGCAGGTCGACCGAGATGTTGAACGTCCGGCCGCAGGGGAGCTTTCGGATCACGTACAACTGCGTCGGGCTGACACCCCCCATCCCGCTGATCAGTCCACCACGGCCGCCACCACCGCCACCGCCACCGGCTTGGCTGGCGACGCCCGATCCGGCCAGCGCCAGGGCGCCCAGGGCGTGAAGGTCGTAGTCCCGCGGCAACGGGATCTGAGCACCGGGAAGCATCCCCCCGGTGTAGAAGAACTCCGTCTCGCGAGACTCCACGTAGACAATATCCCCCTCGGCCAGCTCAATGTCGGCCGGGTCGATCCGGGGCATCGTGCCGGGCGGAACGCGTAGCGGTACCCGAACCACGAACGGCTCTTCGATCATCCCCTCTCCGGCTTCAACGTAGCCAACACCGCCACCGGAATCACCGGCCAGCCAACTCGGCGGGCAGCCAACGGGGTCGCTTGTCAGATGCATCAGCAACTCCCGGCGTCGATCTTCCGGGATTCGCGACGTTTTGAAAATCGTGATTTCGTTCTTTTCGTGGAACCCCGGCAGCCCCCCGGTTTGGGTCAACGCGTGCAGCACGTCGTTGCGGTAAGCAGGCAACTGGAGATCGTACCCGGCAGCGACCCCGGTGGTCGCCCCGGGGGGGCCGCCGTTGGACCGAATCACGGTCACGTTGTAGGTCCGCTCGCGAATCAATGTGACCACCGGCGTCGTCTCCTCCTTGGCCAGGATATCCCGCTCGCGATACTCGGTGGCGATCGTCTGCCGCGCCTCCTCAAGCGTCATTCCCTGGACGCTGAAGGGCTCGATCATGGGCAGGTTGAGAACCCCGCCGGCCTGGATCGCAATCGGAAATCCGATCGACGGTGGCAGGGGACTGTCCGCCCCTGGAAAGTTCACCGGCGGCGGCTCAGGGACCGCCGTCGGGCTGGAGAACGGAAGCACCCCTTCGATGTAAAGCCCGAGGATGTCACCCTCGTCCAGGCGGTAGTCCCGGTCGGGCGGGATCGAGAGCATCACCGCCGGAACCGCGACGTGATCGCTCTTCGGCTCCCCGAGCAACTCCGGGGGCAGTTGCGACACTGGGATCCCCGCAATCGGGCTGAACAGCGTCGTGCAGCCGCTGGAGAAACTCAGCACAACCGCTAGACAGGCAGCAACGACAACGCCCCGCGGTTGCGGTGCGCTGGGAACAGTGTGACCGGAGTTGATCTTGGACATCATGGCATCCATGCCGGGAAAAATCACGAGTTACTCGATGGGCCGTGGCGATGGGAACGATTCCCTGGGAGCAGCCCCCTGCGGTGCCGATGCTCCCTCTGGTGCGTTCGACCGGTCGGGAGGAAGCAAGGCGTCCTCAGGGACCGGCTCGGGTCGCGTCCTGAGCTCCTCCTCGGGCACTCCCGCCGGTGACTCCAGCGCCTCCATTTCCTCCTCCGGTTCCACCCAGTGGGAACCTGAGTGGTGGCGCCGGGCCTGCGCCAACAACTCTGGATTCACCGGCGCCAGACGCTGGCGATCCATTCCGTTGGCCAGTGCCGAGACATGCCCCAACTGGTAACCGGCGTACCAGAAATTGGCGTCGGGAAAGGAATGGCTCAGGGTGTTCCCGCTGATCAGCGGGCTGGTCGGGACTGGAGGCGGACAGCCCGTGCGTCCCAATGTCGTTTCAACGAAGGCGGTGACGAACCCCTGTTTGAAGTCCCGCTCGCCCGGACGCTCCTGATAATCCTCGGCGTAACACTCCGTCCAGATCCTGCGAGCCTCCATCTCCGCGCCAAGCTTGAGCGCACCTCGCCGCTTGTACTCCTCGTAAGGCCCGCAAAGGGCCCGGACGGTTCTGGAGATGGAACAGCCAGCCGACATGCTGACCAGGACCGCTACGGCGAGCCAGCACAAGGGCGAGACGCCGCGCGCCAGCAACCCGCGGCCGCCGCCGCGGGGAAGACGGAATCGAGCCTCGGACGCACCGGCGGCGCGGTTCGGTAAGTCGTCATGCATCTTCCTCAGACTCCGTTCCTGAACTTGCTCCTGACGGTGATCGCAATCGACCGCACACATCGCTTCGTCCGTTCGTAACGCGGAACGCGACAGGAATCTTGCCCGCACACGCGACCGGAGTACCCGACAAAATCAGATCCATCAGAAAGTTTGGCACCGCTCCCGCCGCGGTTTTACCCCCCACCGATCAACCCTCGGTGGACAGCAGAGCTGGGAGGCATGGGGGTTTTTCTTCCAGCGGGGAATCTGCGTTGAGTTTGAGGAGGCGGCTGTGTTGATTCTACCGGTCGTGCCGGTACGTCGATCCAACGGTAGGCACTGCCTGATGACGACACTGCTTGACGACACTGCTTAGAGGAACGGCCGCCGTGGGAATCGCTTCGTCGACTCAGTCCGCCTCTCCGGAATATCGCCCGGCGGTGCTGGGGATCTGGCGCCTGGGAAAGGTGCTCCATCGCAGCGAGTCTGCGGAGTTGACCCTCGCCCAGCCAGCCGACGCGGAGGGAAGCCCACGGTGGGATTATGTGATCAAGCGGGCCGTCGGACCGCAGGCCGCATTGGAGGGGCGTCAGCAGGTCAGCCGTTTCATCGCCGCGGCCACGTCAACCACCCATCCCAACCTCGCCGCTGTCCTCGACGGTTCGGTCTCGGCAGCGTCCCCCTTTGTGGTGATGCCGAAACTGGAGGGACGAACGATGGAACGGATGTTGGCCCATCACGATAGCCAACCGCTGCCGGTCGCCCTGTGGCTGGTTCGCCAAACCGCCCAAGGGCTCGCGGCGCTGCACGAGGCGGGTTGGGTTCACGGCGACGTCAAGCCTGCCAACCTGATCGTCGGCGGGACAGGACATGTGACGCTGATCGACTTCAGCTTTGCTGCTCAGGTCCACACGCCATTTGGTCCTGTGTTCCGCGGAACCCCCGAGTACGCCGCTCCCGAATTGATCGAAGGACGATTGGCAGCGCTGCCCGCCATGGACGTGTTCGCCCTCGGTCGCGTCCTGTGGCGGTGGCTCACCTATCTCGACCCGGTCGACGAGACGATGCTCGAGCCGGTCGCAGCGCTGGTCGAGGCGATGATCGATCCCGCGGCAGAGCAACGACCAGCGGCGGAGCAGGTCGTCGGCGAATTGTTGCGGATGGAAATCGAAACGTTGGGGTGCCACATCGGACCAGGGACCCGCGCCGCATAGCGCCCGATCGCGGTTTCCAATACGAGCACCTGCCAGGGACGGGAGTCTTGCCGCTCGTGACGGTCGCACCCTCGGTCGATCTCCGGTCAGTACAATGGTCGGCTAGCGATGGTTCTCTGTCGCGTTCGACCGTCGACACACTCCTCCCTCCCTCGTTGAGTTCCACCATGAATCGCCCTGTTCCCTCCCCGTCGTCTCCATCAACACGGCGAGCTTTCTTGAAGACGGCCGCAACGACGACCGCCTCCCTTGCCGCTTCGGGCCCGCTGATCCTCGGGGCCGAGGACAAGTCCGGGAGCCGCGAACCGATCGTCGGAAGTGGGGAGCATACCTATCGCTGCCACCACTTTTGGGGTCATGACGCGCTGCCGTCGGGACACGACTATGGCAACGCGTCCCATGGCGTGGCGATCGACTCGCAAGGCATGATCTATATCACCCACACCGGCCGACCCGACTCGGTCTATCAGTTTGACCCCGAGGGCCGCTTCGTCCGGAGCCTCGCCCAATTTCATGCCGCGACGAACAACCAGGGCATCTCGACCGCCAGCGGCCACGGGATCGACCTGCGAGAGGAAGACGGGGAGGAATTCCTGTACCTCGCCGCCGCGAATCCCGAAATGTCGTTCGCCAAGCTTTCGCTGCAGGGCGAACTCCTCTGGCAACGCTCCCGCGACGAGATCTTCGAGCAGGCGGGTTTGGCCGGTGACAACCCACCCCGGTTCCGACCGACGAATGTCAGCTTCCGGCCCGACGGCGGTTACTACCTGGGTGATGGTTACGGCAGCTTTTACCTTTTCGAGTATGACGCTCAGGACCAGTTCGTCCGAACCGTGGGAGGACCCGGTTCTGAAGACGGGACGTTTTCAACGCCCCATGGACAGTGGCTCGATGACCGGGACGGCACGCCCAAACTTGTGGTTGCCGACCGGGCGAACGAACGCTTGCAGTGGTTCGACATGGACGGGCAACACCTGAGAACCCAGGGCGGGTTCTTGTTCCCCGCCGACATCGACACCCAGGGCGAATGGCTGCTTGTCCCCGATCTGCACGCCCGGATCACCATCCTCAATGGCAACAACGAGCCGGTGGTGCAGCTGGGAGATGATGAGGCGTGGCGCGCGGAGGTGCTGGGCGAGAACTTTAAGATGCGTACGACTCCCAAGCGGTGGCGCGCCGGCCGTTTCATCCACCCCCATGATGCCTGCTTCGATGCCGACGGAAATATCTTCGTCACCGAGTGGGTCCGCGGCGGTCGAGTTACCAAGTTGGAAAAGGTCTAGCCGTTGTCTGAAAACCCTGGCCCGCGGTGCAGCCGGTCAAGTTGATAAATGCCGGAGGAGTGTCCGTCGCTGAACGCGATGTTGTAGGCGTAGTTGCCGACCGGCCGCATCGCCTCGATTTGCAGCGGCTGGGCTTCCGCGGCACTGAGCACCGGCAGCCCGGGTGGCTGAGAAGGTTCCTCCGCCGCGGCGGCGCCCTCACGCTTCTTTTCGCGACAACCGGCGCATGGACAGCACTTTCGTAACGCCTCGGCCGTCCAGACCGTCGAGGTGCCGTCGCTCCATTCGATCCGGATCGATGATTCGTCGGTCCGCTGAAGGGTCAGTGGCTGGGGCGGGAGGGAATCGTCGTTCATGAGGCTGGTCGTCTCACGATGTTTTGCCCGCCGTTGTCAACGCATCGGCGGAATGGTTGCGTATTCAATGAGGCCTAGGTCGTTTGGCGGCGATCGATCCAGCGCCGTGATTTTGCCTCGAACCGTGGCAAGCTTCCCTGCTCGACCGTCCTGACCGCGACGCGCATCGCCAGCCGCTCGCGGAGCCGCTCGGAAAGGTCAGCGGCTCGATCGGGCGGCGTTTCGATTTCGATCTCCAACTGGTCCATCTCGTCGTGCCGCGACGCGATCATGCGAAACTCGGCGGTGCCCTCCAGCTCGCGGACGATCGCCTCGATGCTGCTGGGAAAGACGTTCACGCCACGGATCACCAGCATGTTATCGGCCCGGCCAAGCACACCTCCCTCCAGCCACAAGAAGCGGCTGGGATAGCTGTGCTCAACGCTGCCGCGGACAATGTCGCCGGTGCGATAACGAATCGCTGGCCCGCCGAGCCGCCCAAGGTTGGTCAGGACCAGCTCCGCCATCTCACCCTCGGACGCCGGCCGGCCGTGCGGATCCCCGGCATCGAATCGAAGCAACTCGGCGATGAACTCCGACTCGATCACATGGATGCCCCGGCCGTCGGAGCTGCCAAAGCCCCACGCCCCAATCTCGCTCGCCCCGGTATGGTCGATCACCTTCGCCCCCCATGACTCCTCGATCCGGCCGCGGACCGCAGGGACCGAACCGCCCGGCTCCCCCGCCACAATGATTCGCCGCACCGGGCCGCTGGCTAGGTCCATGCCGAGCCGGTTCGCCACCGTTACCAGATGCAGCGCGTAGGTGGGGGTGCAGCAGAGCAGAGCGCAGCGGTGGTCTTCGATCATCTTCAACCGCGCCTCGCTCGTCATCCCTCCCCCAGGAATCACCATCGCTCCGCGGCGGACCAACGCCTCATGAGCGGTCCAAAATCCGATGAACGGGCCGAAGGAGAAAGCCATCATCGCGACGTCGCCGGGCCCCGCGCCGGCCGCATCGAGGACATACTGCCAACACTCCAACCACCACTCCCAGTCCGCGATGGTATCCAACACCGGCATCGGAAATCCGCTCGTGCCGCTGGTCTGATGGAATCGCGTGTACCGGGACCGAGGAAGCCCGAAGATCTTTGCCGGCTCCCCCGGATGCTCGCCAACAAGCTCCTGCTTCGTGACTGCCGGAAGCCTCGTGAGTTGGTCCAAGGAGGTCAGGGGAAGGTCCACATCCGCCAGCGATGGGCGATAAAAAGGCTGCTCCCGCGCCGAAAACAAAACGCGATTGAGCCGCTCCAGTTGGTGGGCTTTCAGGTCGGCGCGGGACCAAGCTTGAACGTCCCGGCGATGATGGTCAGCGTCACTCATGGGGCAGCGGGTCAGAGGGGCCTGCTGTTGCCGGCTGGATGGAAGGGTTAGGCTTCGGTCCACAGGAACCTCGCAGGTGAGCCCGGAGGAATCTCGGATCACCCAGGATCGCCACCGTCTGTCCCGTGCAATGCCCAGCCCCGAACGTGAAGCCCAACAACGAACATGAGCACTTTCCCACCAGCGGCCGCATCGCAGCGGTCGATTATGGGACAGTGCGAATCGGGATCGCGATCTGTGACCCGGACCAGATCCTAGCCAGTCCATTAGATGTTCGCCAAGTGGCGGGCCCTGAATCGGACGCCGACTACTTCCGCAAACTGGTCCAGCGAGAGCGAGTGGCTGCCTTCATCGTCGGTCTGCCGATTCACTGCGACGGGGGTGAGAGCGAGAAAAGCCGGGAGTGCCGAGCCTTCGCTCGCTGGCTTGCCGACCAAACCGAACGCCCCGTGCGGTTGTTCGATGAACGCTTTACGACATCCGCGGCCCAAGGCCGACTTCAAAAGACTAGCTACAGCCGAAAAGGAATGAAGCGACGAATTGACGCCATCGCAGCACTCGTGTTGTTAGAGTCATTCCTCGAAGCGGCCCGTTATGAAGCAACCCAGTCCCACCAGCGACTCCCTGGCCAGGACCTGAGCGATCCAGCAAGCGGTGGGGAAAGCCTCGGCTGATCCCCCTCCAGCTTGCGACGCGAAGCTGCTCACGCCGCCTCCAGCTCGACCCCGAGGGAGACCATCAAGTCGGCAAATCGAGATTCCGCCTCGCGGCGGCGACGAACCCGCTCACTCAAACTCCACCCCGCGCGGATCTCCATCGCCCGACGCGAAATCTCAATATCTGAGACGGAAGTCTCGTTTTGAGACAAGCGGTGGTTCACCGTCCGGCTGCTTTGGTTAGCGACAGTCAACATGGCAAGCTTCTCCTGTAGGACAGTTCCTAAAAACACGTGAGCGGGCAGCCAAAGGGCGACCCGCCTCGGCTTTGCCGATTCTGCCAGCTGTGGCACCGCGGCCGCGGCCGCCAAGCAGAACAGGAGCAAGCACCGTGCCAATCTGCAGAATCCCGTCAAAGGTGCGGATTGTGGGGACCAATCGCACCGGCGGCGAGCGCGGTGAAGGGAAGCTTTTTCAAAATCTTGCAATTGCTTCCGTTCCTCGGCCGGCATGACCGGCACGAAGGCGGAATCAACCAAGTCCGGGCCGACCGCCGGTCGGCCGCTCAGTTCGGTTCACCGATGCACCACAATCGGGTGTTGGTGCGGATCAGCAGCTGTCCGCTATCGGCGACCACGGTCGAGCGGATTCGATGCTCGCTTTCGGAGACCGGTTCCATCGGCTCGGTCTGCAAGATCTCACCACTGTCGGCATCGACGACGGTGACCTCGCCGAGGAAGTTGATCAGATAGATCTTGCCGTCGGCCACCGTCGGCGAGGCCTCATACTTGCTTCTCCCGGGCGTCCGGATGCTCCATACAACCTCGCCGGTGCGAGGACGTACACGGCTGAGCGCCCCGCGGACATCGCTGAGGATAAAGAAGTCGCCATCATAAAAGGCTGGGGTCGGAACGTCGGAACTGAGCGCCCGCTCGTCGTCGCTGATCCAAAGCAAGTCGTCATAGCTCACCGCTCCGTTCATCCCCGCGGGGACGGCGTAGATTGGTTCGCCTTTCGGGGCGCACGCCAAAATCACGCCGTCACCATAGATCGGCGAGGGGACGAGTCGCCAATGGGGAACGCGTTGGGGATTCCACGTCCCCCACCGCCAGTACTCGGCGCCGGTGTCCGGGTCGTGTCCGGTGATGGCATCCCCACCGACGATCAGAATTTCCTCCCGGCCGTCGTGCTCAATCGGCACTGGGGAGGTGAACGCCTCGAGCGATTCCTCCACCGCATCGCTGGGCCGCACGTGACGCCACAGCTCCTCGCCACTGTTGGGGTCCAACGCCAGCAGGTAGGAGTCGATTCCGGTCACCCGCCCCGACTGCGACTCCCCTTTCCGATAATCGCGCTGCAGGATCTGTATGTAGAGTTTGCCGTCATGGAGCAGCGGGCTGGTGCTAAAGGTCCAGCCAAAGGCAAGCGGTCCGAGGTTCTTCTCCCACTGCTGCGTCCCCTCCATGTCGTAGGTCACCAGGTCGCCGTTGCCGAAGAAGAAGACGACGATGTTGCCGTCGGTCGCCGGCGTCGGGGCCGAATAGGTACTTCGCGTGTCTTTCCGGATCCCGTCGGCGATATCGTGCTGCCACATCACCTGGCCATCAGCCCGATTCAAACAGATGGCGACGAGTTTGTCTCGCTCGGTATCGGCACTGGAGACAAACACACGGTCCCCGGCAACGACCGGCATCGCGGCGCTGGGGCCCGGCATCTCGACGCTCCAGTGCACGTTCTCGTCCTGGCTGAAGGTGGCCGGCAATCCAGTGGTCGGCGAGGTGCCGTTGGCGTTGGGCCCCCGGAACTGGCTCCACGGAGCATCAGCGCGAAGTGGATGGCCGCCGCTGAGGCCGATTACGCCGCTAACCAACAACGAGGCGACCGTCGCAAGGGCCAATTGCCTGCCCAGACCCGCCGCGCGCGATGACAGGGACTTGGTTCTTTCTGCAGTCTTCAACACGATGCACCTGAGGGAAAGAAAGGAAGTTGTCGTCCAAGGATGTCGTCCTACCGTGGCCTTCCCAGGCCGCCGGGCCCGGGGATGGGCCGCCGCGCTCGGGAAGAGCCGCCGCGCTCGGGAAGAATTGTACCTGATCAACCGTCTCACAGGCCCAGCGTCCAGTTTCTCAATCCGTTGGGGACATGTCGAGTCTCGGGTCACTTCGCTCCCCCGGGGCAGCGCCGCGACCGATCACACAGCTCACGAACGATTTGGTCTTTCTTGCCGGTTCGCTCGAAAATCTTCCGCTGGCAACTCGCCCAACTCGGGCCCCTGGCGGTGCCCAACATCGACTCCAGTTCCGGTTCACAGCCAAGGTCCTGCGAGACGCCCCGCAGTCGCTGGACCAACCTCGCGACGATCTTCGGAACGGGCTCGACGCGGTAATCGATCGCATTGACCAGACTGGCGCGGAGCCCAAACCGGGCCGCCCTCCATTTGTTCTGCCGAACCATCATCGGATGGCAATCGAACTGGTAGGTCCCCTCGTCGATCTCGTCGTTGAGTCCCTTCACCAAGCATTGGATCAACGCGGTCAGCCCGCAGACCTGATCCAAACTACCTGGCATGTCGCACACGCGAACCTCCACCGTTCCGAAATTGTGATGGGGCCGCACGTCCCACCAAATCTCGCGGATCGAATGGATGAACCCCGTCTCCTCCATGTGGTTGACCAGCCACACGTATTCGCTCCAGTTGCGCATCAGCGTCGGCAGACCGGCGGTCGGCAGACCCTCCATCAACTTCGATCGGTACGATTCAAGCCCCGTGTCGCGGCCCTGCCAGTAGGGGCTGCTGGCCGAGAGTGCCAACAAGGTCGGCAAGTGCTGCATGATCCGGTCACAGATCATCACGGCTTTGTCCCCGGAGTCGACCCCGACGTGGACATGGAGCCCGAACGTCACCAAGCGGCGGGCCATCTCCTGCAGCATGTCGACGAGGTTCAAATAACGTTCGTTTTGGGTGACCTCCTGGTCCTCCCAATGGCTGAAGGGATGGGTCGCGCCCCACCACAGCCGCATGCCGGCACTGTCAGCCGCCTGGTCCAGTTGCTGTAGCTTGAAAGCCAGGTCCGTGCGGGCGTCGGACACCTGGTTGCAAACCCCGCTGATCACCTCCACGCACGACTGGATCAGCTCGTGCTTGAACTCCCCGGCGCTGTTGTCCGTCAGGCGGGCGAGCAACTCGTCGCTGCCGCTGGTCAACTGGCAAGTCTCGGCGTCGACGACGCCCAGTTCGAGCTCCACGCCAACGGTGTGCGCTGCATTGGAAGCGAATTCGAGCTTGGCCATGGTGTTTCCGGCGACAGGCGACGTGGTTCCATAATGGCAAATCCATGATAAACATTGCTCACAACGGCGGTGAGGAGCCGGGTGCGAAATGGTGAATCACCGCCGCGGCGAAGAGTTTCGCGCCCACCGCAATCGCCCGCTCGTCGATGTCGAACGTCGACGTGTGCAATGGCTCGTGTCCGACTTGCGGGCCGGCGATGCCCAGTCGAAACATGGCTCCGGGGATATGGTCCAGATAATAAGAAAAATCCTCGCTCCCCATGCTCGGCTGATCGATCGGATCGGGCGCCGCCGGGTCGATCACCTCAATCGCCGCATCGCTGAGCAACCGGATCAAACGGCCGTCGTTGACCACGCCAGGTGTCGAAACGCTGAGCCGGAACTCCACCCGGCACCCGCTCTCGATCGCCACCCCCTCGGAAATCGCCTCCAGCGTTTCCAGAGCCAGCTGCCGACTTTTCGGATCGAGCGACCGGAGCGTCCCGCTCAGCTGCGCCGTCTCCGGTATCACGTTGGGGCTGTGGCCCCCGGCGAACTGCCCGATCGACATGACCACGGTCTTGTGGGGATCAATGACGCGAGACAGGCGGGCGTAGGCCGCCTGGATCCAGCCGGTGCCGGCATCGATCGGGTCGCGGCAAAGGTGGGGCCGGGCGCCGTGCCCACCTCGGCCGTGGAAATCGACATGAAACATGTCGCAGGCGGCCGTCAGCGTCCCCGAACGCAGCCCGATCCGTCCGCTGGCCCGTGTGGGATCGACATGCAATGCCAAAATCGCTTCCACGTCCCGCAAGGCATGATGGTGAATCATGTGCCGGGCCCCCGTGGCGGTCTCTTCAGCCGGCTGGAAAATTCCCCGCACGGCGATCGGCCAGGGTAGATCACCGGCTCGCTGCATCGCCACCAGGATCTGCAGGGCGGCGAGCACAATCGTGGCGTGCACGTCGTGCCCGCAGGCGTGCATCACCCCTGCGCATTGGCTGCGGTAATCGACGGCCTTGTGGTCCTCGATCGGCAACGCGTCGATGTCGCCGCGAACCGCGATCCGCTTCCCGTTGGCAAGCTCCACCGCCGTGACCAGGTCAACGGTCAACCCAGTGCCGTCAAATTCCAACCGCGGCGGCAACCCGAGCGCCGTCAGAGCCTCGGCGAGATACTCCGTGGTGCGGTGCTCGGCGCCAGAGAGCTCGGGATGCCGATGCAGATGTCGACGGATCGCGATCCACTCGGATTCGTAACGGTCGGCAACGGCCAGTAAGGCGGAAACCCAGGGCGCAGACGGACGGCTACCGTTGATGATGATCTCCTCCCCCGATGACGAACAACGACTTGACGCAACAACGCCGCTGGGGCACGCAGCAACGCCACGGCTCTGCGGCGCCATCGTAGCGAACTCGCCGAAACCCTGGCACCGGGCGGCTCGGGGGCTTAATGTAGACAGCCGCCGCTGGCGCCAACGTCCCCGCCTTCTTCCACTTCGAACGCCCCATGAAACCTTCGCCGACTCCGAAGCCCTCACCAACTCACCAGGCCCCAACTCCCCAGGCCCGCACCGAGACTGGGGTCGACCGCCGCTCCTGCTTGAAGACACTTGGCGCCTCGGTCGCGGCCACCCCCCTGGCCGCCGCGTCCAGCGGCGCCGAAGCGGACGGATCGCCGCCGGTGGTCGATACCCATCTGCACTGCTTCGATGGCCCCGACAGCCGCTCGTTTCCTTACCATCCCCGCGGACCCTATCAACCCTCCGCCGCAGCCACCCCCGAACACCTGCTGAACTGCATGAACGGGGCGGGCGTCGATCACGCCATCGTGGTTCACCCAGAACCATACCAGGATGACCATCGCTACCTCGATCATTGTCTCGAGGTCGGAGACGGCCGGTTCAAGGGTACCTGCCTCTTCTTCTCCGACCGCCCCGAATCGCTGGCCCGCATGCCCGATTATCTGAAGGCCCGCGAGGGACAGGTCGTCGCCTCGCGACTGCATGCCTACGCCCCCGACCGGCTTCCCCCCTTCGGCCAAAGGGAACTTCGCCAGTGGTGGCGGGAGGTTGCCGAGGCCGGAGTCGCGGCCCAATTGCACTTCGAGCCCCGCTACGCGCCGGAACTGGAACGCTACCTGAAAGAGTTCTCCGAAACGACAGTGATCATCGATCACTTGGGACGCCCGATGCAAGGGACGCCGGAAGAACATGCCCGCGTGATTCGTTGGGCCGACCTGCCCAACACGATCATGAAGTTCTCCTCGATCCCCTCGCGTGGGAGCTACCCGCATCGCGACGTCGGCCCGATCCTTCGCCAGCTGACCGACGCCTGGGGCGCCGAACGAATCATCTACGGCGGCGGTTTCAACGCCGAGGCGACCCCCGAGTCCTACCGCCGCTATCGCGAAGAGCTCGACAAGCACCTGACGCACCTGTCAGCATCGCAGCGAGAGGCCATCTTCGGCGGCAACGCCGCTCGGCTGTTCCACTGGCGATAACCGCATGGCTTGATCCAGAGTTTTCAGCCCAGGCTTAGCCTGCCGCACTTGGTAGGACCAACTGGCCGTCGACAAGCTCGTATCGCTGCTCCATCGCATCGGCCAAGGTATCGCTGTGGGTCACGCAGATCAGGATCGCGCCCGATTCCTGTTGCAGCCGCAGCAACAACTCGGTGACCGAGCCGGCGGTCTTGCGGTCCAGGTTCCCCGTCGGCTCGTCGGCCAGGATCAGCGAAGGTTCCATCAATAAGGCCCGGGCGATCGCGACCCGCTCCCGCTCGCCCCCCGAAAGCTCCCCCGGCAAGTGGCCGGTCCGCGGCTCCAACCCGACCGCCTCGAGCAGCTCGCGGGCGCGCTGCGCATCGGCATGCGAGGGACGCCCCGTGGCCAGGGCTGGCACCAGGACGTTTTCGATCACGGTCAATTGCGGCAATAGGTGATGGTCTTGGAAAATGAACCCGATCCGCCGATTCCGAAAGGCCGCCAACTCGGTTTCATTCAAGGAAAAGGGGTCGGTGTCATCGATCAACACCTGGCCGGAATCAGGCCGGTCGAGCGTCCCCAGGATCTGCAGCAGCGTACTCTTGCCACTGCCGCTGGGGCCGACGATCGCCGCCCGATCGCCGCCGGTGAGCTCCAGCGACAGATCCGACAGCACCGTCAGGGACCCGCCGCCGGTCGGGAACGATTTGGACAGGTTTCGAACACTCAATCCAGCCATCGATCTCTTCCCATCAAGCACGTTGGTTCGCCGCTGCGGCGCATTGAGCTAGCGTTGCCAGCCCGTAAAACGAGTATTCCACGTCGGCGCTCTGGTCGAGCGCAAAGCCGACAAAGCCTCCTTCGGGAACCTGCATCGAATGGGCATAGTTTCGAATCGCGTCGAGCGAAACGGCGTCGATCGCCCCCAGGTCATGCAACGTGATCAGCCCGGTGCAGGTGCTGAGCAGGTCGGCGAAGGGGATCCGGGTGTTGGCGGTCAAACCTCCCTCCTCGGTCTGCATCGCCGCCAGGAAATCGATCGTCGAGCCGTGCTCTCGCGGGTCGAGACGCCCCAGTGCCTGCAGGGTACCGATCGCGGCAGCGGTGGGGTTCACCCCCGGCCGCTTGGCCGCCCGGATCTCCAAATACCCTCCCTCACTGTGACGCTGCGATTCGATGAACCGGACGATCGCGTCGGCGCCGGGAGGCTCGATCTCGATCAGCTGGTGACAGAGCACCGAGAGGAACGTTTGATAGGTGCTGCCGGCCCGGCCTTCCGGCGTTTTGGCAAAGCCTCCATCGTCGGTACGCAACGTCCCCAGCAGCTCGGCGACCTTCACACGCCAAGACTGATCATCGTCGGAGATCACAACCGCGCCGGCGGCAAGCTCGCAAACGGCCGCGCCGAAGATCAGCGAAATCAGATCGATGATCGACTCCCGAGCGTGCATTCGCGAACGGAGAAACGTTGCCGCGCGGACCCCGGTCGGCTCGTCGAGCCCTTCCAGGATCCACAGCGCGCGGAGGGCGAAGGCGGTGTAGTACGGATCGCTCTCCCCTTCACGGCCGGCAAAGCCTCCGTCGGGTCGCTGCTGCGCCAGCAACCATTCGACTTGGTCACAGCGGAGCGACGGAGGGAGTCGCGACGCACCGGCCGCCAAGCGGAAGGTCAACTGGTGCAAATACGGCAGGGAGCCGGCACCGCCGCTCACGCGGTCCCCTGAGGGTTGAAGTAGTCGGGCTCGTTGCCCGGTTTCCACTTGATGTTACAACCAATCGAAGGCTTTTGGTCCTCGCTCGGCGCGCGACCGGCCAGCACCTCCTCGAGCGCCGCCCGGAGGTCCTCCCCGGTCACCGGCACACCACTCTCGGGACGACTGGAATCGAGCTGTCCGCGATAGACCAATCGGCCGTCGGCGTCGAACAGAAAGAAATCCGGAGTACAGGCGGCCGTGTACGCTTTGGCCACCGATTGGTCCGCGTCGAACAAATAGGGAAAGCTGTAACCCCGCTGTTCCTTTTCCCGCGCAAGCGCCTCCGGAGCGTCATCCGGGTAGGCATCCGCATCGTTGCTGCTGATCGCCACGACACCGACCCCGCGCTGCATGTAGTCGTCGGTCAACAACTTGACCTGTTCGGCGACATGCTTGACGAACGGGCAGTGGTTGCACATGAAGATCACCAGCAACGCCTTGCGGCCAGCGAAGTCACCGAGCGAGACCGTATTGCCGTCGGTATCGGGAAGGGAAAACTCAGGTGCCTCAGTACCCAAAGGCAACATGGTGCTAGCGGTACGAACCATGACAATTACTCTTTCACCGTTAAAGGAAGCTTCCAAAAATCGTAGCACAGGCCGGCAGCCTGTAAGAAACACAACGACTGGCACCTATCTACTGACCATACGAACACAGTTGACCGAGGCTTACGAACGCAGTTGATCAAGCAATCGGCCGGGGCTTCCCATCGCGTGGTAGCCGCCGTCGACATGCAGGATCTCACCGGTGACCCCGCCGCTGGCGTCACTGAGCAGGAACGCACCGTTGCGACCGACCTCCTCGTGCGTGACGTTGCGCCCCAGCGGTGCCATGTGTTCGTACATCGTGAGCATTTCTTCGACCCCGGCGGCGCGTCCGGCGAGGGTCCGGATCGGTCCGGCCGAGAGCGCGTTGACCCGCACCTGTTGGGGCCCCATGTCGAACGCGAGATAGCGGACGGTGGCGTCCAGCGCCGCTTTGCAGATCCCCATCACATTGTAGCCGGGGACACACTTCTCGCCCCCGAAATAGGTCATCGTCAGGATCGCGGCGCCGGGATTGAACAGCTCCTTGGCCGCGGCGGTACAGGCGATCAGCGAATAGGCACTCGCCTCCATCGCCAGCTTGAAGCCATCGCGGCTGGTGTAGACGGTATCGCGACCGAGGTCCTCTCGATCGGCGAACGCGATCGAATGGAGCAGGAAGTCGATTTTCCCAAAGGTCTCGGCCGCTTGCTCCATCACGCCGCGGATCTGGTCGTCCTGGTTGACGTCCATCGGCAGCAGGAATTTTGCCTGTTCGTAATGGTCGGTCAGCTGCGCGACGCGGCGGCGGTTGCGTTGACGCTCGTCATCGGGGCGGTCGGGCAAGTGGGTGAAGCCGCACTCCCCACCGGCCTCCATGATTTGGCGGGCGATCGCCCAGGCAATCGAATGATCATTGGCGACCCCGATGATCAGCCCTTTTTTTCCTTGAAATTGCATCGTCGCTGGTTTCCTACTCGACAACTGTCAGACTTTTCTCGCGGCTGTAGGATAACGGAGCGGGAAGGTTTGCGAAATCGACCCCAGCGTGTCGCGATTCCCAACGTTGGAGACTTGGTTTGATCGATCCGATGGCCGGCGTCCGAGAGGACGAAACCGACAGCCCGTTGGTAGCGGAGCTTGTGCAGATCTTCTTGAGGGCATCGACGCGTCACGGTTTTCTGGCCGACGTCGCCGAAGCGCTCCTCCAGGGGTTTGGCGCGGAGGTTGCGGGGTTGGTCCGGCAGCGGGGAGGGCAGTGGGAAGCCGAGATCTGGCGCGGTAGCGGTCCGGCCGGTGCCGCCGCCGAATCGCCTCCCGAGGAGCGGATCAGCGACGCGATCGACCGCCAGCAACTGCATATCGAGGATCGCTGGTGCATCGCTCCGCTGGCGATCTTCGGCGGCGAAGCCGACTCCGAAGAGGCGCTGGACCTGAGCACCGCGGCATTGGTCGTCGGGCTCCGCCGCGGCGCCGGCGACGGGAAACGGGCCGACGCTGGAGCACGACTGTTGGCCGCCGCCGCCTTCGTCGCCGCAGGGCTGTGGCAGACCGAAATCCGCGACCGACAAGCTCGGCGGATTGCGGAGCTGCAACGGGTCCTCGCTGCGGCCGCGACGTGGCAGCGGTTGGAGGACGACGACGAATTGCTCCGAGCGATCGCCGATACGGCCTGTGAATTACTCGAGTGTGAGCGGGCCAGCATCTTCTTGTGGGATCGTCGCCGGGGGAAATTGATCGGCCGGCCGGCGCTGGGGGTGGCCGAGGATTCACTGGAGGTCGACGATGCCGTGGGCGTGGTCGGCGAGGTCTTGCAGACCGCGGAATCGAGGATCTGGAACGCCGGCAGCGATGAGGAAGGCCGCATCAACCGCTCGGTCGACCGCATCACGGAGTTCCAAACGCGGTCACTCGTCGCCGTCCCGATGCACGTCGCTCACCGCGTGACGCCAGCGGCGGGGTTCGAAGCGGTGCCCCCACGTGAACCACTGATCGGCGTCTTTGAAGCACTCAACCGCGCTGACCCCGCGCAACCGGAGGCGGGCTTTGAACCACACCACGCGGTCCTGCTCCGCGACCTCGCAACCCACGCCGCCGCGGCGATCGAGTCGCTGCGGACACGCCAATCGCTGACCGAGTCCCGGGATCGCCTGGTCGACGATGCCGCCCAGGCGACGCAGGTCATTGGGGAACATCGATCGATGAAAGAGGTCCGGGCGACGGCCAAGAAGGTGGCCGGAACCGATCTCATCCTGCTCGTGCTCGGCGAAAACGGCACGGGGAAAGAGGTCCTTGCGCGACACATTCATTTTGAGAGCCAGCGGCGGCATGGACCGTTCGTCGCGGTCAACTGCGCCGCCCTGGTCGAATCGCTGTTGGAAAGTGAGTTGTTCGGGCACGAAAAGGGAGCCTTTACCGACGCCCATCAAACCCACGCCGGAAAGTTTGAACTTGCCAACGGCGGCACGTTGTTCCTCGATGAAGTGGGCGACATGAGCCCCGGCGGTCAAGCAAAATTGCTGCGGGTCCTTGAGGAGAAAATCGTCGTCCGCGTCGGTGGCTCCCAGCCCATCCCGGTCGATGTCCGCGTGATCGCCGCGACCAACCAACCACTGCAGGCGCTGGTCACCGAGAGGCGTTTCCGCGAAGATCTCTTCTTTCGGCTGAACGTCGTCTCGATGACCCTGCCTCCGCTCCGCGATCGCGGAGACGACATCCTGCGGTTGGCCGAACACTTCCTCGATCAGTTTTGCCAGCAGATCGGGCGGCGAGTCCCCACGCTGAGCCGCGAGGCGCGGCAAGCCCTGATGGAGCACCCCTGGCCCGGAAACATTCGCGAACTTCGCAACACAATCGAACGGGTCTGCTACCTCACCGCCGGCGACACCATCCTTGCCGATGACTTGACGTTGACCGATCCGGCGAGTGGGCGCCGCGAGGGGAGCGGTCGCGCCGAACCGCGGGACGACGTCACCGTGCTCACCGAGGCGACACGCCAATTCCAAATCGCCCACATCGACCGGGCGATCGAAGCGTGCCAGGGCAACATGACCGACGCCGCCGAACGCCTCGGCTTGCACCGTTCGAACCTTTATCGAAAGATGCGGCAGCTCGGGATGGAGGAGGGGGCGGGGGAGGAGGACTGACGAATG
>CAYWXT010000077.1:0-21699 GCA_964462125.1 uncultured Pirellulaceae bacterium | reverse complement strand
ATCCCTCGCATCGTTGATATTGATCCCGACCGTTTCCGCACGGTGTCGCACGAAAAGGCGATCGGGGCGCTGCAGATCGTCCGCGGCAGCGCGGCGCGGTCGATCGGCTATTGCGACACGATTCCCTTTTTCCAGCGGCCGGTCAAGCGTTGGAGAAAGTGTTACGAAGACCGCGTCTTTCGCAGCCTCGTCGGGTCGCACGGCGAAGCGATCGAACTGCCGAATCTATTCCGAATCGAGCACGCTCAGAAGGGACGCAAGCGAGAACGCCGTCACGCTGCATGAGACGACAGGCGGATCCTTCGAAATGAACCGAGAACTCACGAAAGATGCAGATATGAACGTCTTCGCCCTATGCACTGGACGGTGCGGGTCCGTGACTTTTATCCGGGCGTGCAACCATGCCACGAACTACACAGCCGAACACGAGTCCAGGACTGGTGTCGTCGGCCCGTCAAGGTTGGCGTACCCAGACCAACACATCGAGGCGGACAACCGTCTCTCTTGGATGCTCGGTCGACTCGATGATGCTTACGGCGACGATGCCTTCTACGTCCATCTGACGCGCGATCGTGCGGAAACGGCAGAAAGCTTTCGCAAGCGATACGATCAAGGCATCATCAAAGCGTACCGCGAACAGATCTTGCTGAAGTCCCCGGCGGACGTCGATCCCCTGGAAGTCTGTTTTGACTACTGTTCGACGGTAACGCGAAATATTGAGCGTTTCCTTAAGGACAAGACGAAATGCATGTCCATTTCGCTGGAAACCGCCCAGGCTGATTTTCAGGAATTCTGGAATCGTATTGGGGCAACCGGTAGCCTCACCAATGCCCTGGCCGAGTACGCAACCGCGCATAACGCCTCCAACACCGACACGCCGCACCCTTCCCGAGGGACCCGACTGTGGCATCGTCAAACACGGCCGGGCTTCTTCCAGCGACTACGGCTTTGAATGTCGCCTTGGTCATTCGCGTTACCGACGAAACGCAAGCCCGATTGAAACTGATGCCCGATTGGAACTCAAACGTGGACGACAATGAATTCTCAGGATTTTGAACGTGAGGGAATGTCCGAGATCACCACGTTGATGGCTTCAAACTTGGGCCTTGGGATCTTGCTCGCTGCCTGTATCGCGGGATTTGTATGCTCCGTTGTTGCCTTGTCCTTGGTGAACAGGCACCTGCGGAAGGCCAAACAAAAAATGGAATACGACCTTCGGCAGATCGCGTTGAAGATCAGTGGTGAAGTCTATGCCATGCAGGTGGTCACCCGACGGTATCCGCAATGTGACCTTCCAGCGACAAGTTGGTCGATGAGGTTTGTCAATTTGCATGCAATCTTGCACCTGCTCGATCAGTATCAACCATCGCAAATCGTTGAGTTTGGTTCGGGATTGTCAACGATTATGTGTGCGGGATGGCTTCGCGAGCAGGGGCGCGGGAAGATCATGTCATTCGAGCACGATGTGAACTGGGGTCAGGAAACTCAACGGCAGCTGAAATCTGTCGACTTGATGCAATTTGCCGACGTCTGCTGCGTGGACCTGAAGCCCTCTCCGGATGCGGTCGGCGGGTGCCCATGGTATGACATTCAAGAACCATTAAAGGGAGTGGGGCCAATTGACTTCGTGATCGTCGACGGACCTCCTGCAGGTGTTGCCGAGGCCCGCCTATCCCGGTACCCGGCGCTGCCAGCCTTGCTCGACAAACTCTCGGCGACGGCCCTGGTCGTTTTGGATGATGCGAATCGAGCTGGTGAGCGAGAGATTGTCGAAAAGTGGCTCGCAGAGTATCCAGGCTTCAACCAGTGGACGATCACCTCCCTATCAAATCTTGCGGTCTTGCAACGAGCGTGACGACCATGGCAATTGCGGCGGCGACACGCGATGTCAGATCAAGGCGCGGGTTGTCAGATCAAGGATCGTGGCATTCAGATTGGGTGCTCAATCGATCGCGCCGCGGGGGTTGCTCTGCAAGAATGCAGCGATCGCTTTCCCCAACTGACGACCGACCGTGAGGTAGCCCTGTTGGTTGCTCTCCGGGGTGTTCCAGGCGGTCTCCAGCGTGACCGCCACGACGTGATCCGCGGTGTTCCCTGCCACCCAGTTCTTGCTGATGCTCTGCCACAGGATCGGGTCGTAGGCCTGGCCCGAAATCCGCCGTTGTGGCAACAACGGCAGCGGGTCGACGATCTGATCACGACAAGCGGCGAAAAACTCCGCCCCGTTGCGCCGTCCCCGCTCCGACAGGTCATCGTCGGGCGGATAAAAGAAGTAAGGCCGCTTGTCGTTCGGTGCCGGGTTGTGCAGGTCGACGAACAAATCGAACCGCTCCGCTTCGTCCATATCTCGGATGGCCTGCATCGCCGCGGCGGTCGAGCGCCAGTGGGGTGTGTCGGACCAGTCGCGGTTGTGGTCCTGGGGGAGTTGTCCCTTGCCGCCGGCGCCGCGCGCGGTGTTGTCGATATCCATGATCGGAACGATTACGAAGTCCGCCCGTTGCCGTAGCTCGGCAGCTTGCGGGTCGTCGCTGACCAGCCATTCGGTCAAGCCGCGACCGACCCAGCTCGAACCCGATTCCCAGGCGTGTTGGCGGGCCTGGATCCAAACCCCGTAGCGTTTTTCGTCGCCGCCTTCAGCGCCGATCTTCAGCGCCGGCACCGGACGCCCTTCCCGCGTGCGGCAAAGCTCGAAGGCTTCGGCATCAGGACTCGCCGCGTCAATGCGGTCGACGAGCCTCTCCGCGTCACTGGGGACGAATCGCGGTCCCCAGGCGAACCAGGCAGTCGCAGCGTCCACGGTCGCCGTCCACGACATTCGCGTTTCTCGTCCTTCCTTGCCCCGCTTGCCAGGAACGGTCTGCTGCCAGGTTTCGCCATCGGTGCTGTAAAAGGCTTGGCCCGGCATCATCCAAGCCGGGTTGAGCGGCCGGCCGTCGGCCTGCTGATTGCCACCCTCGGCCTTGCGGACATCGGCGCCGTCCACTTCGATCGTCACCGGTGTGCCAGGCTCGATCTCGTCGAGCCGGAAATACCACCAACAGGGCCAGCCAAACCGGGGATCCGACGAAGGACGAAACCGAACGTGCTGCTTCTCCTGGTCAATCTCCAACAGCTCGCCGCTGCCCCCTTCAAAGTCACTGGAAAACCGCAGCCCCGCCGCTTCTGTCCCCTGGGCCGCACAGGAACCGCTTGCAGCGAGCACCCACAATGCCAAGCAAACGGACAACGCAAGCCCGAACCAACTGGCAATGCCAGGGGACCTCCCGACGAGATGACGCATTTCAGCACTCACAATCAATGTATGGAACAAAGGGCGGATCGCGGGGTCCAGCTGAGCTCGGTTCACCCGCAAGGCTTCGGCCCGCCAGGGGCAACGCTTGCCAGGGACCGACGCTCGGTCCATTGTGGATTCGCCCCTGTCGAACCGCTAGGGCGATTCCAGATCATCGGGGACCAGACTTGGGAGTCCTCGATCGTAACCAGGGACAGTCCGGCCCGGCGGGACGGACGTACTATTGCTGTTCGTTGTCGTCGGCTTCCTCGTCCGGTTCGTCCTTGTCTTTTGGTTCTGGTTCGTCTTCCGGCGGATAGACGGGGAATTCCACACCTGCCGACAGGCCGCGGTCAATGACCCACACGTTTCGAAAACGAACCGGATTGCCGTGGTCTTGCAACCGGGTCGGCAGCAGCACTGGTTCCTCGTCTTTCCCAGCTCCAGTCGTGTCAGAAAGCTCAACGTCATCGTGGACCTTGACCCCGTTGACCCACACCGTGACGCGGGCGTTTCGGATCTTGCTGCCATCGGCGGCCCAGCGCGGGGCGGTGAACTCGATGTCGTAGGTCTGCCACACCAGCGGCGGAAAGGACATGTTCACGTCGGGTTTGCGGAACCGATAGAGCGACCCGTGACCGTTGATCTGACGTTCGGTCGCGAACGAATCGAGAACCTGGCATTCGTAGCGGCTTTGCAGGTAGACGCCGCTGTTTCCACGGCCCTGGCCGAGCGCCACGGGCATGTAGGGGATGCGATATTCCAAGTGAAGGTTGAAATCTTGGAACATCGGCTTGATCTCGCCCCCCTCGGTCAACAGGCCATCGGAGGTCATCTCGGCCGAGGTGAACTGGTCGGTGTCGTTCCCATCGAAGATCACGACCGCATCCTCGGGCGGTTGCGCCCCCAATGTCGGACTCTGGCGCTCGATCCGTTCGAGTCGTCCCAATCGCTCGCCTTCGGGATCGACGATCACGCAATGATCGGGGTGCACGAAGATCGCGAAGGGTTGGCCCGAAAGGACGATCACGTCTCCGGCGCGGCGTCCGATCAACTGCACCGTCTCCGACTGGTGTCCCTCTTGGCCGGGCAATCCGCCGCGGTACGAGATCGCTTCGAAACTCCCGTCTCCCAGCGGGCGAACTTGCAGTCCCACTGCCTGAAACTCGTTCTCGCCGACCTGGATCGGCCCAGCAAACTCACCGAGTAACGCAAAATCGGGATCGTCCGCTGGCGGTTCGGTGAATGCGGACTCCTCCCCTTCCTGCGCGGTGGCGGGTGGGGTGTGGGCGAGCAGCGGGACGGCGGCGAGCAGCCAAATCAAGGTGGGGCGCGAAGGCTGGCGGAACATCAGGGTGGGCATGGTGGGAAAAATCCAAACTCTGGGAAGACACCAATCGGCAGTCAGAATCGAAGTGCCCAGCTTAATCAGAGGCATCGGCCCAGGCCACTCGTTGGGCCTCCAGGCGATTCGTCGATCCGCATTGGATCAGAGGACTCGGCTCTGTCTGAAATCCCTGAGCCGACGCTGCTAGCCGCGGACCAGCAGCAGCCGATGCAAACGGTATCGGTGGTCAACCGCCGAAAGGATTCGCTTGGACAGCACCGGCCGGAGCAGACGCGGAGGTCGTGTCCGATGCTGGGGTGGTCCCATCACCGCCATGATACCGCTCGGCCCATTGTTGCAATTGAGCCTCGGAGCGGTACCCGACCTGTTGATCGAGCGTTTGGCCGTTGCGGACGAGCACCAAGTGCGGGATGGCGGAGACATTGAACTCCTTGGCGAGCCCGGGAGACTGATCGACATTGACTCGGACGATGTCGAAATCCGCGGAGGCCGTCGAGGCTTCCAGCCGGTCCAATTCCTGATCGACCTTTCGGCAGGGGCCACACCAGGGAGCTCCGAACTTCATCAGGACCAACTGTCCCTCGCTGTCCTGGAGCGCCGCTGAAATCTCCGCCGAGGTGGCCGCGTCGTCGGAGTGGGAGCCCCAAGGCTCACCGAGTGAATCGCAGCCGACGGTCAGCAGAACGATGGCAAGGAGTGACAATAGGCCAGCGGAGGCGATCGCGCGAGACATAGCCGAGGGTCCGGGGGAACGCAAATAAATCGGGAGGAAACGGATCATCGCGGGCCACGGCGGCCCGCGTGCCGACCCTACTTCATCATACGGGATCCACTGGCATCGTAGGCCATCGCCGGGCGTTGTGACCCGGCGATGGCGTTTTTTTCCGAAAGGGACACTCCAATGGAACGGCCGATCCCGCCAAATTCAAACGCCGAATCCCTCCCGAGATTTGCGGCTCATCAGCTTGTCGGCTTCGGCGTCATCGACAAATTGTTCGCCTTTCGGATCCCATCGCAGCTCCCGACCGAGCATCAATGCGATATTGCAAAGATGGCAGGAGGTCATGGTCCGGTGGTGGGACCAGACGTCGGAGATTGGTTTGCCCCGATCGGCGATACAATCGAAGAAGTTCCGCATGTGGTGACCCGGTGCCTTGCCGTTGCAGAGCTGTATGATCCGCTCGTCGAGTTCCGCGTGGTCATCGTCGGTGAGCGCGTCGACCGGTTGCCCTTCGAGCTTGCCGCGGTTGACGAAGATCCGCCCTTCGCTTCCTTCGAAGAGAATCCCGTTGCCGAAGTCGACATTGTCGCCCTCGCGGCGGTAGTGGTCATTGACGCTGATCGTGGAGCCGCTGGCAAATTCCAGATCAATGTTGAACTTGACGGCGGTGTTGTAAGCGTTCGGCAGTTTGGATTCACCGTTGAGAAACGCGTTCCAGTTCAGCTGCGACGGTACGGCGTCAGGAAACTGGCCACTGCCGGCAATGCGGACCGGTCCATTTTCTCCCGGCGCCAGCGCCCACTGCGCGATGTCGATATGATGGGCGCCCCAGTCGGTCATCTTGCCGCCGGAGTATTCGAAGTACCAACGGAAGAACCGCCGCCGCTCGTCGGAAAAGTCAACCTTCGGTGCTGGCCCGACCCACATGTCCCAGTCGAGGTCCTTGGGGGATTCCGTGGATTCGAAGGGACCGTCGGCCGGGGCCCCGCCAATCGCCACGTAAGCGTTGACATTGTCGCCAAGCCGTCCGGACTGGACCATCGCGATCGCTTTCAGGAACCGTGCCAAATCGCTTCGTTGCTGCGTCCCGACCTGAAACACGCGTCCGGTTTCCTCAACGACTTGCCGGATCTGTTTCCCTTCATCGATGGTCAGCGTGAGGGGTTTTTCACAATACACGTCGGCGCCGTTGCGAAGCGCGGCGATGGCGATGGGGACATGCCAGTGGTCGGGAGTGCCGATCGTGACGACCTGCGGCTGTTCCTGTTCCAGCATCTCGCGGTAATCGCGATACATGCCCAAGCCGCCGCCATGTTTTTCGTTGAATTCTTTGGAGTGCAGGTCATCGACGTCACAGACAGCGATGATCCGCCCGAGACCGGCCGCCTCATTGCCGATCTGGCCGCCCCGGTTGTAGCGTCCACGGCTGCCACCGACACCGACCGCGGCGACGGTCAACTTGTCATCTTCGGACGCAAAGCCGGGCTGGGTAAGTGCGGTCAGAGTGCCGCCGGCCGCGGCGACAGATCCGAGAAAATGACGTCGTGTGTGCATAGGAGGGCTCCAGCAAGGGGATAGGGAAAGTCGCTCCATGATAGCTGATCGAGACGCCGCGGTGGGACGTCTCGGCACCCTCTTCCCGTTGGCCTTCGCGACGCTGGACGTGCCGGAGACGCCGCAATCTCCCACCGTGGAACCCGCTGCCGCGGCGGCGCCCCGCTTGTGCTCGACCCTTGTCGTCTCCGGTCGCCAGCGATAGTGTAACGGCGTCCTTGCGGCCCCCACCTTGCGTCGCGCCCCCCGCCTTGCGTCGCGCCCCGAGCCCGTGTTTCTGCGGAGAGTAGTGATGGACTTTGTCTATCAAAACATTTCCAAGATGATCGACCATTCGTTGCTGAAACCGACTTTGACGGTCGATGACTTGGAAGCCGGAATCGACCTGGCACTCGCCTATGACGTGGCGAGCGTTTGCATCCTGCCGTATTACCTTCGCCGCTGCGCCGAACGCCTCCGCGGCAGCGGCGTCAAATCGAGCACCACCATCGGCTTTCCCCACGGCGGCCAGAGTCCCGCCGTCAAGCGTGCTGAAGCGGAACAGGCCGTCGCCGCGGGTGGTGAAGAACTCGACATGGTGGTCAATATCAGCCAGGTGCTCAGCGGGCGATGGGACGAAGTTCGCGCCGATATCGAGTCGGTGATCGCGGTCGCTCACAACGCACAGCAGAAGGTCAAGGTGATCTTCGAGAACTGTTACCTGCAGGATTCGCACAAGATCGAATTGTGCCGCCTTTGCTCTGAGCTTGGCGCCGATTGGGTCAAGACATCGACCGGCTATGGCACCGGTGGGGCGACGCATGACGACCTGCGGCTGATGCAGGAGCACGTTGCGAGCGGGGTGCAGGTCAAGGCGGCCGGCGGTGTGCGTGATCTGGACGGGTTGCTGGCCGTTCGCGAACTCGGTGTCACGCGGGTGGGGGCCAGCCGCACGGGAACGATCCTTGAGGAATGCCGCCAACGCCTCGGATTGGCCCCCCTGCAAAACGCGCCGACTGCCCTGTGAGCCTCCTGCCCCGCGATGATCGCTGCCATGCTGCGCTTTCCCGCTCTTTGGATCATCCTCATCCCCTGTCGCTTGCCTCCATGGCCGACGAGCAAACTTGACGATGGACAAGGCCGGTGTTAGTTTGCCCCATCCGACGGGCGTGATATTCTGTCAATCTTAGTGAAACACCGGATGCAGCCGGACATGGCGAGATGGCTGTACCGATCCCGGACAATTCGCCGATGGGACATGGAGGAACTATGCAAGCCGCCAGTATCATTATGATTGCGATGGGGGCGATAGTTCAAATTGGCGGAGTGGTTACCGCCGTCTTGGCCGAACCGATGAATTTGCTGCTGCTGGTCGGGGCGTTGATCGTCGGCGGAACGCTCGAGGTCACTGGGGTCCTGTCGTGGCTGCACCAACATCAATGAGAAGTCCGTTGGTCCTTTCGTCGATCCCAGCGACGTACCGTTCTTTTGAACATTTCCTGTGAACTACGTCTGCCGGGCAGCGGAGGGGAGATGGTTTTTCGCTTGAGTGCCATTCCCTTTCGCCCAGCCCAACGGCCGTTGCTGCCAGCAGACCACAAACCAACCTCGCTTCGTGCAGGCGATCGGCTGGCCGGCGAGAAATTGCTGGGCTGTCTTCTCGTCGACGACCAGCCGGTGGGAGGGGGTACCGCGAGAGACGCGGCGGAGTGCGGCGGCATGCGCCGGTTTCCAAGTCTTTCCGGTGCGATGGGCCAGCTCGGGGCCGCTCGTCGCGATCGACTCGACCCAGTCTGGGGCGTCGATCGGCCAACCGATGACCGACGCCCCACGCGTTTGGATACGAACGTCGTCGAGTCCGCTCACCCATGGGTCCAACTCGGCCCGAGCGATTGGAGTCGTTTCGACTCGTTGGCGACTTGATTTGTTGTCGCCGCGCGCTCGACGGCGGCGACGCTCCCCCGGCGGCCCTGCCGACGAAGCGGACCTTGGCACGACGTGGGGGATGCCCGACGTCTCTGTGACTTCGGCTGCGGTATTTTGCGTTTCGATGCTTCGACGCAGCGCCGCGGCAAAGCTTCCGGCGGTGTCATGCCGGTGGGGCCACAGCCGGTAGCTGCCGCTGGCCAGGGGTGATGCATAAGGGTCCAACCGTGGCACGGAGAACGGTTCCATTGAGTGCGCTTCGACCAGCCAGCGGACCTGGGCCTCGTTCTCCGCCTCGGCAAACGTGCAGGTGCTGTAAACCAACGCTCCGCCTGGACGCAGGAGCTGGACCGCCGATTCCAAGATTCGCCGCTGCCGGGCTGCCGCGTGCTCGATTTGGCGGGTAGAGAGTGCCGCCAGCGTTTGCCGGTCGCGCGACAGCAACGACTGGCCGCTGCAGGGGGCATCGACGAAAACGAGATCGAAACTGCCGGAAAGTTGCTCCGCCAACCGTTGCGGATCCATCGACGTGATCGCGTAACGGTCGCTACCGGTCCGCGCCAAGTTGTACGTCAAGGCGGGAAGACGGGAACGGATCGGTTCATTAGCGATCAAAAATCCCTGATCCCCGAGCGCCCCCGCCTCGGTGAGCATCTCGACCAGCGCCGTCGCCTTGCCCCCCGGGGCAGCGCACAGGTCACAGACCAGTGGTGGTCGGTCGGTAGGCACCCACCACGCCGTCGACTGATCGGCGTCGCAGGCGGCGAGTGCCAACAGGGAGCCGGCGTCCTGTAGGTAATAGTCACCGGCGGCAAAGTGCAGGCTGTGCGAGGGCCGCACCGACCGGTCGGTCGAGCGGTAGCCCAACTCGTACCAGGGGACCTGTTCAAGCGCGAACCCGAATTCGTCGGGAGAAACGCCGCGGCGACAGCGAAGGACGCTGGCGCGGCGGGAGACGATTTCGTCGGCGAACTCCCGCAGCTCCTCGCCAGGCAATGCCAATTCGCCCAGCGCCGCCTGGAGCAACGCTTCGTCGAGCGGGGCGGACTGAACGCTGCGCCGGGAAGTCATCACCGACGCCGCTCGAACCACCGGAGCAGGCTCATGCACGTCGCCAGGAACCCCGCCAAGAGCAGCGGTGAGGTGAAAGTGAAGAGGATGAATCCGATCTGGGCAATCCGCCCGACGCGGCCTTCATCCACCTGCACATCGCTGCCGAACAGGATCGCGATCTCTTCCTGCACCGCCGGCACGCGTGCGGCATAAAACATTCCAGCGGACAGCATCGCGAAAATGACCATCATCAGCAGCATGAAGGCGAGGCTCATTTGGGGAGGATGCCGCCGCGTTGCCGTCTGTTCAGGCGTGTCGCTGGGAACCGTTGGGCTCATTCGAAAATGCCGGCGCCGAAGTCGTCGTCTCGTTCTTGGGTCTGGTCCAAATTCGCCACGTCCGATTTTCTCGCCGGGTGGTCGATGAAGTGGGGCCGCGGCGGGCGGCCCTTGGCGGCGCGCTGGTCGGAAGCGTTCTCGTCGGCCGCCGCCGGTCGCTGCTCGGTCGAGTGTGGCGGCGCGGCCGGTTCGCCCGAGCGGGAGTTGACCTCCTTGTGCTCATCGAACTCGTCGTCGTAACGTGATCGATAGCCCGGTTGTTGGGAGCGGGACAACTCCGACTCAAACTCGGCGATCACCGCCTTCTGAATCATCTCGCGGCACTCACTGTTGATCGGGTGCGCCACGTCGGCGTACAGCTTTTGGGGCGAGTCGAAACTGGCCCCGGATTCCGATTGCACTTTGGCGCCACAGTAATTGCAGTAGTGGGCTCGCAAGTGGTTTTTGTGGCCGCATCGGTGGCAGTGGGTGGCGAGCTTGCGGCTGGGCATGGCCACGAAGGGGCCGCTGGTTCCCTCGATGATTTTCAGGTCACGGACGACGAAGCATTCATCGATCGTGATCGAGCAAAAAGCCCGGAGGCGATCTTCGGAATCCTCCATCAACTTGATGCGAATCTCGGTGATTTGCAAGGTCCGACCCTCCCTAACCGGCGAGCGAGATATGAATGACGAGACCTACGTTCTACCCGATTTCGATTTCGGGAGGCACAACGACGGATTGGGTTGCCACGACAATCGCCCCGGGGGTGAGTTTCCTGCTCAGCCCTTTTGCGGTGGTTTCGGCCTGCGCGCCGCTGCCCGCAATGGCGAAGCAGGCGGAACCACTCCCCGTCATCAGTCCCCCCATTAAACCGGATTGGGACAGCTCCGTGAGGATTTCGTTGACCCGCGGCGATATTTTCTGCGCCGGGGCCGCCAGGCGGTTGTGCATCGCTGCGACCACCTCGGCAACCGAGCCCCGGCTCAACGCGTCGATCAGCGCAGCGGCGGTCCGCGGACGCTCAGGAACCTGAGACTGAGCGTAAACGCTTCCGGTGGAAAGACTTTCGTCCGGGAAAACGACCACGACATGCAGTGGGACCGCGGACCGTAGCGGCTCGAGCCGTTCCCCGCGTCCCAAGGCCCGAGCGGCGGGGACGGGAACGCTACCTTCCCCCAAAAAGAAGGGAACGTCACTGCCGAGCTCCGCGGCGATTGCACGTACCGCCGGATCGGAGGGAGCGATTCCGAAGAGCGTGGCGGCCGATCGCAACGCAGCAGCGGCATCGCTGCTGGCGCCTCCCAGCCCCGCCCCGGCCGGGATCCGCTTGAGCAGTTCCACATCGAAGCCGCCGGCGATCCCGAATCGTTCACCGAACCATTTCAGACTGCGGTGGACCAGATTCGCATCGTCGTTTGGGATCTTCAGCAACGCCGCCCGGCGGTCTGGATGGCCGGCCACCCCAAGTTGACCAGCGATGGCTGCTTCGGAAGGAAGCCAATCGGTTCGCAGGCGGATACCCGGTGAATCTGCAGCGCGGATCGTCAATTCATCCCGCCAGTCGATCGGGATCATCACCGTCTCGATCTCGTGAAAACCGTCGCCTTGTTTCCCGAGTAATTCGAGGAACAGATTCAGCTTCGCCGGCGGTCGCGTGTGGACGACTTTGTGGAGGGAACTGCGGGGCATGGCATGTTGTCCGCTGCGGATGTTCGATTGGGGGAACCTGGCCCCATTCCGGATCCAGATCCGCCGGGTCGACTGCCACGATAGCGATGCCGGCGCGGTCCGCGCCAGCCAACGTCCGCTGCCGATCGACCAGGATCGTTTTGGCGGCTTCGATGGCGATGGCAACGCCACCGGCGGCGCTGGCGCGAGCGACCGTATTCTCCCCGATCGTGGGAACGTCGAAACGCATGTCCTGGTTTGGCTTGCTGACCTTGACCAGGGTCCAGCCGCCCCGCGGGCAGAGTTCTCCGGTCCGCGCGAGGCAGGCATCGGTTCCCTCGATGGCTTCCACGGCGATCACGGTGCCGTCCTTGATCGTGATCGACTGACCGATGTCCAGCGCGCCCATCTGCTTGGCAACCTGCCAACCGAGCGCGATGTCGCGGCGGACGTTCGGCGGAGGCTCGCGGCCAGCGAGTGTTCCTCGCTCGACCAACAGTTGCGGTGCGAACTCGGTCGCCGGGACGACGGTCAAGCCTGCCTGGGCGTAGGCCTGCATTACCGCCAGCAACAGGTTGTCGTCGCGGGCGTCACGTCGGCGGCCAAGCAGGTGGGGGGCGAAGGTGCGGATGCAGGTCCAATCGGGCAGGTGCTTCAGCCACAGGGAGCCGCGGTACAGCAGATCGGCCTTGAACAGCTTGCCCGCCATCGTGACGTGCCGGATCCCGCGCCGGCGAAAGTAACGCAGGTGTCCGCCCAGTTTCCCCACGCCCGACCAGCGGATATCCCGGCACACCGAGCCGAGTTCCTCACCGGCGTGACCCCGTATCGCGACGCAGTCGACCGGATGGCCGCGGTCGCTCAGCGCCTCGGCGACCTCCATCGGGAAGCGTCCCCAGCCGGCGACCAGCCCGACCGGCTCCCCAGGTTCGATCCGGGGTTGCGATGCAGACGTCATGCGACCCGGCGGTTTTGTTGGAGCTGGTCCTGGATTCGATCCAGGTCGCGGCGTTGTTCCTTCAGCACGCGGCGCATGTCGGGCAACCGCCGCTGCACCGCCATGATTTGCATCTGCTCACGCTGGCTCGTCGCTGGCGAACCGAGATACACCTGATTCCCTTCGCAGTCCTCCATCACCCCGGCTTGCGCACCGACAACGGTGTGGTCCCCTAAGGTAATGTGGTCTTTCAATCCAACCTGGCCGGCCAACACCACGTAGTCTCCGGTGCGGCAGCTTCCGGCGATTCCAACCTGACTGCAGATCAGATTGTGACGGCCGATGTGGCAGTTGTGCCCGATCATCACCTGGTTGTCGACCTTCGTCCCCTCGCCGATCCGCGTTGCGCCATAGGTGCCGCGGTCGATCGTGACGCAGGCGCCGAGTTCGACGTCCGACTCGACATCGACGTACCCCAATTGAGGCGTCGGTTGGTGACGGCCTTGATGCTCGCGGTAGCCGAAGCCGTGCGCGCCGAGGACCGCCCCGGCATGAATCACGACTCTTGCGCCCACTCGCGTGTACTCGTAAAGGGTGACGTTGGCGTGGATCACGCAGTCGTCACCGATCTCGCAGTGCGGCATCACCACCACGCCGGGCAAGATTCGAACCCGCTCACCGATCGAGGCCCCCGCCCCGATCGTCGCCGAGGGGTGTATCTCGGCCGACGCGGCGACCTCGGCCGCGGCATCGATCCCGACGGCGGGCGAGAGATCACGTAGGGGCGGTCGAAAGTAGGCCACGACCTGCGCAAACGCCTCGTGTGGGTCCGCGACGATGATCTGGGCCAAACGCCCGAACGCGCCTGGTTGCCGCGTGATCACGGCAAGGGCCGGACCACCGACCACCAACTCGGCACCACGCGGGTCCTCCAGCATCGTGACCTCGCCGGCGGAAACCTCCCCCGGAGGACTCGCGCCAGAACACACCAGCGACCCATCTCCGATCAGCCGCCCGTCGACCGATGCCGCCAATTGTCCCAACCGTATCGTCATCCGAAATCCTTTCGGAAAATCGACAAAAACATGGACCATCCCGATCCGCGTGTAGGTTCGGTTCGAAAACTCGATTGCACGCGATCGACCGCTTTGCAAGGCGATCGGACGGGTTTTCGACCAGAGCCTAGCGATTGTCGACGACGATGGGCAAGGCCGATCTATTGCGAGGCACTCGCCGGATCATCGGTCGGCAAGCCGCTGGTCAAGCTGGTCGCTCAGCTCGTTCAACGTTGCTCGATGGTCTTCGTTGTCCGCCAGGTTGTGGAACTGTTCGGGGTCGTTCCGCATGTCGTACAGTTCCATCGATTCGTCGGGATATCGGATGAAGGCCCAGTCGTTCGTCCGGAGGGCAGCACCGCCGCGGTGAAGCGAGAGGGCACTGTCGCGAACCTCGGCGGCTGGATCGTCGAGCACCGGTACTAAACTTTTTCCCTGGACCGAGTCGGGAATCTCGTGCCCGGCTAAGTCGGCCAGGGTGGGGAACAGGTCGACCAGTTCCGCGAATGCATCGGTTCGCCCCGCTGGCTTGCCGGGTACCCCGACGATCATCGGCACCCGCGTCACCTCCTCGTGCAGGTTCGACTTTTGCCAGAAGGTGTGTTCGCCCAAGTGATAGCCGTGGTCGCTGGTGAAAACGATCGCCGTCGAGTCACGCAGTCCAAGCGTTTCGAGGTGGTCGAGGATCCGGCCCAGTTGGCGGTCCATGAAGGTCACCGAAGCGTAATAACCCGCCCACATCCGCTGTTGGTTTTCTGGGTATTTTTCCAGTCCGGTCGAGCGCGAGGTCGATCGTGCTGTCCCCGCTGGCGGGATATCGTCCAAATCTCCTTCCGGGACCTCCGGCAATTCGATTTGTTGATAGGGGTACGGGTCGAAGTACTGCTGTGGGGCAACCATCGGGTAGTGGGGGCGGACCAGACCGACGGCCAGGAAGAAAGGTTCGTCGTGATGTTGGTCGAGTAGTTCGATCGCCTTGGTCGCCGCCTTGTGATCAGGTTGGTCAGACCCGTCGCCTTCGTACCGCACGGTGACGAACGCGCGATGGGGCATCCCTGTCGATTGGCGGCCTTCGAGCTCCTCGGTGAAGCGGTCGAGGTTCAAGCAGGCGTAGTGGCCCGGCGTGTGGGCTTCGAGTCCTGGACAGTTGAACCGTTCGGTCCACGAAGAGGCGATGTCGCGGCCGTCGGTACCGGCGATGATGTCACCGGGGACCCGCATATGATAGATCTTGCCGACCCGCGCCGAGTACCAGCCATGGTTGCGAAAGTGCAGGCCGAGGTTGATCCGTGACTTCCCTTCATATCGGCTGTGCATGAACGATTGCCGCGAGGGAGCGCACCACATCGCTTGACAGTAGGCGCGATCGAAGACCATCCCACGGGCCGCCAGACGATCGATGTTCGGCGTCTGGCAGTGGGGATCGCCGTAGCAGCCGAGCACACTCGCCTTGAGGTCATCGGAGACGACAAACAACACGTTGCGAATCGTTGGCGGTGATGCCTCCCCCTCCTCCCCGGCGCTCTCCCCGGCTGGTTCCGCCAACACGGTCGAGGCGAGCAGGAGCCACCCGGTGAGAAGGGGCAGCGCGGAGCGGAGGGCAAACGAAACGTTGGCCAGCGGGATGCCAGCGAAGCGGAACGGTGCGATCATGGGAACACTCAACCGGCCAATTGCCGGACCAGGGGAATGATGTCGTCGTCGTAGGTGAATCCCGCAGTCTCGCCACTGTCGACGAACTGCTTGACTAGGTTGCCGTCGGCATCGTAGATGAGCACGGTTGGGATCGAGACGACGCCGACCTCGGCGAGCACGTCATCGATCGGGCTCTGGCTGATATAGTTGTCGAACTCCGCATCGACCGACCCAAGAAACTCGGCAACCTTTGGCTGGTAGGACTCCGGCGGCCGCGTCTTCCGGCCGTCAAAGTCGAGATCGACGCCGACGCAGTGAACGCGGTCCCCCAGCTCTTGATGCAGGCGAACCAGCTCGGGGAATTCTTTCAAGCACGGGGGGCACGCGAGCGACCACAGATCGACCACGGTGACTTGCCCTGTGGAGGTGACGGTCTGTTCGATCGCCTCCCAGCTTGCCAAACGCAGCTGGGAGTCTGAACCGGAGCTCCCCGTCTCGCTCGTCGGATCGTTCTGCTTCGGCATTTCAAGTCCTCGGCTCGGTGCGTCCTCGCCGTTGTCCGGGGTCACCGGAACCTCGCCCGGGGGCAACACGAACTCGGGCGTGGGGTCGTCGCCATCGATCCCGTTGGTTGCCGAGGCGGTCGCGGTGCCGGGCGCGCCGCCGGGATCCGCCGCATCGGTTCGATCCGGTGTACCTGCTGGATCTGGTGCATCTGCAGGATCGGCCGGGGCCGAGGTCTCGGGTGTCAGGTCAGAGCTTTGCACATCCGTTGCCTCGTCGCTCGGCCCGCCGCCGCAGCCGGCGGTCAGCATCAGGCCGCAAAGTAGTAGGAATCCGAGACCCGTGGCGGCAAGCCCGGGCCGCGGTATGAACCGGCTCATCACGCTCCGTCCTTCTAAGTGGGGAAACTTCGTCCGGCGCCGCTTTCGATGAAAGCGGGCGCGGAATCGGTTAGAGTGTAGCGGTTCGGTGGGTGAACTGACAAAGCGGTTTCGGTTTTGGGAGACAACAGCGACGTGGACGGTAGCGTGTCGACCACGGAACTGGTCGTCGCTTCGAAGCAGGGGGACAACGAAGCGTTCGGCCAGCTGCTGGAGCAGTACCGGGGGTACCTGCTGATGCTGGCACACCGCTACTTGTCGGAACGGCTGCGGCGGCGGGTGGACCCGGCCGATTTGGTTCAAGTCACCTACCTGGAAGCCAAGCGGGACCTGCACGCATTTCGCGGAGAGACACCGGCGGAGTTCGCAGGCTGGATTCGCGGGATGTTGAAGAACAACGTCGCTTCGGCGGTGACGCAGCACATCACGACCCAGAAACGTTCCCTGAGCCGGGAAGTCGAAGCGGGGACGGTGGCGGTGGACGACTCAGGCGGACCAGCCTGGATCCACCAGTTGCCGGGGAGCACGACCAGTCCGAGCGGGGTGGCGGTTCGGGCCGAAGCGGTGATGGCGCTGATCGAAGCTCTGCATCAGTTGCCCGAGACGCAAGCCGAGGCGATCCGACTTCGCTACATGGAGGGGTTGCCCTTGGCGGCGATCGTGGAGCGGATGGGCAAGAGCGAAATGGCGGTCGCTGGGCTCCTGAAACGTGGATTGAAGAGACTCCGTACCGTTTTGGGCAACGGCGACAGCTCGTGGTGGTGAAGGGCAGTTCCAATCGGAGCGGGCCCGAAAGTGCGCCCCGCCGCTGTCCGGGTTGTGCCTGACCAATCAATGTGATCTCCACACTTCAGCCGTCGCCCATGCACGATCCTCTCGACGAAGCGTTTGCCGCCTACCTGCGGTCCTGTGACACCGGCGAGTTGGACAGCCGGGAGGACTTCTTGGCCCAATTTCCGGAATTGGCCGATCAGCTGCGGGAGCTGATGGACGCGGCGGACATGCTTGGGCAGATCACCACCGCCGGCAATGGCTCGGCTGACGTGGACACCCGGGGCATTGGGAAGACTTTGGCCGAGGCGCGCGGCGCGGATCCCATCGCCGGCACGGAGGGCGCTGCCGATGGCGAGACGGTGTCGATGCAAATCGGCGGCGGCGGCGAGTCCGCTGGCGAACTGAACGAGACATTGCCGGTGGCGGCTCGCGGGGTCGGAGACGACGGCCCGACGTTGCCGTTCGATCTGGGGGACTATCACCTGCTCCGCGTCCTCGGTCGCGGCGGGATGGGGGTGGTCTATCTGGCGAATCAAAAGGCGCTCGATCGCCGGGTCGCGGTCAAGATGATCCGCAGCGGAATCTTCGCCGATGAGGCAGAGGTGCGGCGGTTTTATACCGAAGCCCAATCAGCCGCCCGCTTGCGCCATCCGGGTATCGTGGCGGTGCACCAATTTGGCCGGCGGGCGGGGCACCACTTTTTCTCGATGGAGTTCATTGAGGGAATGGACCTGCAACGGGTCATTCAGCGTGCGACCTTGGACCCCGAGCAGGCGGCGCAATGTGTCCGCGATGTGGCCCATGCGATTCACCATGCCCATGAGGCTGGCGTGCTGCACCGAGACCTGAAGCCGGCCAACGTGCTGATCGGTGCCGACCATCAGGTCCATGTGACCGATTTCGGTTTGGCCAAGCATATGGATGCCGACAGCAGCGTCACAGCCAGTGGTGCGGCCGTGGGCACACCGCATTACATGGCTCCGGAGCAGGCGACCGGTCACAGCGACCGCGCGACGCGCCAGAGCGACGTTTATTCACTCGGGGCGATTCTGTTTGCCTGCCTGACGGGACGGCCGCCGATCGTCGCCGACACGGTAATGCAGACGTTGATTCAAGTCGCCCACCAACCCGCCCCGTCGCTGCGGAGTATTCGCCGTGACGCGCCGGCGGACTTGGACACGATCGTCGCCAAGTGTTTGGAGAAGGATCCGGCGAAGCGTTACGCCACGGCCGAGGCGTTGGCAAACGATTTGGAAGCGTATCTGGAAGGCCGCCCGATCATGGCCCGTCCCCACGCTCGCTGGCTGAAAGCCTGGCACTGGCTTGCCAGGGTTCCGGTCATCGCGGCGCTGGCCGGCCGCCGGGTGTCTCATCCGTCGCTCAGTCATCGGCGGTTTCAAACGGCGATGCTCGCCCTGTTGTTGGTAGCGCCGCTGCTGATCACTGCCTTGTTCGTCGATTGGATCCGTCAACGGGAGGCGATGCCTGATCGGATCCGGATTGGGGGCGGCTTGGCTGGGGGCGCCTATCAAGACGTCGCAGCGGCGCTGGTCTCCACCCTCTCGGCGCGGTTCCCCGTCGATGCCGAGGTCATCCCGAGCGACGGTTCGGTCGAAAATCGGCGGAAGCTGCTGTCGCGCGAGATCGATTTGGCGCCACTGCAAGCTTCGGATATCCGGGGAGATCAGTTGTGCGTCGTCGCGCCGCTGTTCTACGAAGCGGTTCACGTGCTGACGCGTGAGAGTGCCACGACGGTCGGATCGATCGAGGACATCGCCGGCTTGCCCGTTGCTGTCGGACCAACCGGCAGCGGCTCTCGCCAGGCGGCTGAGTTCATCTTTGCCTCCTATTCCTGGGACCGCGATACGGTCACACGGGTCGTCATTCCCTGGGGCGAGCTGAAGGCCGCGGATGCCCCCGACGTCGCGATCATCTGCGGCGGCCTTGGCAGCCCCCTGGTCTCCGAGTTGCTGGCCGGCGGGCAGTGGAGGTTGGTCCCGATTCCCAACGGCATCGAGATCTCACTGCAACACCCGACGCTTCGACCGATGACAATCCAGCCGCAACACTACCCCGGCGGCAGCTTGTCTTCCGGCGGCGTCCCGACCGTCGGGACCACGGCCTTCTTGTCCACGCGTCTGCGAGCGCCCGCGGAGTTGGTCACGGCGGTGCTGGAGGCCCTCTACCGCGACGGGCAGGAACCGGGGGAAGATCCGATCGACGCGTCCCCTGCGATCGTTGGCCTGATCCCCCGTCACCGCGCTGCGGAATGGCAGGGTTTGGCGTTCCACCCGGCGGCACGGCGGTTCTTTGCCCAAGCGGATGATCCGCTCGATTGAGTGATCGCGATCGCTGATCGAACCGTCATGACTGGGAGAAGTGGTTCAGCGGATCGCTTGGCGAACCGCATTCCATGGGTGTGCAACCGGTTCCGTTCGGGGCAACTCCGGAGAGACCTAGGGTTGAGGGTGACCCCAGTGGCTGGCCCGACGAACGCCCATGACCCCCCAAAACGCTCCGCCGAACCTCCATTCTCGCGATCCCTCTACACCCGCGCACGGCGCTGCCGCCGCGCGGGAACACCACCGTTCGCTGCGCAGCAAACTGGTGCTTGGCGTTGCGGCCGTCCTGTGTGCCCTGTTCGTGCTCGATGAAATGGTCCGCAAGAGGATCATTCGTCAGGAGGTCGCCGTCTTGGAACAGCAGCAGGCGGTTCGGGACGTCAACCGCGTCTCCTCGGCGATCCGCCGGGAGCTCGGCCATCTCGGCGAGCTGGCGGACCAAGCCGCAGACCGACCGGAATTGCTTGCCATCGCGGACACCGGAGCCGACCCAGATGGTCCAGAAATGGGGTCGCTTTTCGGCCTGGGAACCGCCGACTGGGCGTTTCTTGCCGACGGCTCTGGATCGATCCATTGGGTCCGGCCGTCGCGGGGGCAACTCGCCGGTCGGGAAGACGGGGAGGATTTGCCGCTTCAGCAGTTGGCCGCCCACGCCCGGCAGTCCCCCGGCGACCGTGCCACGGGGATCCATGAAGACTCCGATGGCGGTTTTGCCCTGTTCGCCGCCGCGCCGCTGCGAGCTGGGGACGCGACGCCGTCGGAACCGGCGCGCAAGCCGGCGATCGGAAGCGACACGGTTGACCGCTCCCGTAACCTGCTGGTCGTGGGACGCACCCTGGACGAGCAATTCCTCGACCGCCTCCGCCGGCAAACACACGTTCCGTTTGCGGTCGAACCGGCCACGGGCAAGCCTCAAAACGGGATGGACGAGCCTTCCCGGTTGGTCATTCGCAACGACCCGCAGGAAACGGCGCACGTCGCGATGCCGCTGGTGGCGTTCGATTCAACGGAGCTGGCACACCTGCTGGTGAAAGTCCCCCATGAAATCAGTGCCCACGCCCTGCATGCCAACCGCCGCTTCAGAAACTACTTCTTGTTCGGGTCGGTGGCCGCGTTGCTGGCACTGCTGTGGCTGCTGCAGCGAATCGTCGTGGCCCCGGTTGTCGCGATTCGGGAACACACCGAGCGGATCGCCGAGCAGGGGTTGGAAACAGAACCGCTGGTGATCGCGGTCAATGACGAAATCGGCGAACTGGCCAACGCTTTCGATCGGATGACCGAGCGTCTGAGTGACGCCCAGCGAAGCCTCAGCGAAACCTCGCGGGCGGCCGGGGCGAGACAAGTCGCCGAGACCGTGATCCACAACATCGGAAACGTGCTGACAAATGTGAACAGTTTGATGGATTCTGCCAACGCCCAAGTCGCCGGACTGCGGGTGCAACCTCTGAATCGGTTGGCCGATCGGCTTGGAACCACGGCTGACGACCGTGAACTGTTGGAAGCGACGCCGATGTACCTGCGGAGCCTGGCTGATTCCTTGGCGCGGGACCAGCAGCGGCTGGGAGAGTTGCTCGGAACCCTCGGCGGAAACCTGCGGCACATTCACGATGTGATCCGCGACCAGGGCCGATACGCGCGGCCAAGGGTCGATGCCGAACCGTTCGTCGTAGGCGAGCTTATCCGCGAGTCGATCGACTGCTGCCGGGCAAGCCTCGAGCGCGATCAAATCTCCGTGCGACGCACTGGGGCACTCCGGGATACGATCCGAACCGACCGGTCGATGCTGTTGCAGGTCTTCATCAACGTGGTCGGCAATGCAAAAGATTCGCTCCAGCTCAAGCCGGATGGTGATCGGGAACTGCACATTGAGATCGAACCGGGCGATGAAACGTTGCAGATCACCTTCCAGGACAACGGCATCGGCATGGACCCATCGACGCTTCAGCACGCGTTTGATGCTCACTTCACCACCCGCTCCGCCGGCACCGGACTGGGCCTCCATTTTTGCGCCCTGGCCATCAGCCGCCTCGGCGGGGACATGCGGGCCTTGAGCGACGGCCCCGGCCAAGGCGCCTCGTTCGTGATTGAACTGCCGCGGGTCCCGCCGGCAGATTCAAGCACTGCTTTCAAACTCACCCATCTCTCCACTCGACGTACCTTGGAGGCCGGAGCGTGAATCGCCCCATCCGCGACCGGTCACTCGACTCCACCCCCCGGCGGCTTCTGGTGATC
>CAYWXT010000076.1:0-22127 GCA_964462125.1 uncultured Pirellulaceae bacterium | reverse complement strand
GACCTCCGAGCGGGAGGGTGATGATTGTCGCTTCGCGAGCGTCGTTCGCGTTTTCAGACAGAGCCTCTAGCGCTGGGGGGCTGCCCCGTCCGCTTCGGCGAAACGCACGTCCGCTTCGGCGAAACGCACGTCCGCTTCGGCGAAACGAAGGTACTTATGCCTTGCGGATCTTTTCCCGGCCCTCGGTCACGCCGGAGGTGGCGTTGCGGGTATCGATCACCAGCGGGGCGTGCCGGACAACCGCGTCGTAGTCGACCGCTGAGTGATCGGTGGCGATCAGGACCGCATCTTGGGCGGCGAGGAATTCAGCGGTCAGCGTTTGGCTTTCCATCGCTGGCAGCTCGTGGTGCCGCATCGAGGGGAGTGCTGGCACATGGGGGTCGCTGTAGGTCAGATCGGCACCGCGGCGGAGCAGGCGTTCCATCAATTCAAACGAGGGGCTTTCCCGCGGGTCATCGACGTCCTTCTTGTAGGCGACTCCCAACAGACAGATCTTGCTGCCGCGTATCGGTTTCGCGTATTCATTGAGGAACTCTGCGGTCCGGGATATCACGTAGCTGGGCATGGCCCGGTTGACCTCGCCGGCCAGTTCGATGAAGCGAGTCGTCTGGCCCTGTTTGCGGGCGAGCCAAGAAAGGTAGAACGGGTCGATCGGGATGCAGTGTCCGCCGAGGCCGGGACCGGGATAGAAGGCTTGGAAGCCAAACGGTTTGGTCTTTGCGGCGTTGATGACTTCCCAGACATCGATCTCCATGGTGTCAAACAGCGTCTTGAGTTCATTGACCAGCGCGATGTTGACGGCGCGGTAGATGTTCTCCAGCACCTTCGCTGCTTCGGCGACCTCGCAACTGCTGACCGGGACGACGCCGGCGACGGCCGACTCGTAAAGGGTCGAGGCACAGCGGAGACTGGCGTCATTGATTGCCCCGACGACCTTTGGGATCCCGGCGGCGCTGAAATCGGGGTTGCCCGGATCCTCCCGCTCAGGGCTGTAGGCGACGAAGAAATCTTCGCCGGCACGCAAACCGGACTGCTCCAAAATCGGGACCATGACGTCGCGGGTCGTCGTTGGATACGTGGTACTTTCCAATACCACGAGTTGTCCCGGCCGCAGGGATTTCGCGATCGACTCGCAGGTCCCGACGACGTACCGCAGGTCGGGATCGCGAGCGTCATCGAGCGGCGTCGGGACGCAAATCACCAGAACATCGGGTTCGCCGAGCCGCGACATGTCGGCGGTGCAATCAAAGAGAGCTTTTTCGTGCCACTTGGCGATCGTCCCGTCGTCAATGTGCTTGATGTAACTCCGGCCCTCCTGGAGGGCCTTGATCTTTTTGGCATCGACGTCGAACCCGAGGCAACGGAAGCCGCCGGCGGTGAACGCATCGATCAGGGGGAGCCCGACGTATCCGAGCCCAATCACGCCGATCACCGAAGAACGGTCGCCAATTGCGTCGACCAACGTTTGACAGGCATTCGACGTCACAGATCACCTCAAAGGGCAACGGATGGAAGGATGGAAAGGATGTGGAAACATTAGTCCCGAGTGGCAGATCGGCAAATGGGGGGCGGACAGAAACGCTGGGCTGCCCGGGCTCCGTATCGATCGTGCGGGCTGAGGTCGGTTGGAAATCGTGTTCGACAGCTTGGGAAGGGCCAGACCCTGGGAAGGGCCAGACCCTGGGAAGGGCCAGACCCTGGGAAGGGCCAGCGTGGGAATGTTTACCGGGAGCCGCTTCCAAGGCGTTGTTGCCGCTCTGGAGCGAGCGTGCGTCCCGGCGTATCCTCAGTTGGATCGCTCACTGCTCCGACCCCCACCGCTCGAGGTTACACGTGACGCACGAAAGCTATCCCTACTACTTGGCGGGTCAGCCTCAATCGCCGAATCATGACTTAACGGTGACGGACAAATACAGCGGCGAAGTCGCGGCGGAGGTCGCCTTGGCGGACGAGCCGGTGATCGATCGGGCCATTGCGGCGGCGGTCGAAGCGACCGCGCCGATGCGGCAGATGAAAGCCTACCACCGCCGAGGCGTCCTGCAGCACTGCGTTGCACGGTTCACCGAACTTTCCGAGGAGCTGGCGGTGGCGTTGTGTGTCGAGGCGGGCAAGCCGATTCGGGACGCGCGCGGCGAGGTCGGCCGGCTGATCGATACCTTTCGTATCGCGGCCGAGGAGTCGGTGCGGGTCTACGGCGAGGTGCTGCCGATGGATGTGTCCTCTCGGGGCGGGCAGTACAGCGGGATGTGGAAGCGGGTCCCTTGCGGTCCCTGCTCGTTCATCAGTCCCTTCAATTTCCCACTCAACCTGGCGGCGCACAAAATCGCCCCCGCCATCGCCGCCGGCTGCCCGTTCGTCCTGAAACCCGCCTCGCTGACCCCGATCGGGGCATTGAAGATCGCGGCGGTTTTGGCGGAAACCGACCTGCCGCGAGGGGCGTTTTCGATCCTGCCCTGCCATCGCGATGCCGCCGACCGGTTCACCTCCGACCCGCGGTTGAAATTGCTCAGCTTCACCGGTTCGCCCGGCGTCGGCTGGACACTGAAGGCGAAAGCGGGCAAGAAGCGGGTGATCCTGGAACTCGGGGGAAACGCGGCAAGCGTGATCGCTCGCGATGCCGACGTCGAGGATGCCGTGGCGCGCAATCTCGTCGGCGGCTACTACCAATCGGGCCAATCCTGCATCGGCGTCCAGCGGATTCTGGTGCACCGAGACGTGTATGAATCGTTTAAATCGCGATTCGTTCAAGCAGTTTCAGAATTGAAGGCGGGGGACCCTCGCGACGAAGCGACGTTTGTCGGGCCGATCATCAGCGACCAGGAATGCTCCCGGATCGCCGACTGGGTCAATCAGGCGGTTGCTGCGGGAGCGGAAGTGCTGACCGGTGGCAAGCGGCTCGATCACAACATCTACGCCGCCACGGTTTTGCAGAACGTTCCCCGTGACGCCAAGGTTTCCTGCGAGGAGGTCTTCGGCCCGGTGACCTTGCTCGCGCCGTTTGACGACTTCGACCAAGCCCTCGAGCAGGTCAACGACTCGGCGTATGGACTTCAGGCCGGTGTCTTCACACGGGACATCGAAAAAATGTACCGGGCATGGGACCGTTTGGACGTCGGGGGCGTGTGCATCAATGAGGCTCCCAGCTATCGGATTGACCACATGCCCTACGGTGGGGTCAAAGATTCCGGGTTGGGTCGGGAAGGGATCCGCTGGGCGATCGATCACATGACCGAGCCCCGACTGCTGGTGATCCGCCATCGAGACGATCACGCTGCCCGGACGAGTTCCTCTTGAACAGCTTCGACGATGTCGGGACCAATTGTGGTGGCCTGATGCGTCGCCGCGACGACCAGAACCAGCTCCGCGACGCTGGCGATCACCCCGACTCGCCCTTCACCAATCTCGTGGAGGCGGACGACGGCGGCGTCGGTAAAGACGTCTGGCGTCCCGCCGGCGGTATGCATTGCACTTCGAACAAAGTCGATCGTGTCGTGGAGCGACCAAGGGGGAAGTTCGATCCGCAGGGGACAGATCCCCAAGCTGATCGCCAGCTGATGTCCGGATTGCGGCTCAATCCCCATGACAATGGAAAATTGTCGATCGCGGTCGAGCAATTCACGGGCAACAGCGGCGGCGGATTGTCCCGCCCGATCGATCAACCATACGGTGCGGACTGACTGACGCGAACCGGCTTCGATCACCGAAGCAATCTGCTCCGGCAGGTCGGCAGATCGGTAGCCGAGCCGGAGAGCGTCGGCGAGGTCGCTCCACACCTGCTCGCGGTCGGCCTGGTCGCCGCGCGTCATCAGCATCTCGACCGCACAATTCCCCAACCCACTGCTGCCGGCCACGTGACTCAACAGCGTCGTCATCCCGCAGCCACGGGGACTGAGCAACACGCCGCTGCTGAGCCCCCCGGCGACCAAGGTATGCAGCCGTGCCATGGCCTCCCGTTGCGAACTGGCGGCGAAAAAACGTTGCGCCGCATGGCGACCAAAAGGGGGGCTGAAGAGCGACCAGTACTTCAAGTAGTCCATCGACTGTGCCCTTGCCCCGGTGACGATAGCGGTCAACCATCCGAAAAGTGAATCCGACTGTCGGTTATCATCGGACCGACGGCACACCGACTTGACTGCCAGCGCAGGCTTGAGAGAAATCCCGACGCAGATGACACGCCGCTACTACGTTCCTGATCTTCCTCCCGCCGGTGGTCCGGTGGCCCTGAGCGGTGCGGAAGCCCAACACGCCTGCCGGGTCATGCGGGTCGATGTCGGTGAGCGGATCACTCTGTTTGACGGCCGGGGACATGAAGCGGATGGCTGGGTGATGCAGGTCGATCGCCGAAGTTGTCTCTGCGATGCGGAGCAAGCCCAGCGGGTCGATCGCGAGTCACCGCGGGAGCTGAACTTGGCCGTTGCGTTGCCGAGGCCGGAGCGGGGCAAGGAGATGGTCGAGCGTTTGACAGAATTGGGTGTCCGGCGGTTGATCCCCATCGTGGCCGAGCGAACGCAGCGGTCCCCGTCGCCGAATCAGCTCGAAAAGCTGCGGCGGGCGGTGGTCGAGGCGTGCAAGCAGTCGGGCCGCAATGTGTTGCTGGAGATCGACGAGCCGGCACCGCTGGAGCCGTATCTCGCGGGAGTCTCCGGTTCCAGCCGCGGTAGCAACCCCCATCCGACGGCCTCCCAAGACGATCGACCAGGTACGGTGCCTCATCAACCCGACAGCAAGGCTCAGTGCTGGATCTTGCAGCCGGGAGGGACCCCGATCGGCGAGGCGGTCGAGGAATCACTGAGCCTCCGCGACAGTTCGGTCAACGTGTTGATCGGCCCGGAAGGGGGGTGGACCCCCGGCGAGCTCGCTGCGGCGACCGACAAGGGATTCACGCCCATTTGCCTGGGACCGCGCATCTACCGAATCGAAACCGCGGCCACCAACGTGGCCGCCGTGATCGCGGCCTTTTAGCGAATCAAGGCGACCTCGATTTCCAAGCCCGGTCCAAAGCCAAGCATCAGCCACGGCTTGGCCTGCCCGTTGTGGGCGAACGATTCGAGAATGATCGGCATCGTCGCCGAGGACATGTTCCCGTGCTCCGACAACACCTCCCGTGGCGTTGCCAGGGCCTCGCCCGGCAACGCCAGGGCTTGTTCGACCGCGGTCAAAATTCGGCCGCCGCCGGGATGGACGGCCCAGCCGCCGATCGATTCGATCGACTCGCCCAAGCCGTCGAGCCAGCTCGAGAGGAACGGTCGGAGACCAACCCGGAGCACGTCGGGAACCTTGGCCGAGAGTGTCATTTCATACCCGTGGTCACCAATCCGCCATGTCATCGCGTCCCGGCTTTCCGGCACGAGGTACGACCCGGTGGCGACCAGCTCACCGCGAATGCCGTTGCCCGGATTGGTCGATGCGCCCGTCGATGCCGCACCGGTGGAACTGTGGGCGGCGTCGGCGCTTTCCCCTCCCAAGACAAGTGCACCGGCACCGTCGGCAAACAGAGCTCCAGAGACGATCCGGTCGACATCGAAACCGTACTGATAGTGCAGACTGCACAGCTCGACACTGCACAACAAAACGCGCGACGCAGGCTCGGCCGCAATCAATCCGCGAGCAACGCGAAGTCCGTTGATCGCGGCGTGGCATCCCATGAACCCGACCTGGATCCGCTCGGTGTGCGGTGGCAGGCTCAAGTCATCGATCAGGGAAATGTCGATCCCCGGAGCGCTGAAGCCGGTGCAGGTGACCGTGATCAGGTGCGTGATCTCGCCGGGAGAAACCTGGCTGTCCCGCAGCGCCGCGGCCGAGGCCGCCAGAGCCAACGGCGGGGCCTCCCGCTCATACCTTCGATTGCGGCACTCGGTCGACGGTCCGCGATCGTGCTCCGAGACCGCCGGTGGATAGAAACTCTGCGCCACCGCTTGCCCGATCCCGTCCGACAGACCGTCACCGGCCGCATCGCCTGACCGTCGCTCCAACAATACACTCCCCCGGCAGCCGATCCCGGTTCGCCGGTACAAGATGCCGAGCTTTCGCCGCTCCTCCGAATTCGTGCAAGAGACGGTCCGAGCGTAGTCGGCTGCGGTGTCACGATCGATTCTCAGCGGCGGGAGGGCCGAGCCGATCCCTAATATCGGTGTCATGTGCCTCGTTCCAAACTGCGAACGATGGGACGGGCGAGCCAGGGAAACCGTCGCAGCGCGGTTGCCGCGACCGCCCGCATCGCCGGTGAGTGGATCGCCCACGCGATCCGCCGACAACGATTCCGACGACCTCGCATCAACGCCCCGAGCTCCTCGTCCCAGCGGTCTCCGATCCCATCCAGGTTGTCCCACTCGGCAGCAATTCGGTTCGCTGCTGCGATTCCGCTCTGCACCGCCCACGCCATCCCTTCTCCAGTAAACGGCTCGACGTAGCCAGCGGCGTCGCCGATCGCCAAGACCTGCCCCCGTCCGGCCAACCGCGATCGACGCAATGGGCCGGTGGTCAACAGTGACCCAGGGGGCTCTGGGCCGGCAAGCGTCTCCAGCGGTGGAACCGGGAGCCCGCTGCGGTCCAAGATCGCCGCGACTCGGCTGGCAATTGTGCCGCCCTCGCCCGGGCGGTGATCCAAGGCCGCCGCGACGTCGATCCGGCCATCCTCCAACACCACCATACCGACGTACCCCTGATCGTCACACGCCATGTAAATCACACCCGACTCGATCGCCGAACACCAGGGTAACGTGCAGGCCACCCCAAAGGGTCCATGAGGCGATTCGATCCACGGCAGCAGCGGCCGGTCGCCCGCGGCCGGTCCACTGGCCGTGTTCAGGCCGCTGGCGAGCACCACCGCGCGGTAACGGTCCGTGCCGCGCTGACGCTCGCCCTGCAGCCGGACCCAAACATGGGGATCGCCCCCCCGGGTGCCGACGGAATCGCCGACCGACTCGATTCGAGCGGTCACCGGTTGATGAAGGAGGGCACCGCAGCGCGCCGCTTCGCTGAGCAGGGCTAGGTCCAACGCCTGCCGCGAGATCGCCACCCCCCGCCGCAGATCCAGCTCCACCGGCCGCCCGTCAAACGATCCGCACCAGCGCCGCAGCAGCCGGCCATGGGTTTCAACCCAGTCCCGAACACCGATCGTTTCCAGAGCGTCCAACCCAGCCCCGCCGAGACAGCAGCCGCAGACCTTCGCCCGGGGAAAACGCGACCGTTCGGCCAATTCGACCTCCACACCACGCTGGCGTAGCCGGATCGCACAAGCCGCCCCGGCTGGGCCGCCACCAATGACGAGCACGTTCGACGGCGGCTTCATCTCGCGTCCTCACGCAAACGCCGGCGCCACGACCGGAAGACTCAGCACATCGATCGAGGCCAAAAAACGACAGGGAAACTGCGGCTGAACGACCATCGGTTGCGCCAACGCCTGGCACGCAAGCCGCTCAAACTCCGCACGCGTGTACGCCCCCTTCACGCTCGCCACCGCGTCATGGTGAACCACGCTCGAGCGGGTGACCAGACGGGAGGCCAGGGCGACGAGCGCCACATTCAGCCGTGACCGCTCGAGATCGCACACCAACAGCGCCACGGCCGCCGAAGCCCGCATCGATTGCAGCAGCCGAGTCGCCTGGAAATCGTTCAAATGATGGATGAACAGCGAACAGGTCACCACGTCGAACCCGAAGGGGAGCCCCTCGGTCACGCAGTTCCGCTGCAGGATCCCGATCTCCACATTCCGATTCCGAGCCTGGCGCAACGTCGCCTCCACCGCCACGCCACTGATGTCGGTCGCCGTGATCTGCATCGGAACCCCGGAACGGGCCGCGCGGGTTGCCCAATCGATGGGAAGGTCCCCGCAGCCGCTGGCCACGTCCAATACCTTCAGCGGCCGCGGCTTGATCTGCTTGGCATAACGGACAAGCCGCCGGTAGATGGTGCGAGAAACACAGCTGACCCGATTCAAACGCGCCAACCCCGCCAAGGCCTGGAGATGATCCACCTCCGGCAGGCCCGGGTCATCCATCCATTCCGGAATTTGCTGGCGGGGAAACGTCATGGGTTCGAGATGGACGTCGATCGACCGCCCCCGGCACGATACGTCAACCACAGCAACCCAGAGACCGAGGCGAGGAAGACCAAGAGACTGACCCACTGGGAAATCGAAAGCTGAGTTCCAAACCGCCCCCCCTCGTCCACCCGAACGATCTCCAACAAAAACCGCACAATGGCATATCCAGCCAACCCGGTGAACATCAAAACCCCCGGCCGGCCAACCCAGCGTGACAGAAGGAGCAAGATCAGTGCCATCGCCAGTGCGCTGGCACTGCTCAGGACCTGCGCGGCGCGCACCGGCAGCGCCCGGTCGGGCAGCTCGGACACCTCCCAGCGGTGCACCTGCCCGCCGATCCGGGCTCGAATTCCCGTCCGCACCGATTCACGAGGCGCCGCCTTGACCGCCGTCGATGGCGCGACCGGAAGCGGCTCGATCGACTCCACCCGCTGACCGACACGGACCCCCGAACGCTCCGCCAAACTGCCCGACCGGACCGTTGTTACCTCGCCCGTGGTTGGCTCGATCGTGATGCCCACCAACTCCCCCGTATAAAGCTGCTCCTGATAAACCGGGCTCCCAGGAGGAAACTCGATCGCGGTCGGACCCGGCTCACAGCGACCGCCATAGCAGCAACCGTTCATCAAGCAACCGATGCGGCCCAATGCGATGCCGACGAATATGCACGGAATGATCACGTCGCCCACTGTGAGCCAGGGCAGACGTTGACGCCAGAGGTAAAAGATCGAGGCTGCAAAGCCCCCCAGGATCCCGCCGTAGACGACCAATCCACCTTCGGTGAAGACGAGCATGTCCCGAACCGTCTCGAACCGATTCCAGTACTGGATCACGTAGAACAGCCGCGCGCCGACGATCCCGCCAATGAATGCCCACGGCGCGAGCGCATAGATCGACTCCGCCCCCACCCCATACCGCTGAGCCCGGAAGGCGGCGAGCCACACCGACACCACCACCGCCAACAGCAGCATCACCCCGTAGCCGCGAACCGCCATCCCGATCGGCTCGCCCTCCAGGTTCCTCACCTCCACCATCGGCAAGACGAACGCAATGACCGCCGCCGCAATCCCCCACATCACCCCTTCGGACGCCAAGACCCCAGGGACCGATTCACGCCGATTCGCGGCCCACGCCAAACGGACCCCGAACAAGATCGCCAGCCCGATCAGTAGCCAGCCCATGCCAAACACCGGCAGTCCGGCCAATTCGTGCGGGATCACAAACAAGGTTTGACGCATGGGCCGGTCAGTCGACGAAAACGAATTGAAATTGAGCGAGGCCAGTTCGAGCGAACAGCAATGTCACCTCAGTGACGGCGGGGCAATCGTGGTTCATTCCCCCGTTCATTAAAACAGCGCCATGATGTCGTGACCACGCTTCGCACCGACACCCACTCCCACGCCGGGGGCCGCACGGCAAGCCTGCCCCCCCTGGGCCGCAAGCCCACCGGGCTCTCCTTCTCGCGGCCAAGGGCTCGCCCCAGGTTTGGTCTTGTCCTCCGCGTCCCGGCTGTTCTAACGTCCCCAAACGCGATCACGAAGGTTCTTTTACGATGCCAAAGTGGGCGGCGTCCAGACCGCTCGACACGCGTCGCGGACCCGACGCGTCGCGGACGCGACGCGCCGTCCGAGCATGCGGAAAAGCCTTGCCCCCGAAACCTGGATGCAGCGATGGCCGTGATGCCCCGAACGCCCACTCTCCTGCTTGCCCTGATGCTGCTGATGATCTGCCGCGGAGCGGTCGCCGATGACGACCCCGATCGGGGGCCGCCGGAGTTCCGCGTGCTGATCCGCGTTCACGACGTCGGCGGCGGGGAGGCGGAGACGGCCGAACCGCTCTCGGAGCACGAAATTCTTTTCCGCGGCGGCGTCGTCTACGATCTGACCCGGGTCCCTAAGAGTTTGGCCCGCTTCGTCACCGTGTTCGATCCAGAAGAGAGTCGGGTCGTGCTTCTCGACCGCCAATCGATGGTCCGCTCGACGGTCTCGACAGATAACCTGATTGAATTGACCGCCAAGGCTCGGGCGGCGACCGAGGATCCAGCCCGCCGCGAGGCGTTGGGAATGATGGCGGCTGCCCAAGCCGACGCCTCGGGTGAACGGTACACGATCCGTTTCGGCCGGGTCGCCTACGAAACCGGCACTCAGCGGCCGGAGGATCCGAATGTCGCACGCGCGTTCGGCCGTTTCAGCGACTGGGCCGCTCGGCTCAACATCGCCCGCAAGGTCAACGCCCCTCCCCCGTTCGCGCGGATGACCTTGAACCAAACACTCGCGATCGGCGGCCAAATGCCCGACACGATGACGGTGACCGTCCGCCAGGACGCAGGAGAAGCCCGCTACCGGGTCGAACACCAGCTGACCGAGTCGCTCAGCGAAGCCGAACGCAAGCAGATCCAAAAGATCCGAGGGATGTTCGCCGCCTACCGCGACGTCCCCTTCAAGTCTTTCCCCAAGTAACCCGATGCCGCTGCGGCCGACCATCACGCGATGATGTCTTGCACGACGTGGGCCTCTTCGACTCCGGTGAGGCGGAAATCGAGCCCCTGGTGCCGATAGCTGAAGTGGCGGTGGTCGATGCCGAACAGGTGCAGCAGCGTGGCGTGGAAGTCGCGGACGTGGACTGGATTCTCCACGGCGTTGTAGCCGAGTTCGTCAGTGTTGCCGTACGCCAAACCGCCGCGGACGGCGCCGCCGGAGAGGGCCATGGAAAAGCCCTTGATATGGTGATCCCGCCCCGTCCCTTGGGCCATCGGCGTGCGCCCGAACTCGCCTCCCCAGATGATCAGGGTGTCATCGAACAGGCCGCGGGCTTTCAAGTCTTCGATCAACGCTGCGGTCGCCTGGTCGACCTCCTTCGCCGTGGTCTCCATCGACGGTTTGATATTGCCGTGATGGTCCCACGCCCGGTGATAAAGCTGGACGAACCGAACGCCCCGTTCCAGCAATCGCCGGGCGAGCAGGCAGTTGGAGGCGTACGTTCCATCGCCTCCACGGGTGCCGTAGGCGTCGAATGTCTTTTCCGACTCGCCGGACAGGTCGGTCAGTTCCGGAACACTGGCTTGCATCCGAAACGCCATCTCGTACTGTTGAATCCGGGTCGTGATCTCCGGATCGTCGACGACTTGGCCAAATTCCTGATTGAGTTCCTGAATCGACTCGACCAGTTCACGTTGTTGGTCGAAGCTGACCCCGCCAGGCTGATTCAGATACAGCACCGGGGAGCCGGTGGATTGGAACTGAACCCCTTGAAAACGGGACGGCAGGAACCCGCTGTGCCACTGCCGCGCCGCGATCGGCTGGGCCTGGCCACCCTTGCCGACGGAGGTCAGCACGACAAAGCCCGGCAGGTCATCACACTCCTGGCCAAGCCCGTAAAGCAGCCATGATCCCATGCTTGGTCGCCCAGCCTGGCCTGAACCGGTGTTGAACTGCGTGTGCGCCGGGTCGTGATTGATCTGGTCGGTGTGCATCGACCGGATCAGGCACAAGTCATCGGCGACGCGACCGAGGTTGGGAAACAGGCTGCAGATGCTTTGACCACTGTCACCGAATCGTTGAAAGTCGAATTGCGGCGCGAAGCATGTCAGTTGTTGTCCCTGCAGCTGCGCGATCTGTTGACCCTCGGTGAACGACTTCGGCATCGGTTCGTCATGCATCCGCCGCAGTTCGGGCTTGTCATCGAAGGTTTCCAGATGCGAGGGTCCGCCCGCCATGCACAGGTGGATCACCCGCCGCACTCGGGGCGGATGATGCGGCTCGGCAATCACGCCCCGATCAAGGTTCGATCCGGGCTTTGCAGCGAGTTCCCGGGCCAGCAACGACCAGAGCGCCGTGGAGCCAACGCCGAGGCCGGCGGAGGAGAGGAAACAGCGCCGGTTGATGGAATCTTGGATCGTCATGGTCGCAATCGAGCCTAGTAGCGTGTGATCGTTTCGTGCAGGTTCAAAATTGCCCGGGTCACCGCCGTCCAAGACGCCAACTCGGCGCCGTCCAGGTCGCTCGGGGTTGGGGCTTGGCCCGTGGCAAGAAGTCGTTCCGCCGCCTCGGGATCGTCTTCGTACGCGGCGCGTTGCCGGTCGAGCAACGTTTGCAGCACCACCATCTCGCCGTCCCGTGGCTCACGGGACAGGGCTTCCCGAAAGGCAAAGGCCAACCGTGCGTTAAACGACGCGTCCCCCTCGCGGACAACGCGTTCGGCAAGCACCCGGGCGGCTTCCACGAAGCTGGGATCGTTGAGCAGCACCAGAGCTTGCAGCGGCGTGTTGGAACGAGTCCGCCTCGCCGTGCACTCCTCCCGCGCCGGGGCATCGAACGCAACCAGACTCGGGTGCAGAAACGTTCGCTGCCAGTGGGTGTACAGCCCTCGGCGATACTGCTGCGCACCGGTGTCGTGTTGATAGCTCCGCTTCGGGAAATTCAACTGTGCCCAGTAGCCGGCCGGCTGATACGGTTTGACGCTGGGGCCTCCCAGCTCGCGGACCAATAACCCGCTGACCGCCAGCGCGTTATCGCGGACCAGCTCTGCATCCAACCGCCAGCGTCCCTGTCTCGCAAGGACCTCGTTCGCCGGGTCGGCCGCGTGCTGTTGCGCCAACGAAGGACCACCTGCCGAGGTCGACGCAGGGTCCGCCGATGCCAACGACGACTGCCGGTAGGTGTTGGAGGTGACGATCAGGCGGACCAGATGCCGTACATCCCAGCCGCTGTCGACAAACTCGCTGGCAAGCCAATCGAGCAGTTCCGGATGCGTCGGCGGCTCGCCTTGGGAACCTAAATCGTCGACGGACCGGCAAAGTCCCTCACCGAAGAACAACATCCAGAGCCGATTGACGAAGGTGCGAGCAACGAGTGGGTTGTCTTGCGAGGTCAACCAGCGGGCCAGATCGAGGCGGTCGAGCCGAGTCGAGTCCCCGCCGGCAGCCTCGTCCTCCTGTTGGACCGGCGGGAGAAAATGGGGCACGGCCGGTTCAACAATCTCGCCCGAGTCGTCCATCCAATTGCCTCGCGGAAGTACCCGCATCTCGCGAGGTTCCGTGGCGGTGGTGGCCAACGTGGTCACGATCGACGACTCCAGCGCCGCCAACTCCTCGCGGCGCTTCGTCAGCCGGGCACGGGCCTCCGCCAACAGGTCGGACTGTTCCCGAAAGGCGGCGTCGAGCTTCGCAATCTCCGCCTCGGTTCGCGCCTCGGCCGGCTTCCTCACAATCTCCGCGACTTCGGAATCAAGCTCGGAACCCTCGCCCGATTCTTCGTCGCTGGATTCACTCTCGTCCGCCTCCTCTTTGTCCGCCTCCTCTTTGTCCGCTTGGGCAAGGGTCGCTTCGGTCGCGGCGAGCCACTGGGCAAAGGCGGCGTCGATCTCTGGCGTGTCGGCCTGGTAGGCCTGCTCCGCCTCGGCGACGGCCTGCTTCAGTTTGGCCTGACGCGACTTTTGTGCCTCGGTCGGGACAGGGAGCTGCTCGATGTGCACGGCACTGCTCACAATGCCTTGCTCCTTGATGTCGGCGAAGAAGGCGGCGAACTGATAAAAGTCTTTGATCGTGAAGGGATCGAATTTATGGTCGTGGCATTCAGCACAACCGAAGGTCGTCCCGAGCCACACCGCGCCGGTCGTTCGCACCCGGTCCGCAGCGTAGCGGGCCAAGTATTCCTTCGGTTGCACACCTCCTTCCCCCGAGGCCCGATTCAACCGGTTGTAGGTCGATGCCACCTTTTGTTCGAGCGTCGCCTCCGGCAGGAGATCCCCAGCGATCTGCTCGACCGTGAATTCGTCAAATGGTTTGTTGGCTTGAAACGCGCCGATGACATAGTCGCGATAAGGCGAGACACTGCGAACCTGGTCGCCATGGAAGCCGAGCGTATCGGCGTAGCGGACGAGGTCCAGCCAGTACATCGCCAGGCGTTCGCCGTGGTGGGGTGACTGCAGCAGATCTTCGACCAGCCGTTCATACGCCGGGCGACTCGGATCGGCCACGAACGCATCGACGGTCCCGGGGTCGGGGGGGAGCCCGGTCAGGTCAAACGAGAGCCGGCGGACCAAGGTTCGCGGGTCGGCCGGCGGGCTGGGCGAGAAACCTGCCTGCCGGATCCCGCGGAGGACAAACTGGTCGATCGGGTTGCGGATTTCCCCACCCCAGGACTCGTCAACGGCTGGCGGCGATGTTCGCAGCGGCGGGACGAATGACCAGTGCGTCTGGAATTCGGCACCCTCCTCGATCCATTGACGGATCAACGCCCGTTCCTCTTCCTTCAGCGGTTCGCCGTGCTCCGATGGCGGCATGACGTGGTACGGATCGTCCGACTCGATCCGCAGAACCAGCTCACTCGCATCGGCATCGCCTGGCTCGATCACGCCGAACTCAATGGCCTCCTCGCTCACGTCGAGCCGCAGTCCCGCCTCGCGGGCGGCCTCGTCCGGCCCATGACAAGCAAAGCAGCGATTCGAAAGGAGCGGTCGGATGTCACGGTTGAACGAAATGGGGCCGGCAGCGGACGCCACACCGGCGGTCACAATCCCGTTGGCAACGACCGTCGCGAGCGCGAATCGGGCAAGGAGTGATTTCATCAAGAATCGCGAGCTTATAACAAAGGGGAGGGGGAGTCGGCGGGCGTTCGGTGGCGAACGTTGTGTCCCCATTATCGCGTTAAGCGTTGCAAAATTGCAAACGGCGGAACTTAACAACCCGCTCCCCTGGGGCCGCACACCCGGAGAGACGACGGAAGTGGGACGCATGGGGGGCGACCCTTACTAACGGCAAAACACCCCACGGCAAAACTCCCATGCCTGCCAGGCAAGCTGCCAGGATCGCAGGAGGGGCTATCGCTGGGGGGCGTGGAGAAAGGGCCCCCGCCAGCTCGGGGCGAGAACGGCATCATCGATGTTGACCCCTGCCTCGACCTCGCCCCGTAGATTCAACAACGGGTGATCGGGCATCAACTCGATCGCCTCCAGCGAAACGAAACGCACCTCTCCGCTCTCATACAGTACATTGATCCCCCGTCCGCCGTGGCCGATACGCTCGATGGCCAATCCTCCGGGGGAGTATTCGCCGAGCGGCGCATCGGACATTACGGCGAATGACGAACGACCCTGGTACCGCGGCGCCCCGTACTGGTGCCCGTCGACGACGCCGAGCGTGTACGCGTAATGGCCACCGGCGAGCTGCTGGAGCGTTTGCAGTTGATTGACCGGGGCGCGATGCAGGTTCTCGACGGAAATCAGCTGCTCCCAGTCGGCCATGGACCGAGGCTGCCTCGACGGTGACACGCCGCGCTCGGTGGAATCGATCTCGAGCTGTCCCGCCAAGGCGTTCGGACGCCCCAGTGACGGGCACCAGCGGAGCGAGCTGTCGTCGAGCAATCCGGCGTCATGGAGCCGCACGGCATACACCCCCGCGAAGGCTTCGGGCCCTCGCTCCGCCACGGCGGGCAACCGCGCCTGTTCACTCCGCATGACGAATTGCGTGATCGCGGTCCCCAGTTCACGAAGTTGGTTCTGGCAAGCGACCCGGCGGGCTTCGAAGCGACCTTCGGCGAGGGCGGGCAGCAGCAACCCGAGCAAGACGGCCGCGGCGAGTGCCGCAGCGAACCAATCAACCCAGCCTCGTGACGAGCCGGAAGCCGACTCCAAAACCCTTCCCATCGGCGAGAGGCCAACTGGGACGACCGGTCGGGGTTGCCAATCGCGCGACTCGGCGGTCGGCACGGAGGCCGGGGCGGAAAGGGGAGGGAGACTCGCCAGCGTCCTGGCGACAAGATCAGACGGTGGCGAATCGTCCACCTTCCGGCTCTCCTCGAGCGGACGCAGCGACCGCTCAAGCCGCTGCAGGGCTTCCCTGGCCGAGCGGTCAACCCGCAGACGTTCCTCCACCCGTCGCATTTCCTGCGGTTCAAGCGCGTCGAGTAGATAACCGAGCAGGTCTTCGTCCATCACGAGAACAGTCGAAGGGAGTGGACGGGTCCGAACGCGTAGGCAGACAGACTGGCAGCCTGTGCTACGTCCAACGAGCGGTCATGGGGCTCTATCAATGCTATGCGCGTCACTCCGATCAGGTTCAATCGATCGTCTGACGAATCGGAACTCTTTGCGAGTTCCGCTATCCACGGCGCTTAGCGGCTCGCCGCCTGTTCATGGCTCTGGTCCCACAGCAGGCCGAGTCGATGGACCGCAGCGTGCAGCCGGCTCTTGACCGTTCCCACCGGAATGCCGAGCGCCTCGGCCGCCTCCCGGTATTTCAACCCCTGGTAGTAAACCAGCTGAATGACCTGCTGCATCGATTCCCCGAGCGAATCGACCGCCTCGTTGACCCAACGTCCGTTTTCCTCTCGCGAGGCGGCCCACAACGGATCGGGAGCGCCGCCGACGAGTTTCTCTCCCCAGCTACCGCTGCGACCGCTATCCTCGTCGCTGGTCGAACGATCCAAACTGACCATCCGGTGCCGCTTGTTGCGGCGTTGGACATCGATCGCTTGATTGGTCGCGATCGCATACAGCCACGGCCGCAGGCGACGTTTGGGGTCAAATTGGTGGCATTTCAGATGCACCTGGAGAAACGTTCCCTGGAACGCATCCTCCGCCATCTCCGGATTGCCGATGTAACGGCGGAGGTAGGCGTAGATTTCTCGTTCATAGCGGCGCACCAGCAGCTCGAAATGAGCCCGATCGCCCGACTCGCGGTACCGCGCGATCAGCTCTTCATCGGTCACCTCCGAGAACTCGGGTGTCTCGGTCGTCGGCGATTGGGAGGACGCTTTCATGAGAGAACCGAAAGAACGACGAAGGGAAAAGTCACAGTGGGGCCGAAAATGGCTCCCCCATAGTATCTCCAACGTGGGGACTTTGGTCAAAGCCGATTTTCTTGGAGGAAATCGCTGAGACTTCGGACGCCCTCGGGAACTCTCTACGGTATTTTCGCTCTGGAGGGGCGGCGCCGGACTGCCCCTTCAGAGCTGCCCCTTCAGAGCTGCCACGTCCGCCGTTAAACTTTCCCGGCGGCCAACCCCGGCGACTCTCCGGTCGGGCTTCGGAGGGCACCAGTCACGACTCGTCGTGGGATTCAGCAATTTGAACGGGCGTCAACTTACTCCCGGCGGTTCAACTTCCGCGTTTCGATACCGCTGGGCTCGACCGGGGGACATCAATGCCTTCTTCGGCTTGATGCTCGACAACGTGGCCGGCTTGCTGCTGATGGTCGGTCTGCTCAGCGGGGTGTTCGGCTTGCCGCAATCCTTCGCGGTCGGTTCGATGGTTCCTGGCACGGCGTTGGGGGTCCTGATCGGCGACCTCGCCTTTTTTTGCCTGGCATTTCGACTGGCCCGGCGAACCGGACGGGATGACGTGACCGCGATGCCGCTGGGGCTCGACACGCCGTCGACCTTCGGGATGATCCTGTTCATCCTGGGCCCCTCCTACCAGCAAGGATTGGCCGCAGGCTTGGACCCGGCGCAGGCGGCAACGAGGACCTGGCACATCGGGATCTGGTGCATTGTCTTGAGCGGCGTGGTGAAGCTTGCCCTGGCGCCGACCGGGGAGTGGGTGCGGCGGGTGGTCCCCCGCGCCGGGCTGCTCGGGTCGCTGGCAGCGATCGCGCTGGTGCTGATCAGCTTTCTGCCGTTGCTCGAAATCTTGGGGCACCCGTTGCCTGGGATTTTGGCCCTGGTCATCGTGTTGACGGCCCTGATCGGGCGGGTCCAGCTTCCCGGCCGCACGCCGGGGACGCTGGGAGCACTGATCGTCGCCGGGTTGGTCTACTACGGGCTCTGTCTCGTCCCCGGCAGCGGCTACGAGTTTGCCGAGCCGGCAACGATCCACTGGCTCCCGACCGAATGGCTCGCGAGTTGGCAGTTCGGTTGGTTCGATGCCTTCGGCGATGCGCTTCCCTACCTGCCGTTCGCCCTGCCGTTTGCCCTGGCCACGATCGTCGGCGGGATTGACTGTACTGAGAGCGCCGCGGCGGCCGGGGACGTCTACGACACCCGCACGGTCTTGGGGGTCGAGGCGATTGCCACCTTGATCGCCGGTTTGTCCGGAGGGGTGATCCAGACGACACCGTACATCGGTCATCCGGCGTACAAGGCGATGGGCGGCCGCGCGGCTTACACCTTGGGGACCGCGTTGTTGATCGGCTCCGCGGGGTTGTTGGGCTATTTCGCTTGGCTCAACCAGTGGATCCCTCAACCGGTCGTCTATCCGATTCTGGTTTTCATCGGGCTGGAGATCACGGCTCAGAGTTTTCTGGCGACGCCGCGTCGGCACTACGCCGCGGTGGCCTTCGCCTGCCTGCCGGCGCTGGCGTTCTTGGCGATGAACCTGCCACGACGGATCTTTGGCGACGGCGCCCTGGTGGGGGCGGGGATCGATGTTTCAACGCTTGCCGATCCGTCGCTCCAGGAGAACCTGCGAACGATGGGCATGCTCAGCAACGGGTTCATCGTGACCAGCCTGCTGTGGGCCTGGGTGTTGGCCGCGGTGATCGACCGCAAGTTGGTGACCGCCTCTGTGGTGCTGCTGACCCTCTCCGCCTTTACGCTCATCGGGCTCGTCCATTCGCCCCTGCCCGGCAGCCGGCTGTTCCTGCCGATCGGCCCGGCCGTCTGGGGCGATCTGGTGCTCGATTCCGAGAACCGTCGGCACGTCTTCGAGTTCGCGGCGGGATACGCTCTCTCCGCGGTGCTGCTATGGTGCTGGTCGATGTGGCATGCTTGGAATCGAACAGGAAGCGAGGGGGAACCGGTCGACGAACCGCTCTAGGCTCTGTCTGAAAACGCTGAGCCGACGGCGCTCGCCGCGCGGGCCAATCATCAACCTTTGGCGGGCGTCCGAGGATCCTTCGCGTCCTGATCCTGGGCCGCGGGTGCAACGTCGGACAGCTTCAGCTCCCTCGGCTGGTTTCGCACGGCCGTCAGGGAGGCATCGAACGGGCCCGCGGGCAGCTCTGTTACAAACTGCTCGGCCGCCTCGGCGGAGGGAAACCAAGCGAACACGCCAGGTCCCCAGCTGCTCTGGCCCACCCCGGTGGCCCCGCGTTCGATGAGCCAATCGACCAACGCGGCGACCTGGCGGCCATGGTAGGCCCCCCCCTGCACCGCGGTGAAGAGTTCGCCGCTGAGCCGGTTGTAAGTCGTTACCGCGGCGGCGAAGCGGTCGAAATCGGCGTCTTGGGCCGCCGGAAGTAGCTGCTCGTCCAACTGCCGCTCCAGTTCTGCACGCCGTTTTGGCGGAGCCGGGGCGACGCGGGCGAAATGGTCGCACTCAAGCTCGCCGCTGACGCGCTGTTCGGTGTGATGGGGCAGGAACAGCCCCACCCTCCACGACTCGGGAAGCTCGACCCGCTGGCGAACCGGATTGATCGGCGAAGCCCCGTCGGCGGCTTCATGGATCAGCCCACCGCTGAAAAAACCATGTATTCCGACCGCCGACCGACTCCCCCGGCCGGCGAGGTTACGAGCAAGTGCCTCGCGGTCAGGCCGGTCGCCGGCGCAATGGCACATCGCCTCGGCTACCGCCAACGAAAACTGCGTGCCGCTGCCAAAACCGCTGTGCCGTGGAGGCGTGGTGCGAATCGTCACTCGGCACGGAAGGGGTTCCGGGCGTCCCAATCGAGCGGCGACGCGACGGGCGATCGGCTCCACTCGCGACCGCCAACTCGGCTCACACGACAATCGCTGGTCCGGCGAAACGTCGATCTCGGTCGCGGGATCCTCGGTCATCACGCCGATTCCGCCAAAGGGGGCGACGGTGTCGAGCAGCCCGAAGTGCAACCGGGCCCCGGTCCGAATTCGCACGCTATGGACCTGGTCACCGTTATGGACTTGGTCATCATTCGGTCGATGCCGGTGGAACGCGTTCACGGTGCCGGCCTCCCGGGGGGCGCCGGCCTTTTGGGGGTCTGTTGCTGTTGAACGGATTCGCCCCCGGACGTCGTTCGCTCTTGAATCGTGCGGCAGAGAAGTCCGAACGCCTCCCGTTCCTGGGGACCGGCCGTCTTCTCAACCAGAGGCCGCAGTCGCTGCAGTTCCCCCTCGATCAACGCCGCATCCAACAGGTGTGTGCGTGTCGCCAGAATGGCCGCCTCGATCACCGCGTGTTTGGCTCGGTTGAATCCAAAGAATGGACGGACCGTGCCGGAGGCGAGCACCTTGCCGCTCATCTCCACCCGCGGCCCCTCCCCATGTGCGCCGGTAACTTCGACCGCAAACCAGCGGTGGCAGTCCCGCAGCCGAAACCAACGGCCCTCGGCAACCGGCTCAACCAACTGGTCCAAGGGCAATTCTTCCGAGGGGAGGGTTCCGACCGCCGCCCGGGCGAACAGCCCCACATCATCGGTCACATGGATCACCGCCCGGCCGGTGGCCTGCAGGTTCCCGTAGGTCGTGGAGCCGGTGAAGGGGCGGAGAGTGAATTGTTCCCACGTGAACCGTTCCCCGTCATCAGGCTCGACCGATGGCCCCATCGGCGCGATGTTGACCCGCCCCTCGGCGTCCACCGTCGTTACGATCGACTCCAAGATCACGACACCGTTTCCCGCTGTCGGTGGGTGGTGTGAAATCGGCGAGCTCGATCGACGAAGTTCGCCAGCAGCTTCTGGCCCTGGTCGGTCAGAACCGATTCGGGGTGAAACTGCATTCCATACAGAGGGCGGGCACGGTGTTCCACGGCCATCACCATGCCGTCCTCGGTCGACGCCGTCACCCGCAACTCCGGCGGCATCGCTTGGGGGTCGATCGCCAGCGAATGATAGCGTCCCACCACCATCGGGTTGCTGCAGCCCTCGAACAGCCCCGCGGCGTCGTGGCGAATGGTGCTGGAGATGCCGTGCACTGGCCCGCACTCGCGGACCACCCCTCCAAAGGCAACGCCGATCGCCTGATGTCCGAGACAGACGCCCAGAATCGGCGTGGTCGGCGATAACGCTCGGACCACCGAAACCGAACAGCCGGCCTGCTCGGGCCGTCGGGGTCCGGGAGAGATCACGATCGACTCGGGCGCCAGCGCCGCGCAACCGGCGGCATCAATCTCGTCGCTGCGGATGACGCGGGTGTCGCTCCCGAGCAAACGAAAGTAGCGGGCCAGGTTATGCACAAAGGAGTCGTAATTGTCCAGTAACAGAATCATTCAATGGGGCCGTTCCGGCGGTCGATCCACGGCGCCATCAACAGCCAGGCGGTGGGCCCCGGATGGCACTCCCTTCAATTATGACGATTTCAGCTGAAGGGGAAGGTCAGCGGTGGCCAGCAGCGCCGCATTTTCGGTGATTCACCGTAGCAGAACGGCGGTGGAACTTCCTTCGGAGGTGTGCGTCAGGCACAGCACGTGATCCCCCTGTATTGGCAACGGGTGGGCGGTCATGTTGGTCCCGGCCGCTGCAGCGGCCGCATTGACCGTCGGCGGGACGGTTCGCTCGACAAGGGCGGCCACGCCAACGGTCAGCTCCAACATTCCGCTCGCGGCGCCGCAATGGCCAAGCGAGGCGATCGGCGCGGTGTAGGGTGTCTCGGGGAACCGCCCGGCGAGCCCGCGGTGTTCCGCGCCGTCGATCGCCGGGTCGCCCATCGCATGGCCGACGATCAAGCCGACTTGGGCGGGTCCGATCCCGGCTTGATCGAGCACGGCGTCAACGGCCGCAGCGACCGCTTGCTCGGAGCCCCGCGGTGGGTCGGCATCGATCGCGGTCAACCGCTTTCGTTGACGCATTGCCGGGGAGGGACAAAAGCGGGAGGCCGCGGCGACGACTTCGGCCAGTGGTTTCCGATTCCGCCGCGCTGCCGATACCGACGACTCCAGCGTCAAGGCTCCGGCGCCTTCGCCGCCAATCACACCGGTCGCTTGTGGATCATGAGGGCGGCAGCTGGCCGCAATCGGATCGCGGACATGACCGACCGGGGAATCACCCCGGTAGTTGAGCCGGGTCGCATTGATCCGCGTCCCCACACTGCCGGTGATGATCACATCCGCAAGCCCACGGCGGATACACGAGGCGGCCTCCATCAGGGCTGCCGGGCCGGAGACGTCGCCCAAGACCAACGTGTTGTTGGGACCGTGAGCGTTGATCGCAATCCCGACGTGGCAGGCGGGCATGTTG
>CAYWXT010000075.1:0-22247 GCA_964462125.1 uncultured Pirellulaceae bacterium | reverse complement strand
GAACTTCGTCGCCCCACAACCGCTGATCAACAGAGACTTCGCCAACACACTCGGCCGTGTCTTGCGGCGTCCTGCCTCGCTTCCCGCCCCAGCCGCAGTCTTGCGATTGGCGCTCGGGGAAATGGCCGATGCCCTGCTATTGGCCAGCTTCCGCGTCTCCTCTCAGCGACTGTCCGACTCCGGTTACCATTTCCGCTTCCAGGAGCTGGATTCGTGCCTGCGGTATTTGCTCGGCGCCGAGCGACTGGAGTCGGCCGGTGGATGAACAATGGTGGGGGATTGAGCATGTGGTCGTTTATTCGACGCCGTCGGCGGCGCAAGCTGATCGAAGCGCCGCTTGCCGCGTCGCAGCGGGAGACGATCGCTGGCTATGTGTCAGGCTATACGGGGTTTCGGGAATCAACCCGGCAACAATTGGACGATCGCGTCAAGGTGCTGCTCGCCGAGCGGACGTGGGAGGGGTGTGACGGGCTGAGTGTGGTCGCGGAGATGCGGGTGGCGATCGCCGCGCAGGCCGCCCTGATGTTGCTCGGGACCCGGGACTATTATTTCGACACGGTCAGCTCGATCCTGATCTTCCCCGATGTGATCGAGCGATATGATGACGGGGTGGTCACGCACGTCGTCGGCGAAGCCTGGGACGAGGGGAATGTGGTATTGAGCTGGCCCGAAGTCCAACAGCTTCGCGGCGGACGTGACGGCACCAATGTCGTGATCCATGAGTTCGCCCACCATCTCGATGGGCTCGATGGCGAAATGGGGGGCTCCATTCATTTCCCCGACCCGAACGATCAGAGGAGATGGGATGAAATCGCCGCACAAGAGTTCGATTGGCTGCTGCGTGATCTGAAGGCTGGGCGGCACACGTTGTTCGATCCCTATGCGGCCACCAACCCCGCCGAGTTCTTTGCGGTTGCCAGTGAAGCGTTTTTTGAAAATCCTGCGATGATGCGCCAGCGACACCCAGACCTGTTCCAGTTGTTGATGCGTTTCTACGCCCTTGATCCAGAGGCATTTTGATGAAGCGGCGCCACCTCCCCCACCCGCTCTCCCGAACGACCGCTGGAATGGACTGCGGCGGAGCTATCGTCTCGGTAGCCGAGGTCACGCAGCATTCAACAAATGCATGATTGCCCCGTGGGCGTCAACAGCGATGGGGACGACCGCAACTCAGGCGTTGAGCTTCGCCGCGCCGACCTCGTTGATCGACTCTCCTGACTGTTCGAGCTCGCGAACATTGTGGAGCGTCGTTTCGGCGATGTTTTGGAGCGCCTCATGAGTAAAAAAGGCTTGGTGTCCGGTGACAACGACGTTCGGGAACGTCAGCAAGCGAGCGAACGTGTCGTCGGTGATGACTTCCTCGGAAAGGTCTTCAAAAAAATAGTCGGCCTCCTCTTCGTAGACGTCGAGCCCGAGGTAGCCGATTTGTCCGCCTTTCAACCCTGCAATCACTGCTTGCGTATCGACGACCGCCCCGCGACTAGTATTGATCAACATCGCGCCCTGTTTCATGCCGCGGATTGCCTCGGCGTCGATCAGGTGACGCGTCTGGGGCGTCAGCGGACAATGCAGCGTCACGATATCAGATTGGGCAAGCAATTCTTTGACGGTGACGTATTGCATCCCCAGCGACTTGCCGTCCTCGTTGGGATCGGGGTCGAATCCCAATAAGTGGCAGCCGAAACCTCGCATGATTTGAGCCACGCAGAGCCCGATTTGGCCGGTCCCGACGATGCCAACGGTCCGTCCGTGCAGGTCAAACCCGAGCAGCCCGTTCAGAGAAAAATTGCCCTCCCGCACCCGCGCGTGGGCCCGGTGGATTTTACGGTTGAGGGTCAGAATCAGCGCCACCGTATGCTCGGCCACGCTATGCGGTGAGTAGGTGGGAACGCGAACCACTTTCAGGCCCGACTTTCGGGCGGCCGAAAGGTCGACGTTGTTGAACCCCGCACAGCGCAGCGCGATGATCCGCGTTCCCCCTTCCGCCAGCGACTCCAGGACCGGCGCGTCGAGCCGGTCGTTGACGAATACACAGATCGCCGAAAAACCAGTCGCCAAGCCGACCGTCTCGACGGTCAAGCGAGCCTCGAAAAACGTCAGCTCGTAACCGAGCGACCGGTTAGCGGCTTCCAGGAAACACTCGTCATATGGCTTACTGCTGAACACGGCGATCTTCACAAGCCACTCCTGTTTCCCTTTTCGCCGGCAGTCAAGCGTCGTCGAGCGTTACTGCGATGAAGTCACCGCACATTCGTTATGAGAAGTCATGCGATGGCCTTACGGGAAGTCATACTCGGGGTTGTCGGGATCGAAATCCAAATCCGTTAACCCAACGTTCGTTTCGACGTTGTGGTAGGTGTAGGACTCGATCAATGGTGGCGTGTTGTTGTCGCCTTCGGGCCAGCCGAAACTGCGATAGCTAAGGACCAGTTTCCGCTGGGGATCGAAAAGGATCTCGGCTAAGGAGAAATCATTGTCCCCCTCGACCGGTTCCGAACGCTCCAAGCGGATCAACCAGACCGGGAGTTCGTCGAGCTGGGGGTTCTGGTTCAACGTCACCTTGATCGTTTCGTCATTGCGATCGGGTTCGCCCCGTTCGATCAGCTTTTCGATCAGCTTGGTCAAACCGATTTCCATGATCGGGTAGCGTTGGTTACGCATCGCGATCGCGCCATTGGGATCAAGCGAGATCGGAATATTGCCAAGCAGTCCAACTTCGCGGACGACCAACTTACCGTCGTGCAGATCGGCTCCCCAGATCACCTCGCGGCCGGCCACCCGATCGGGAGCGAGGAATTTCAGGTAGACCCGCATTGGTGTCCCGGACTCACCACCCTGGTGGGCTGTTTGGACCTTCATCGACATCTCGGTCGTATCGCCGAGTTTTCCGTTGAGGTCCTGCTCCTGTTTGACGAACCGCGCGGTGTAATCGTCGACGGTGGCAATCATGTTGGTGTGCGCGTCGTCGGCTAACTGGAGGAGTTGGTCCATGGTGATCTGGCGCGGGGCGGCCGACGCATTTTCGTACCGGGTTGGTCTGGCGCTCGCGGTGTGCTCGGACCGATCGGGAACGGCCCACCAGATGACCGACCCGACGGCGAGGGCAATTGGGCACGCCACCACCAACCATCCTTTGACGCTGCTCATCGCACTCCCTTTTCCAAGCATCCCGCGGTTATTCACGGTGCCCTCGCGGAACTCGCAGAGCGTTTCCCCGTTTTTAGAACTGGCCATTTCCCTCTTGCGACTGGCGAACCGCCGCTCCGATCGCCTGCAGCAGCCCTTCGCCGAGGGTGATCCGGGAGTCTTGGCCGTTGGGGATGCTGGAAGAAACGACCGACACGAGTCCTGGGTCGGGGGAGCGTGCGAGGGCGTCCAGCATCGCCGCGACGGTCTCATTCGCCTCGATTGACTGGGCGTATTCCAGGATCGGCATGAGCTCGAACCGCAATTGTCCGAGGGGGCGATTTCCGTTTTGATCCTCGTCGGCGGAATCGATCAGTTCTTGCAGCAGCGGAGCACTCGCGTTGCCGAGGGCCAGATAGACAGCCTCGGGGGCGGTGCCGATGTGGACCCGCAAGGTTTCTCCAAACACCTTCCGCGCTTCCTCTTCATCCTCCGGCACGTCGGCCTCCACGAGGTGCATCGAGACGCCGTTGTAGGTGCTGCGGTCAAACTCGAATCTCGGCGCCTTGGGTTGATCCTCGACCTTGGCGGCGAGGTCCTTGACGATTTGGGCCGCTTCGTCCCCGTCGGCGACAAAGGCACCGAAGACAAAGCGAAAATCTCCGTTACCGGCCATCAGCAGGGCGCCGGCATCGGCCTTGCCTTCGGACAGCGAAGCGATGGCGAGCTCGGAAATTCGATCGATCAGAGCATTGACGTCCGCCTGTTCCTGCTCGGAGAGCTCGGCTTGGTTCTTGATGGCGCCGCGAATCATGTTCACCGAGTTATCGAGGCTAACCTTCGCCTGCTTGATCGTCGTCTCGCTGATGGAGGTCGCGGCGTGGTAATAGGCGGCAGCGTCGTCGCGCATCACCGACGCGAAGCGGGAGGGGATGGCGGTCTGGCCCTCATACATCGTTGCCAGTTCGCTGCCAGAGACAGCGGTCATTGCGACATCGATCTTGACCTCCTTGGCGGAGGGGTCGATGTTCAGTCCGAATCGGAGTACTTCCGTCTCCTGGATCAACTGCTCGAGCTGGTCGAGCGTTCCTTCGGTGGCTTGGCGTGCGGCCTGGATTTCGTCCTGCGACTGCACCTGCATCGCTTGGTCGAAGCCTTGCCGTATCATGGCGGTCACCTGGTCCCGCAGTCCTGGTGGTATCCGTTGGACCTGCAGTTCGATTCCGAGGTCGTATTCGCGTCCCATTTCCCCCAGGACACTCATCGGGTCGGCTGGGGCGAGATCGATCAGCTCGCGGTTGCGCGCGATCACGGCCCAATCGCCGACTTGGCGAATGAAGACATTGTTGGCACCGACGGTGAGCACCAAGGTGCCATCGTCCAGCTCATCGGCGGGGCCGGCTTGTTCCTCGAGCCGCTTCAGGACTGTTTTGACGTCTGGCGTCGGAACGAATGCGATCGGTTCTGGCGAGTCATCGACCAAGGCGACAACAACGCCCATCGGCAGGGTCGGGTCGACCCCTTGGGTGAAGGCCCCGGCCATGACGGTAAACATCCCGCCCGCTTGTGGTTGCCCCACGGCGCCGGTGATGTAATTGATATCCTCGGTCAGCTGGTTCATGCTGCCCAACGTGACGACCAGAACCGGCTCCGTTTCCTCGGCACCAGCCCCCTCGGGCGGCTGGGCTGCGGCCATGCTAGGTGCGATGACAAACAGGGCAGCCGTTGCCAACGCCAACAGGCGGTGGCGGGAGATGAAACGAGCGTGCATCGGTTATTCCTTCCTTCCGTTTTGTACATGAATGCTTCCCGAACCGGTGAGTGTACCACAAGTGGTCACGGTGAAGTCGGGAATCCTACGTAAGGGTTACCCAACCGGAGCCTGTCCGGTTTCGGCGGTGGCGGAAACTTTCGTCACCGGCGGCACGCATTTTCGTCGCCGGCGGCGCGGGGTTGGATGTTGGCGAGCGGAGCCTAGCGTTCGCGATAGACGATCCGTCCCTTGGACAGATCATAGGGGGAGAGTTCGACCCGGACTTTGTCCCCCGGGACGATCCGAATGAAGTGTTTTCTCATTCGGCCGGCGACGTGCGCCATGACCTCGTTTCCGGTTTCCAATTGGACCCGGAAACGGGTATTTGCGAGGGCTTGCGTCACGGTTCCCTCGACTTCGAAGGCCTCTTCTTTCTTTCCCAAAATCGCTCCTTACGGATTCAAATTTTCGATGACCGCGAGGTATTTCACCTCGGCTCGGCCATCACCGCTTGCTGAACTGCACCCCTCGGCGGGCACCCCGCAGGCCAGGCTTCTTGCGTTCCTTCATGCGGGAATCCCGCGTCAGGAAACTTCCATCGCGGAGCGGATCGTGAAGCGACTCGTCGTAGCTGCACAGGGCGCGTGCCAGGCCCATCCGGACCGCCCCGCTCTGGCCCGTCATGCCGCCACCGGTGACCCGTACCAGGACGTCCACCTTGTCGCTCAGCTCGACTGCTTTCAGTGTCTTCAGGATCGATTCGCGATCCTGGACGTTGACGAAGTATTCCTCGAGGGGGCGACGATTGACGGTGACCTTGCCGTTGCCGGGGCGAACGCGGACACGGGCGACGCTCGTCTTGCGGCGGCCGGTTCCGAGGGAATCACCGCTAATCTTGTCTTTCTTTGCCGCGACCATGATGACTTGGTGTTGAAATGGGGGTGGATAGGTGGGGCGTCGGAAACTGAATATTCACGCCAAGGCTCAGGCGTTCACCTTCTTGCTGGTCCGCTGCAGCGGCACCGGTTGCTGAGCCACGTGGGGATGTTCCGGACCGGCATAAATCTTCAACTTGCGAATCATCTGAGCCGCCAGTTTATTTTTCGGGAGCATCCGCCGCACGGCATGGTAGATCAAATCCTCCGGCTTGCGGCGCTGTCGCTCCGCATAGCTCTCCAGCCGCAGACCGGGGTGGCCGGTATACCAGGTGTAGTCCCGGTCCTCCATCTTGGTTCCGGTCATCGCGATCTTGTCCGCGTTGATCACGACGACGAAATCACCACAGTCAATGTGAGGGGTGTATTCCGGCCGATGCTTCCCCATCAACACCACCGCGATATCACTGGCCAGTCGGCCGAGGACCTCATCGGTCGCGTCGACCAAGTGCCACTGCTTTTCGACTTGGCCAGGCTTGGCCATGAACGTTCGTTGAACCGCCACGAAAATGACTTCTGTGCTTGCGTTGAATTGTGCTTGCGTTGACACGCGACCTGCGCATCTCGGTCAGCAAACCGATGCGGTCTGCGCTCCTCTCCCGCCACCGACGGGAATCGGCGCTAGAAAGCGAAAAATGTATCGCTCACCCCGCCGGGGAACAAGGCCTGTTGCGGCGGAGATCCAGCTGAAGTCGAAGCTTTTTTTCGCGCGCTTCTGCACGCGGTAGGGTGATGGGGCATGTTTGCGTTGATCAATCGCAACCGATTTCCAAGCGGGCTCGCAGGGCCTAATATCTCGCGATTCGACGTTGCCTCGTGAATGAGTCCCAACTTGCGTCCTTGGCGTCCTCTCGGTCGGTTGCATTCCCCCCATCGGCGATTCGGCTCTCGGCGCCTCCTCGGTGGTGTCCTGGGCCTGGTGATCGGGCTGGCCGCCGCTGCCTACGTCGGCATTGCTGCTTGGTGGCAGTCGAGGATCGACGATTATCTTGCGTTTTCCGACCTGGTTTTGCCCCGATTGAGCGAGGTCGCGGCGGCCCTCTGGCTTGCATTTATTGGGGCATCGATCGGCAGTTTTCTCAATGTGGTTGCTTGGCGGCTACCGCGGGGAGCAAGCCTCCGCGGCCGTTCCCTTTGTCCTCGCTGCCACGTGCAATTGAAGGCACGCGACAACGTTCCGGTCCTTGGTTGGTTCTTCCTGGGCGGCCGCTGCCGGAGCTGCCGGCTACCGATCTCGCCGCGCTATCCCATCGTGGAGGCTTCGGTGGGGGTGACGGTCATGGTGGTCGGCATGGCGGAGCTTTATCGGCTGGCGTTGCCGTTCCAAGACCCAGTTTCGTTTTGGGGGCCACTCTCCACCCCCTCGGTCGACGGCCCGCGGCTGCTGACCGCCTTGTATCACATCGCGGCCCTTTCGGTGGCGTGGGCGTATGGTTTGATCCGGCATGACGGCCATCGCCTGCCGCCGCGGTTGGTCGTTTTCGGCGGCGCCGTGACGATCCTGCCGATGCTCGCCTATCCCACCCTGATGGTTGTTCCTTGGGAGGCCTCGGTCGCTCCAGATTGGCGCCCGGCGGGGCGGTATTTGGATGCGATCATGCGCGTGCTGACCGGATTGGCGGCCGCGGTCGTGTTCGCCCGTGGGCTGGCACGGCGATTTTGCCCCACAGCGGACCCCAAGCTCAATCCCTTGGGGGGAGGCACGCAGCGGCTGATTGACCTGGTCGCGATCGTTGCCGTCCCGGGTGTCGTGCTCGGCTGGCAAAGCTTGCCCGCGGTGTTGTTCCTTGCGTCGATCCTGGCCCGGATGCTGGAGCGATTCGAGGCGATTTCCGGCGACGCGTTCGGGCGTTTTTCCGTTGCCCTTCCGCTCGCCATCGCCCTGCAGTTGGCATGCTGGAGGTCGTTGCAGGCGTCGCCGTTGTGGCCGGGTGTCGGCAGCGAGCCGTATCTGATCCTGGCCGCCGCGGCATTGGCCTTGATGATTCCGATCTGGCTGCGGGATTCCAATCCACCGGGCGTAGGAACCCCTCCGGACGAACGAACACGGAAGGAGGATTTGCCGCGGTAGTAGCAACGTCATACGACGTCGGCTCAGGGTTTTCAGAGAGCCTAACGGGGGCGTCGGCGATCTTGCCTGTGGCCGTTCGACGCCGGGCGAGCGGTGGCGGTTTGGCAGGCCGAGGCGGCTCGGCGACTCGGCGACCGGCGTGCGACCAGAGTGATGATGCGGCCCTGCTGGACGAGTCGCCCATCTTGATTGAGCAATTGCCGAAACCAGGTAACGCGACCGGCGCGGCGGCCGTGGGGTTCGATCGTTTCAATTTCCGTCACCACCTGGACCCGATCTTCGAAGTAGATCGGGTGTTCAAAACTCCAGTCCGTCACTCCGACCAATGCCAGGGTTGACGCTCGCGGATGGTCGGCACTCAAGCCGGCCATGACCCCCAGGCCGAGCAGTCCGTGCGCGACCGGTTCGCCGAATGGCGATCGCCCGCCTTCGGCTGGCTGCGATTCGCCCTGCTCATGCAGCGGGTCGTGGTCGCCGGTCAAGCGTGCAAAGTCGGCGACATCCGCTGAGGTGATCTCGCGCCATCCGCTCTCCCACCGGTCGCCCACCTGCAGGTCTTCGAGCAACAGCGGTTCCGGGACGGTAACCGAGGCGGTCGTGGATGCAATTCTTGAGACGGCCATGCAGGCGTGGGGGATAGGAGACTCGGCATCGAAGGGGCGACCGCCTAGAATCGTTGCTCATGGTCCGGAAAGTCAACAACTGAATCGGATCTTTCCACCAATTCCTTCGGGCATCTTCCCTTCCACGCGGTGAGTGTGACGATCATCCATGACCACAACGATTCTGCAATGTGCGCCGAATTCCATGCTCCTGGCCGTTCCCCGGACGCTGTTGCTGGCGTTGCTCCTGGGGGTGATGTCAGGGCTGCCGCCGCTCGCCAAGTCAGAGGAGCCGTCGTTTCAAATTCGGCGGCTGGCCGTCGACGCCAATGAAGGGATCGCCGCCGGCGATGTCGATGATGACGGCAAGCTCGATCTGGTCGCCGGCCGGAATTGGTTCCGCAACGGCGACTGGGAACCCCGACCGGTGCGATCGATCGATGACTGGAACGGTTATGTGCAGAGCAACGGCGACTACCTGTTCGACATGAACGGCAACGGTCGGCTCGACGTGGTCGCCGGCTCCTTTATCCCAACCGAGGTGCACTGGTATGAGAACCCGGGGGCCGAAGGGCTGCGGCTGGGACAGCACTGGACGAAGCACCTGCTGGTCGACACGGGGAACACGGCCAATGAAGGCCAGATGATGGTCGATCTGGATGGCAACGGCCGCCCGGAATGGATCGTCAACAGCTGGCAGAAAGACGTCCCCGCGTTCGTTTGGCGGCTGGAAAAGAAATCGCCGGACGAAATCGCCGCGGAGTCCGATGATGGGGCAATCTACCGCATGGTTCCGCACCAGCTTGGACCGCGGGGCAACGGTCACGGTGTCGCCGTGGGGGACCTCAGCGGTAATGGCAAGCCCGACCTGCTCGTCGGCCAAGGCTGGTACGAACAGCCCGACTCGGAGCCCTGGAGCCAACCCTGGAAATTTCATCCCGACTGGGACCTCCACTCGAGCCTGCCGATGATCGTGACCGACCTCGACGAAGACGACGCCCCCGATTTGATCTGGGGAAATGGACACGACTTCGGGTTGTTCTGGTGGGAGAACCAAGGCCACGATGATGATGGCAAAATCCGCTGGACCGAACACGAAATCGATTCGAGCTACAGCCAACCCCACACCCTGGCGTGGGTCGACCTGACCGGAGACGGCCAGGAAGAACTCGTGACCGGCAAGCGATACTACGCCCACAACGGTGGCGATCCAGGCGGCATGGAGATGCCGTGCCTCTACTACTATCGCTGGGACGCCGCATCGAAGGAGTTCACCCGCCACACCATCGACGAAGGCCACGTTGGCACTGGGCTGCAAATCGTCGCCGAGGACCTGAGCGGTAACGGCAAGGTCGACCTGGCCGTCGCCGGCAAAAGCGGCACCTATCTGATCCTGGCCGAATGAAATCCCGAAAAGCTGAAACCGACACGCCGTCGAAAACCGGGCATGGGGAAACTGCCAAGCCGCCCGGCCAGAGAGCGCGACCCGAGTTGACAACGCCACCGGCGCTGACGATCGCCGACGCTCAAGCGGCCGTCGATGCGTGGATCCAAACGATCGGCGTCCGCTATTTCGATGAGTTGACCAACCTGGCTCAATTGGTCGAAGAGGTCGGCGAGGTCGCCCGGATCCTGTCGCGCACCTGTGGCGAACAATCATTGCGGCCGGGACAAACGCATGGCGATCTGGCGGATGAACTGGCCGATGTCCTGTTCGTCACGATCTGTTTGGCGAACCAGTCCGGGATCGACCTGACCGACGCCCTCCGCCGCAACCTGGAAAAGAAAACCGATCGCGACGCCGACCGCCACCGGGACAATGAAAAGCTCCAAAACCGATCCTAGCTGAGGGAAAACCTTCGTCATTGCGCGAGCGACCGCGGATACCGCCAGGACAGCCAACAGCGTCCACGCCAGGGGGTCGGCGGGGTCGATACCTGGACGCCGTCGTGGGACACAGCTTAGCCTAAGCATTGACTGAAGTGGTGTTCGCGACCCTCTCCGGCTCCCTCCCGCATGTTCTCCGACCTGGTCACCCAGTGGTTCACCCCGGCGATCCTGATCGTCGGGGTGACGCACCTGCTGTTCTTCGGCCTCCTCTGGGGCTGGGCCCGGCGAGACCTGCGAATGTTGGCCGAGACGCTTGAGAAATTCACCGCCGGCTTCGCCCACCGGAGTCGATTGCCTGGGGCGGCCCATCTGTCGGATCAGATCGATGCGTTCGTCGCCGATGTCCACGAAGCCCTCAGCGATCCGGAGGACCGTGAAAAGATCCGGACCCGAATCCGAATCCTCGACGAGCGCCGCGACTACCTCAATTCTTATCGCTTCGAGTCGGCGTGGACGGTGGCCCGCTCCGGCATCGAAGCCTATCCGCTGCTCGGGGTGCTGGGGACGATCTTCGCGCTCTGGTTGGCGATGCGGGGGCCTTCGGGGGAAGGGGAGGCGGCCGTCGGTGTCATCGTCAGCCGCTTCGGCGTGGCGATCGACAGCACCTTTGCGGGCCTCGCCATGGCGATCGCCCTGATGATCGTCAACAGCGCCCTGGAAACGCTGTTTCGCCGCGTGCTCGAGAACCGCCGCCACGTGCGTGATTTGGTCATCCGCAGCAAACGGGAATTGATCGGGTCGGGCGAGGTGGGAGGGGGCCAGTTCGCAGAGGGCCAGTTCGCCGGCGACACCGTCGAACTGCCATCGATGTCCGACGAGGATTGAGCGAAGTCAGGAGCTGAGCGTTGTTTGAAACTCGGGAGGTCAGTCGAGCCGACGCGTCGCGGACCCGATTTCGGTTCCAGCTGACCTCGTTGATGGACCTGCTGTTGATCATCGTCTTCGCCCAGTTTTTGGAATTCCGCCAGGCGAGCGACACGGCCCGGCGAGAAACGTTGGCGGCATTGGAAGCCCAGAAGGACGAGTTGGCGGAGCAATACGCCCAGGCCCGTCGCGTCCTGGATCAACGCCGCGAGGAACTGTCGCGAGAAGCCGAGCGTTGGCAGGCGGAGCGTGACGCCGCGGCCGAAGCGGCCCGAGCAGCCGAACGCCAGCGGGAACGGGTGATCGGGGCGATGACCGAGTTGTTCTCGCAATCGGCAGCCGGGTTCTCTCCCGCCGACTCCAGCGTGGAGTCGCGGCGGCGGGTTGAGTCGGCCGAGCAACTCGGGCAACAGCTCGCCGACGCCGACGCCACGGACATGCTGCGGTTCCTGGTCGGTTACGAAGAGCTGCTCAAACGGGCCGAGATCTGGACCTTGCATGTTTCCGACCGCGGCGATATCAACATCCGGGGAAGCGGGAGCGAGCTTTCGTTTCGTTTGGAGGCGCGGGGGCAGCGATCGAGGACCGAGGAGTTCATCACCCAGTTGAGAGCTGCCAGCCGGAGCTTTCCCCAGCCCAAGGGTCTCGTCGTCATCCTGGCGTCCTACAGCCCGCTGGCGATCGCGGGGAATTACCAACCGGTCATCGATGGGCTGCCGCAGGCGATGGAGTTCCTGGCGGCCGACGCCGAGGGGGAGACGCGTTTTGAGTCGGCGGTCATCGGTGCCGTCACCGACCCCCAGCGCGACCTGCCCCGCGTCGATGACGACGATCCGGCCAGAACGAATGGCCCCACAAGACCGGGTGCGGATGCACCGGATGCCACGGACTCGCCCGATTCCACCAACCCGCCGGGAAACTGAACTGTGGCGAAACGACTCCGCAGCTGGATTCCCCGCAGCGTCAAGCTGGTCCCCGCAGCGATGATCTCGGCGATCGTGGTGGCTGTCATGGGGCTGCTGGGGTTGTTGAATTTCAATCTCGGCAGTCGCTCCGGTTCCGACCAAACTTTGACCTCCGACACCCCCGCAGAACATCGTGAGGCCGCAGACCCGACCGCCGGCGATTCCGATGCCGCTCCAGAGACGTCGCCTGGGGGCGGGACAGGCGAGGATTCAGATCGCCCGGCGGAATTGGCGAACCCGACCGAGTTGGCGGATGTCCTGATCGACGGGGATCAGTATCAGCTGGCATTGCGGGATCCTGGCCGGGAATCTGTTGACCAAGGCAGCGAAACCGTTCGCGAGCGACGAACGTTGGAGGAGATCGTGGAGCTGGCTCGGGAATTGCCCGGGGATGCTGCCGGGGTGCGAGTTCGCATCTCGCGCCGTTTCAACGCCACCGCGCGGGCCGACCGCGCGCTGCGCGAAGCACTCCTGGAAGCTGGCTTGACCGAAGACGAAATAGACCACCGTCGAACACTCGTGGATTGAGGCCAGAGGGGACGACCGTCCACCGGCGGTCGGAATCCCCCGTACCAGGATGCAATCAAGCGCGCCCCGTCTCGGACTCGGCATCGCCACTGCCGTCGCCGCTCACACCTTGTGGGGGACGTTTCCGCTGTACTGGCGGATGCTCGCCGATGTCCCCGCGGTCGAACTGGTCTGCCACCGCATCCTGTGGTCGTTTGTCGGACTGCTGCTGTTTCTGCCGGTGATGCTGCGGTTTTTCGTCAACGGCGGCGTGGGCGCGTTCTTCGCCTCGTTGGTTGACCGCCGTGTGTGGCTGGTCTACTCGATCGCAGCGGTGATGATCGGCATCAATTGGCTGGCCTTCCTGTGGGCCTGCAACAACGATCGCGTGCTCGAAGCCTCCCTCGGTTATTACATCAACCCACTGATCAGTATCCTGCTCGGTGTGTTGGTGTTGGGGGAGCGGCTGAGTCGACGCAAGTGGTACGCGGTCGGATGGGCGGCGATCGGCGTCCTGATCGTGACGATCTCCGGAGGAGGGCTCCCCTGGGTCTCGCTGGCGATGGCCTTTTCGTTTGCCTTCTACGGGCTGGCGAAGAAGAAGGCGACCCTGCCGAGTGTCAGCGGCCTGCTGATCGAAACGCTGCTGCTGTCGGGGCCGGCGATCGGCTATCTTGCCTGGGTGCACTCCCACGGCGTCGGAGCGTTCTCCTTCAGCCCCGGCTCCGGCACCGATCGACTGCTGGTTACTGGTGGCCTGGTGACGGTGACGCCACTGCTGCTGTTCGCCATCGCCTGCCGTAATGCCCCGCTGTCGACCATCGGCGTTCTGCAGTACATCGGACCGACGCTCCAGTTTTTGGTCGGGACCGTGATCCTTTCCGAACCACTGGGCGGTTGGCGGTTACTCGGATTCATCTTTGTCTGGGCCGGCTCCCTGATCTACCTGTTCGACCGGACGCAGCGGGATTCCATGAGCCATATTGGACCAGCATCGCCCTTGCCCCCCACTCGAACCCGTGCTCAAAGCCATGCGTAAACTCGCTACCTCCGTCGGACCTTTCCTGCTCATCGCTGCAATCGTTTATTACGTCACTGGCGGAGGAGCGCTTTGGAGTGTCCTCGGCGGTTCCAGCCACCGAAAGCCGCCGGCACTGGAAACGTCGCCAAGGGCGAGTGGGAGTCCGGGAACGATGGAACGGAATCCGTTCGCACCTTGACGTTCGCGTCAACCTCGTCGCTCCGGCTCCGGTTAGAATTGTGGCTTCCTACCTCAGTGATCCCCCTCCGGAGAAATCCTTGATGCGTCCCACTCTCTATGCCCTCGCCCTCAGTATGTGCTTCTGCTCCATGGACTCTGGTCATGCATTCGGCGCCGACGACAGTTCGGACAAGGTGATTCGAGCCGGGATGATCGGCCTCGATACGTCCCACGTTCCCGCCTTCACCAAGATTTTCAACGCGGAGGACGCCGAGGGTGATTTCGCCCGCATTCAGATCGTCGCCGCGTACCCTGGCGGGACCGACATTCCGGCCAGCCGCGACCGGGTGGAAGGCTTCACCGAGCAGGTCCGCGAGATGGGGGTCGAAATCGTCCCCACGATCGAGGAACTGTTGCCGAAGGTTGACGTGGTGTTGCTGGAAAGTGTTGACGGACGGATTCACCTGGAAGAGGCGATCCCGGTGATCGAGGCGGGCAAGCCGTTGTTCATCGACAAGCCGGTTGCCGGATCGCTGGCAGACGCGATCGCGATCTATGACTTCGCCGAACAACAGGGCGTGCCGGTCTTCTCCAGCTCCTCCCTCCGCTATAGCCCGATGTTCCAGGCCATGCTCGAGGACGAGGAATTGGGGGACATTGCGGGAGCCGTCTCGTGGGGGCCCTGTTCCTATCAACAAGGAACGCCGGACCTGTTCTTCTATGGGGTCCACGGGGTGGAGATTCTCTACACGCTGATGGGACAGGGCTGCGAGTCGGTGAGCCGGGCGCACACCGACGACACCGACGTCGTGACCGGGATCTGGTCCGGTGGTCGAATCGGAACGTTCCGTGGGATCCGCAACAACAAGGCAGCCTTCGGAGCGGTTGCGTTCGGGACCAAGGCGATCAAGACGGCGGAGCGGACGGGGGGCTATCAACAATTGTGTGATGAAATCGCGACGTTTTTCATCACCGGGGAGGTCCCGATCGAACCGGCCACCACCATTGAAATGTTCGCCTTCATGGAAGCATCCGATGAGAGCAAACGGCTCGGCGGAGAACCCGTGGAACTCGGCCCGTACTTGGAAGCCGCCAAGGAGAAGGCGGCCGAGCAGCTGGCCGACTTCACCAAATGATGAGCGTTCCCGAGGAGTCTGGTACGGTGGCATTTCAAGCCATCGTGTCCGTTTTCAAACAACCAGGAGCTACTGATGTCACGCGCAACCCGCCGCGAGTTCTTTGAACAGTCGCTGTTCGCCACCGCCGCCGCAGCGACGGTCGCCCACGGGTCGACACTGGCGGCCGAAACACCGGCGGCCAGCGACCCCAGCGAGACGATTCATCATGCCATCCTCGGCTGCCGAATTCGCGGCCGGGCCCACGCCAAGCAGTTCACTCGCCAAGAGGGTGTCGAGGTCAACTACGTCTGTGACCCCGATCTCGCCTTGGCCGAAGAACTCGCGAGCGAAGTCGAGCAGCAGCAGGGGCGGCGCCCCCAGGTGGTGCAAGACATGCGAGTCGTATTCGATGACGCGAACATCAACACGGTGTCGATCGCGACACCCAACCACTGGCACGCCTTGGCCGCCATCTGGGCAATGCAGGCCGGGAAGGACGTCTATGTCGAGAAGCCGGTCAGCCACAACATCGTCGAAGGCCGGCGGATGGTCGAGGTCGCGAGGGAAACCGGACGCATTTGCCAGGCGGGAACGCAAAACCGATCCTCCGGCGCCCTGGCTGCCGCCGCCCAGTACATTCGTGACGGGAAACTCGGCGAGGTGAACTTTGCCCGCACGATCATCTATGGCCGCCGCGGCTCGATCGGCGGGCCCGGCGAATGCGAGATTCCGCCGCAACTCGATTTCAATCTGTGGCTCGGTCCGGGAACCGACGAGCAACCCACGCGCCGCCGGCTGCACTATGACTGGCACTGGGTCTGGGACACCGGCAACGGCGAGCTCGGCAACAACAACATCCACATGATCGATATCTGCCGCTGGCTGATGGGTCTCGATGGACTCGTCGACTCGGTGATCAGCCTCGGCGGCCGGCTTGGTTATGACGACGCGGGGGAAACGCCCAACACGCAGATCGTCGTGCACCGTTTCGGCCCGAGAACGGTGATCCAGGAAGTCCGGGGACTGAAATCGGACCCCTTCAGCGAGCACTTCCAGTCGGGTTACGTGATCGAAGGGACCGAAGGGATCGTCGCCGCCGGCGCGCTTTTCAGCCCCGACGGGGAATTGATCGAGAAGTTTTCAGGACCGGGCGAAAACCACTTCGCCAATTTCATCAAGGCGGTCCGCAGCGGCCGCCGCGAAGACCTGAAGGCGGAGATCGAGGAGGGACACGTCTCGACCAGCTTGTGCCATGTCGGCAACATTTCCTATCGACTTGGCGAGCCGCAACCGCTGGCGGAGATCGAATCCCGCCTCGAGGCATTCGACGGACCCCCGCATGTCCGCGAAACGTTGGCGGACCTTGTGCCCCACTTAAAATCCAATGGGGTCAATCTAAAAGAAACACCGCTGACAATCGGTCCGGTGTTGGAGATCGATTCCAAACGCGAGCGGTTCATCGCCGCTCCGCGGGCGGATGCCTTGTTGACCCGCGAGTACCGCCAGCCGTTTGTTCTGCCCGAGGCCGTGTAGGCTCGGTTGAACAAAACGATGACCCCGATGACCCGAAGCCCGATCGGGGCGGGGCATCGGGTCACGGTGTCATGTCAATCGCGATCGATCAGCTGTCGTCCTTCTTCTTTTTCTTGGCGAAACCTTTTTCAAACGCCTCGTTGGAGAACACCAGCTCGAGCTGCTTTTCTCCTTCAGCGGCTTCGGTCTTGCCCTTGCAGTTGTTGCAGCAGAAGGCAACCTTCGAGCCGGCAACCTTGATCGCGGTTTCGGGATTCAAGTCCCCGCCGCTGAGCGGGCAGGACTTCTGCTCGTACTGCTTGGTCGCGACGAGCTGATGGTTGGCCTTGGTGGCGAACTTGTCGGAATCGGCCGTGAACTTGCCTTTGCAATTGCCGCAGCAGAAGTAGACGTTGGCGTCACGGTACTCGGCGGATTGTTCGGCCTTGGCGTCTCGTGGTGCGACGACACACTTGACCTCTTTCAGATTCACGTCACCGGCGATCACCGTCGCCCCAGCGACGAGCAGAACGGCAACACAGGCAAAAGCTTTTTTCAACATCTCAGGGTATCTCCAGTAAAGGAAGGGATTCCAAAACGACAGCGTCATGCGACCGAACGATTCCCCTGGGAGGGGGCGTGGTGACAGCCGCGACTTGGAAGACAAGTGTAGAGCATAGGCGGTCCGTATGCATCACGTCAAATATTCGGGCGCGGTGTCAACCGTTCGACCACGAGTCTTAAATAGCTTTTCGGCTCCGTTTCCCGCAATGAAAGTTGCGCCGCGAGGGCCGCCACCCGGCAGCGGGCCTGTTCGACCTCCTCCCGTGCAGCCGGGGGCGCTTCGATTTCCGCGTAGGTCCCGAGCTGTTCGACCTGGTCAATGGTGACCACCAGCCCGCCCGGCGGGTCACCGGCTGCGAACGACTCGCGTTCCTTTCGGACGGTGGCGACCTCACGAAAACCGAGCAACTTCAACAAGGTCTCCATTTTTTCCCCGTCAACATCGCCGGGGTCGAGCCGCCATTGAAGCTCGCGGCGGGCCTTGATCTCCCCGGGAAGCTTGTTTCCCTTGTAGGTCAAGCTCGGTCGGCCGTCGACGCGGCGAATCCGAAGCGCCTCCCGGGTTGCCGCAAAGTCGCGGCAAGGATGATTGAAATAGGTGTCCACGTGCGACTCGCTCGCGGTTGCCACAGCACCGGCGTTGATCAAGCGTTGGCGAAGGCTCTGCGGATCGTCCACGCGATATTTCTGTTCCACTTCGAACATCTCACTTCGCCCGGTCCCGAGCACTCGCGTCCGACTCGTCCCCGGACGGTTCGGCAGGATCGCTTCGGTCAAGACGCAGCCTTCCCATCCGTGCCGGTGATCCTTCGGTGGTGACCCAAATGCGTTCGGGATCCTCGACCGCGATCGCTTCGATCTGCCGCCACCGCGGCACGTCGAACCCCTCGGCAACCCTCATCAACTGCGTTGCCACCGGTTCATCTCGCCGGTCGCATCGATAATGGAACGCCTGGAAATATTGCACCACCCAGAAGTCGCCCGAGGCCGCCTCGATGTCCATCCCGGTGATCAGAGGAATGTTGACCGTACCGACCCGCTTCGCTTCGATCTGGATCTGATTGGCTTGTTCACCAGGACGCGCCTCGGTCTCGGGGTCACGCGGCGGCAGCGGGATCACGTAGATTCCAGCCAGAGGGGTCCAGGCCTTTTCGATCATCACGATCTCCCCCCGTTCGGTGTCGACCGCGACCGCTTCACAGTCGCGTGGGCCGTCGGGGTAGCGGACCACAATGCGGCGAAAGGCTTCCACGTTGACGATCTGGTCAGGGTCGGGTTCATCGAACAGGTACAAAGAAATGGATTTGCGGCGGGAGTCATTGTCGCCGCAATCGGCCACCAACAGCCTCGCGATGTTCCCTTCCCGGTAGCCTGCCATGTCTTCCCAATCGATCGCGGACGCTCCCTGCAGCCGGCACTCACCCGTCTTCCGGCCCGAACGGGCATCGAAGGCAAACAGCTGCGGCCGGCCACCGGAATCGTTATGGCTCCAAAATCGGTCCGGTCCAACGGCCGACGCCACCAGTCCACTGCTCTCGGTCAATTTGGGTTCGCCCAACTGCGTTTCACCCGGAACCGGGGTCGTTTCCGCGGCGGATGTCCCCACCGTTTCGGGCATTACCAACAGAAGGAGTGTCAGGCAGGCGAAGGAGTGATGGTCAAGCAATCGCACGAAACAAATAATCCGAGATGGGTGATTCAGCGTTAACATCCCCGCTCCAGCATAGTGGCCCAAGCCGGGAGGAGGGCCCAAGCCGGGAAGAAGGCCCGCGCCGGGAAGAAGGGTCGGACAGCACCCGAGAGATTCGACCGAGTCGATCAGGGCGCTCGAAGCAGCTGGTAGGAGGACTCTGGTGGCTGCCGATCATCCTGATCGCGGGGATCATGGCCGCCATCTTGCTGCATCAACCGACCAATGGGAAGCATGCGGCCGTTGGTAAGCCGGCGCCCGAGTTTGATCTGGTGGAACTCTCCGACGGGCTCCAACTCCCCCCCCTGGCCCACGTCGGCGATCGCGTGGTTCTGCTCCACTTCTGGGGCACTTGGTGCCCGCCCTGTCAAATCGAATATCCAGAGCTTGCCGAGATGGCGTCGGAGTTCGCTGAGCATCCAAGGTTTCGCTTCGTCCCGGTTTCCTGCGAGGGTCGACCCGATACTTTTGAAGTCTTGTGGGAGAAAACCTCCGGTTACTTCGACGCCCAAGAGGTGTCCAGTCCCGCCTATGCCGACCCTCGTGGGCTCACGCGCCGCAGCACGGCCGAACGTCTCGACCAACCATCCCTTTACTTTCCCACGTCGATCCTGATCGACGGTGAAGGCAAGATCGCGGGGGTCTGGGAAGGATACACCCCGGAGACCGTTTCGGAAATCGAAGCTGCCCTCCATACGCTGCTGCCGTCGTGAACTCGCATCCGATCTTCTTTCGCGACGTGTAAAGCATCACGGTTCGATTCGAAACGCGTCGACTCTCCCTAGGAAGCTGCGGACTCGGCTAACCGCCCTTTCAGCTCCCGTGCCGCGGTCGCCGGGTCCGCCGCCGCACCGATCGCCGAGGTGACCGCGATCCGGCGAACCCCTGCTGCAAGAACTTGGTCGAGGTTGTCCGACGTGATCCCGCCGATCGCGAACGCCGGCAACGTCACTTCATTGGCAACCTGTTCCAACAATGCCGGGCCAACGTAGACGTCGAATGGCTTGGTGGGACCCGGAAACATCGGCCCACAGCCAATGTAGTCTGCCCCTTCGACAACCGCCGCCCGCGCTTGCGGCAGCGAATGGGTGGAGACACCCACCAAGCGTTGCGGTCCCACGATCTGTCGCGCCGCGGCGGCCGGCAACTCGTCCTGGCCGACGTGAACACCATCGGCGTCGGCAGCCACCGCCAGATCCACGCGGTCGTTGACGATGAACAGCGATTCCGCTTCCCGCGCGATGCGAGTGCCCAAACAGGCTCGTTCATACAGCGTCCGATCATCGCGGGAATGGTCGCGGAGTTGAAAGATATCGACGCCGGCGGCCGCGAGGCAGCGAACGCGTTCGGTAAACGCTTCGGCGGACCGATCGGCATCGAGCAACACATACAGCACGCTGGCGTTCAATCGCTGGCGTCGACGATCCGGCTCCATCCTCAACTCCAGTTCCGCGGCCACCTCGTAACAGTCGTATCGGAGCTGCTCAATCAACGCCCCCAGACGGGGATCGATCGTCTTGCCGTACTCCTCCAGACACCGCAGGGATTGCTGCGTCCGCGCCGCCGAGGCCGCCATCACCTCCGCCATGCTCGTCCGTCGATACTCCTCGGCATGTGCGATCACCGTCCCGACATCGCCTGCTGTATCCCGCGCGGCCAACAGTCTCGGGCGAGCCAGACGCCCCATCGCTCCGGCCAGCTGATGGCGAAGCGACTTGAGACGCTCCGACAACCGCGGATCGTCCTCGACGAAGCGTGCAAACTCCTCCATCGTCCGCAACCCCTCCGCCGCGCGATTCGCCGACGCGTCGAGAATGCGATAGACAGCTTCATCGCAAGGGGAAGGCATACGGCTGGTCCAGTCCAAGTGAAGGGAAGGTACAGGTGCACGGACGAGGGTCAACCGAACGCCCGGCAACCCATTGTGGCCCCGCCACCGAAGGCTTGGAAAGCCACAACAGGATCCGGCAGAATTCGTTGTACCGACACCGGCGGCTGACAGTCCGTGCCATTGCGATGGTCTGTCGACGGTCGGCGCGCGAATGGGGTCACCACGAAGGACACGAAGAATCACGAAGGTCCCAGACCCTTCCCCCCTCTTCTTCGTGCCCCTTCGTGGTCCACTCCCGTGATGAGACTCGTGATGGGACTTTCGAAGTCCCGACGTCCGCGGTGCGACGCCCATTCCGTCTGCCGCCGAACCGGGTACACTTCTGACGTCGAGGGAACGTGAGCCCAATTGGTCGCGTTCTCCTGCCGGGCAACCACGCCCGCGTAGCTCAGGGGATAGAGCGGAGCTTTCCTAAAGCTTAGGTCGGAGGTTCGAATCCTCCCGCGGGTGCTGTGCATCATCGACTTTCATGACGGCCATAATCGGGCACTGTCCCCAGCTTGACAGGCACTGTCCCCAGCTTGACAGGCACTGTCCCCAGCTTGACAGGCACTGTCCCCAGCTTGACACTTCGACGCCCGCGCCCAGCAGCAATACCTCCGAGCCCGCTGAACCAAGACACTTCAAGGAAAACCCGTTGAATAACGGACAGCGATTCAATCATTACCGGCCAGCTCGGTACTTGGCGGAAAACTCGGTGAGCCTCCAAAAGAAGATCGCGGCGAGTGGGAAAACCCTTGATCGCTTCGAAGAAGCTTTCAAGCGGCTCAATGCTCTGCTCGAAAGCCCATGATATGGCGAATATTGACGAATAAAGTCACAAATGTTATCCTTGGAGGGAGCTACTCAAGGAGAACCTGTTCCATGGCCAACTCGCTCAATCTATCGCTTACCGACGAACTGCGGGCTTTCATCGATGAAAACTGCGGCGACGGCACGCTCTACGCCACTCCCAGCGAGTTCGTTCGAGACGTCCTGCGTCAGCTGAAGCTCAAGAAGGAAGCTGCCGAGTCTCGCGATGCCATCCTGGCTGGCTACCAAGATGCCATCGAAGGCCGAACCGTGGAATTCACCGGCGACCTCCGAAAGGCCATGAAGAAAGCCCGTTCGTGAGTGCCAAAAAATCGCCAAGGATAGCCCTCACCCATTCCGCTCTGGCGGCCATCGACGATATCGAGCAGTTCTCCATCGAGAATTGGGGCAAGAAGGTCGCTCGGCGCTACATCGACGATCTGGAGGCCGGGCTGCTTCGAATCCAGGATGAGCCAGACTTGCTTCGGCCTCACCCGGAGTTCCACTCCGACTTTTGCTTCTATCGCGTCAACAAGCACCTGTTCGTCTGCGACCGACAAGCGGATCTGATCATCGTTTTGGCAGTCATCCACGCTGCTCAGGACATCCCGGAACGGCTAGCTGAACTCGAACCGACTTTGAAGCGAGAAGTCGAGATCCTTCACCAGAAGCTGAAAGTGGCTCGCTGCAAGCAGTAGCGGCTGATTTGGTGACGCAAGCACCACTTGCGTCTCTTTCGGGGGAGAAGGGAGCCAGAGTGAAAGCG